>JBBSIS010000138.1:0-8158 GCA_038231955.1 Acidimicrobiales bacterium
CTCGCTCCCGCGGCCTGACCGCCACACCGTCGGGGCTCACGCCCCGAGCAGGGCTCCGCCCCGCACCCCGGTCTGTCGCGCCCACGCGCTCACGGGACACCAGTAATTTTCCGGTCAGATGTGCGGCGGTCACGTTCGCTGACCTCCGGCAGGTGTGGCGGAGCGAACAGGCAACCCTGAGGCTGGGACGGTCAGGTCACTGCGTCGAGCACGATCACCAACCAGAAGCCCGTGAACAACGCCAGGTTCGACCACGGCGTGTGCTTGGTCGCGTGAGCCTCGACGATGAGTTGCTCGGTCGCAAGGAACAACAGGGCGGCGGCGCCGAAGGTGGACCATTCCAGTGAAGAGGGCACCCTGGAGGCGGTCGCCCACCGCAGCGCCGACGCCAAGGCCCATCGGGAAGACGGCCGTGAGCCCGGCGGCGACTACGAGCTTCCATCGTCCCGGAGGGTGACGGTGGCGGAGGTGATCGGCGATGGCAAGGCCGAGGGGAAGGTTCTCGAGGCTGAGTGCGACGGCCAGCGTGATTCCGATCTGGGCATGGGTCGAGCCCACCCCCAGCAAGAGGCCGTCGAAGAGCACGTCGATCCCGGCGGTCACGAGCAGAGCCAGGTGGAGCGCCCGCGACGGACGACGTTCCTCCGCCTCGCTGCTCTTCCGAGGGCGATGGAAACGGCTGCGCCCAAGGCGATGCCGACTGCGACGGCAACTTCGGAGTGCCCCTGCGGCAACGGGATTAGATCGACAGCGATGGCGGCGATGACCGAACCAACGGCGAAGTGCTGCGTCCCGGCCCGGAGCCACGGCGGGATACGGTAGCGGGGCCGCGAGCGCCTCCCCCACCGACGAAGGCGAGTGTGGGCACCGCTCCTACCGCGATGAGGCCTGCGATCGCCATGGGGTCGTTCTTACCCTGCGGCCGTCTTTGACTTACCCGGCGGGGGATGTCTCCCGGTCGAGCATCACACCGGCGGCATGGGTCCTCGACGTCGACTCAGGCCGATGACGCCGCTGACACGCCCGCCAGCACCAGCACGAGCACGGCCAGGACGACCTACGCAGTTGTACGACTGCGGCCGACGGCCCCTCGGGCCGGCGGAGCCGTGGTGGAGCTGGTGGCGGCACGAATCGTTGATCGACGCCCACCGCCCGGCGCAGGCCGGCCTGGTGGCGGCGCAGGCCGAGCTGGTGGTCGCCGGCTGTGCGGCCGCCGGAGTACTGCCGGTCGACCTTGAGCACGTCCGGGTCGCCCACGGCAAGCGGTTCGGCGCCGCCGGGCCGAGTGCGGCGGCGACCGCCGCGGCGCCCCTCTCGTCGGATCCGGCTCGGTGCCCGTGTGAGATCGGGCTTCAGGGAAGGACTGTCATGTAGGAGGCGACCAGGAGACGGTCGAGCCGGACGCCGCCCCAGGTGCTCCTCGGCCACCGCGTCGACCGAGTCGGTAGAGGAGAGTCGTGGCCAGAGTCGCCGTCATCACCGGGGCATCCGCTGGGGTGGGGCGGGCCACCGCCCGGCGCTTCGCAGCAGGGGGGTATGACGTCGCCCTCGTCGCTCGAGGCCGGGCCGGGTTGGAGGCGGCGGCGAAGGAAGTCGAGTCTGAGGGACGGCGCGGCCTCGTCGTGCCCACCGACGTGGCCGACGCGGACGCCGTGGAAGCCGCCGCCGAACGGGCCGAGGCCGAGCTGGGCGAGATCGACGTCTGGGTCAACGACGCCTTCACCGCGGTGTTCGCCCCCTTCTGGGACGTGGGCGCGGACGAGTACCGACGGTCACCGAGGTGACCTATCTCGGCTACGTGTACGCCACGATGGCCGCCCTCAAGCGCATGAGGCCCCGTGACCGGGGCACGATTGTCCAGGTCGGGTCGACGCTCGCCTACCGCGGCATTCCCCTGCAGACGGCCTACTGCGGAGCGAAGCACGCCATCCGGGTTTCAACGAGTCCCTACGCTGCGAGCTCCTGCACGAGAAGAGCAAAGTGAAGGTGACGATGGTGCAGTTGCCGGCGGTCAACACCCCGCAGTTCTCCTGGGTGCTGTCGCGCCTGCCCCGCCATTCCCAGCCGGTGCCGCCGATCTACCAGCCGGAGGTCCCGGCCCGCGGGATCTTCTACGCCGCTCACCATCCGGAGCGCCGCGAGTACTGGGTGGGCGCGACGACTGCGGCCACGCTGATCGCCAACAGCGTCGCCCCCGGACTGCTCGACCGATACCTGGGCGCCACCGGATTCAAGAGCCAGCAGACGCAGGACCGGGTGGACCCTCAACGCCCGGACAACCTCTGGCACGCGGCCGACCACGAAAAGGACTTCGCCGCCCACGGGGTCTTCGACGACGAGGCCCACGCCGAGAGCCCGCAATGGTGGGTAACGAGCCACCGCCGGGCCGTATACACCGCCGGGGCCACCGTCGCCGCGCTGATCGCGGGATCGGCGCTGCGCAAAACGGTAGTCATCGGGCGCCGGAATCGGGCCCATCACCGTTCCGGGCGAATGCCGGCGCGGCCCAGGACGTCGGGCTCCACTTTCGCGTTCCGCCAGCCCTCGTAGGTCACGTGATGACATTGCCCGTAGCGGGCGGCGCCGGCGACGAAGGCCGGCTCGAGTCGCGCCAGGTCGCCGAGGCTCCCGGGCGTCCCCTCGGCCAGCAGCACCGCCAGCGCATCGTCACCTTCGTCGACCTCCGCCGCCAGGGCGACCGCCGCGTCGTCGGGCTGTAAGCGGGCGGGGCGACCCGACGGAAATCGAGGACCCCCAGGTAGCGGCGGACCGCCTCGTCTTCGTCGGTCGAAACCTCAGGTCCATCGGCTGTCATCGAACTGCTCCTCTCCGGTCAACTGACATGGGGGCGCGGGGCTGCACCCCGGGCGGTCGAGCTACTTCCTGGCGATGGCCACGAGGCCGACGATGCCCACGGCGTAGAGAACCAGTACCACCAGGGAGTCGATCCCCATGCGCAGAAACCGCTTGGTCGGCCGGATGATCAGCCCCCAGATGTACACCGTCGTCAGCAACACGGCCAGGGCGGTCAGGTACACGTCGGTGTCACTCGCTTGGGGCAGGACCGCCTGCCCGGACAGGACGCTGGCCATGAGGAACAGCACGGGCAGGAACGCGTTCCCGCCGAAGATGTCGCCGAAGGCCAGCTGGTAGTCGCCCAGCTTCACCGATGTGAGGCCCGTCGACAGCTCGGGAAGCGACGTGGCCGCGGCGAGGATCGTGGCCCCGAACAGCACCCCGGTCATGCCAATGTGCCCGGCGATGGCCTCGCCGCTGCGCTCGAGCACGACCCCGGCGACCAGGGTGGCCAGGGCTGCGATCCCGAACGTGGCGGCGCCCCGGGCGGTCGACTCGCCGTTGCCGGCCGCCTGCGCCGCTTTGGTGGCCGCGGCATGGCCCCTGGGCTGCTCCTGGCCTCCCGGCGCGTTGCCCTGCTCCTGCCACGGCAGCTTGCCCTGCAGACGGCTGAGGAGGAGGATGCCGAGCACCCAGAGCACAGCGATCAGAAGCCCCCCCGGGGCCACCCGGAAGGCGACGAGGCGGCGCGGAAGACGGGTGCCCATGACGGCGACGACGAGCACGGAGATGACGAGGGCGCCTTCGAGGACGAGAGACAGCGACGCCGCCAGATAGGTGAGCGGGCGCTTGCCCCGGACCCCGAACGCGTCGAGGGCCACGAGCACCACGGTCTGGATGGCGATGCCGCCCAGGATGTTGCCGATGCCGATGCCGATGGCGATGGCGATGGCGATGGCGATGGCGATGCCGAGGTTGTGGGCGAGGGCGGCGCTGGCGGTAATGGCGATTCGGGGAGGTTCGTGGCCACCGCCAGCAGGATGAGCCCCCCGAGGGCCTGGCCCAGCCCCAACCGCGTCGCGAGCACGTCAGTCGAATCGGAGAGCTTCACCCCCGCCAGCCAGACGACGCCGGCGGCGCCCGCGAACATCCCCAGCAGCAGCGGCAGCGAGCTCATGGCGCCATCGCTACCCTTCGGTGGGACGTGGGCAACCGCCCGGGCCTGTCCTCCACCGGCCGGCCGTCACGAACCGGGTGGGGCCGGCCTCGCCGTCGGACGAAACCTCACCGCCAGCTCGCCGCGCTGGGCATCGACGGTGCCCTGGCGGCCCGACAGGCACAGGTCGACCGAGGCGGAGCCCACCTGGAGCCCCTCCAGGCGAACGTCGCCCAGCCAGCCGGGTAGTGCCGGTGCGACGTCGAGACGACGCTCCGCGGCAGCCGGGGCAAGCCCGACGAAGGTCGAGAGCAGGTGGATCACCGCCCCCGATGCCCACGCCTGCGGGACGTTGGCGCCGAGGTACTGCGCCGGGAACGAACCCGCCTCTCGCTCCAGGCCGGCGAACACCTCCGGCAGCCGGCTCTGCTGGAAGCGTGCGGCGGCGTCGAAGAGGGCCCGGCCGACCTGCCACGCCTCCCGGTGGTGCCCGTAGCGGGCGAAGCCCGCGGCCGCGATGGCGTTGTCGTGGGGCCAGACCGACCCCCGCTGGTACGAGAACGGGTTGTAGGACCGGTGGTGGCCCGACAGCGTTCGCACGCCCCACCCGCTCCACATGTCGTCGGCCAGCAGCCGGGCCACGACCGATGCGGCGCGGTCGGGGGCCACCGCTCCGGCCCACAGCAGGTGGCCCGGGTTCGACGCCACCGATGCGATCGGCTGCTTGTCGCCGTCGAGGCCGAGGTAGTACGTGCCCTCGTCGGCCCACCAGAAGCGATCCTCGATCGCCTCGACCAGCCGGTCGGCCTCGGCACGCAGCCGGGTCGCCGACGAGGCGTCGTCGAACGCCTGCTCCACCGCGTCGGCCCAGGCCCGCTTGGCCGCGACGACGTAGCCCTGGAGCTCGCAGACGGCGATCGGCAGCTTGGCCCGGCTGCCGTCGGCATTGACGATGGCGGCTCCGGAGTCCTTCCAGGCCTGGTTGTAGAAACCCCAGTCGCCGGCCCGGGTTCGGTACTCCTGGAGGCCGTCGCCGTCCATGTCGCCGTCGGTGTCGATCCACGCCAGAGCCCGGTCCACGTTGGCGCGGATGCCGGCCAGGGCACGGCGGTCACCGGTCCACCGCCACACCTCGGCCGCCGCCCACACGTACAGGATGGTGGCGTCGGCGGTGCCGTAGTACGGAGTCTGCGGCACGAGGTGGACGTGGGCCAGCTCGCCATGGCGGATCTCGTGGGGGATCTTGCCGGGCTGCGCATCATGGGCGTCGTCGTAGTCCGTGCTCTGCAGCGGGGCGAGAGCGGCCAGCGCGCCCTGGGCGAACCGGGGCGACAGCATCAGCGTCTGCAGCGAGACCACGAGCGAGTCGCGCCCGAACAACGAGACGAACCAGGGGATCCCGGCGGCGGCCACCCACGACCCGCCGCCGTCCGGGTCGGCGGGGCCGGGATCGTGGCTTCGAAGGCGCATGGCCGCCAGGTCGAGAACGGCCCGATCGATGACGGCGTCGACCCCGGCATCCGCGGTCTCGATGGAGGTGACCGGGGCGGTCAAGCGTTGATGGTCGCCTTCGCTGTCGCCGCTCACCAGGGCGTGGCACGTCCCGGGGCGGAGCCGGGCGGGCGACTCGTCGCCGATGGTCGGGACCCACAGCAGGCAGGCGTGCCAGTGGGCCCGGGGCTCGAGCGCCACCCGGAACGACAGCGTGCCGTTGGCAAACTCGGCCGGCGAGCCCTGGCGGTCGACCTGGAGGAACAGGCCCCGCTGGAAGTCCTGGTTCGAGTAGCGCGTGCGCAGGACCCCGGCGTCCTGGTCCCAGCTCGTCTGCACCGAGCCCCGCCGGATCCGCTTGTCGGCTTTCACGCCGAGCAGGTCGGCGAAGTCGCCCTCGAGTCGGATCTCGAGGTCGAGCTCCACCCGATCCGCTGCGTAGCTCACGAGGTCGTAGTCCTCGTGGATGCCGTCGCCGATGGTGCGGTCGACCCGCAGGTGCAGCTCGCCGCGCTCCAGCCGGCCGCTCACCGTCTCCATCGCCTCGTTGACGAACTCGAAGCGAGCAGAGGTAGGGGACACGGCGGCGCTGTTGACCAGTACGGGCCGGGTGTCGGAAAGGGTCAGCCGGTAGGCGGAGACCAGGCGGGTGTCGGCGACGAAGTAACCCTGGGCCCCCGACGGGTCGACGGTGGCGTCGGGCTGGCAGACGAGGAACTGGTCGTCGGAGTGGATCGTCACCACCAGCGGCCCGACCCGGACCTCCATCGGTCTCGCCGGTCCCGCTCGCCGCATGACCACAATGCTTCCAGGCCACCACCGCGGCCACAACTCGACCGGTGAAAGCGAGCCGGCCCGCGGCCCACATCCTAGGCTCTGGACAATGTGGCATTGGCTGCTCGGTTCATGGCGGACGGTGGGTTACGTCGCCCTCAGCACCGTCCTCATCTACGTCTCGACGCTGGTCGGCGTGCGCCTCGCCGAGCGACGGACGCTGGCCGAGATGTCGGGCTTCGACTTCATCGTCGCCGTCTCGCTGGGCGCCATCGTCGGGCGGACGGCAACCACGGCGTCGCCGTCCTACGCCCAGGGCCTGACCGCCGTCGTCACCCTGCTCGCCGCCCACCGGGCGCTCAGTTGGGTGCGGGTGCGCTCCGGGCTGGCGAAGCGACTGGTGAGCCGCCCGGCACTGCTCCTGGTGTCGATGGGCCAGATCGTGCCCGGTGCGCTCCGCAGGGCCCACCTCACCGTCGACGACCTCTACTGCGTCCTGCGCGAGCACGGCGTCGGCGCCATCGCCGACGTCACCGCCGTCGTCATCGAACCGAGGGGCGCCTTCTCAGTCATCCGGACTGGGGAGGGCCCGGTGGACTCGGACATCCTCCGGGGCGTGCAGTCGCCGGAGTGACGAGGCCCGCCGGACCGCAGCGCCCTCATGCGTCGAAACCGGCGGCGGCGATCCCCCACTCCATCGAGGAGGTCTGACCGGGCTCGAGCACTTCGAGGCCCTCCCCGGTGGCGAAGGCGTTCGGCGCACAGGTCATGGGCTCGACGCCGAGGCTGCGGCGGCGCTCCTCCGTGCGCTTGAGGGTATCGCCGGTGAACAGCATCAGGTAGCGGACGGCGGCGTCCATCCACAGGGTCACCCGGCGGGCGCCGTCCTCGGTGGCCAGTTCGACGGTTGCCCGACCGTCCCCGTCCCGGAGCAGGTCGGCGTACCCGGTGTCGAGCACGGCATCGCCGATCCTTCGGGGCTCGCGGAAGTCGTACGGAGTGCCGTCGACCGGCGCGGTGGAAGTCGGAAGTTGGCGGCTGTCCGTCACCATGTGGTGCGTCCCGGGTGCCTGCAGCACGAGCGGGTCCACCGTCGGCCCGCCCAGCATCAAGTAGGGATGGGCGCCGGAGCCGTAGGGGAGCGGGGTCCTTCCGGCATTCGTCGCATCCAGGCGCACGGAGAGTCCAGCCGGGCCGAGCACGTACGCCAGGCGCAGCGCCAGGGTGAAGGGATACCCCGGGCTGGGGTGCAGGACGTGCGCCATCACCACCCGCTCGTCGGTGTGCTCGACGGCGTGCCAGTTGGCCCAGCGCACCAGCCCGTGGATGGCGTTGCCCTTCTCCGGCTCGCTCAGGGGCACCTGCAGCTCCTCGCCGCCGAAGGAGTATCGCCCGCCCCCCAGCCGGTTCGGCCACGGCACCAGCGTCTGGCCCCGGGCCCCGGTGCACCGCACGTCGAGGGGATACCCGTCGAACACCTGGTGACCCGCGACGGAATAGACGCGCAACGCGCCGCCCACCTCGACGACTGTCGCCCGCTGGCTGCCGGAAGCGATCGTGTGCTGGCGGCCGCTGGGCGGCTCGATCGTGATCTCCACTGTGGCCGGTCCTACCCGCCGCCGTGCTCGGCGATGTACCGATCGGGATCCTTGTCCACCAGGGCGCTCCCGGCGTCGGGCCGATCGCGCTTGAAGGCCAGAAACGCCGCCCCGAGCTCGTCGCGGACCGACGGGTCGGCATTCTGGCGGAAGTCCGCCAACGCGCCGCGCTCCTCCTCGGCCATGTGGTCGCTGTTCTCCTTGCGGGCGTCGTGTGGCGCGCCACCACGCGTCGCTGCCCGCCGCCTCGGCCCCGGCGGCCCGGATGGCGTCGCGGATCGTGGTGTGGTCGGAGATGGCGTCGGTGGTCTCCTCCTCGCCGTGGGCGCCCCGCCGGAGGAGC
>JBBSIS010000139.1:0-8145 GCA_038231955.1 Acidimicrobiales bacterium
CCGGCGGTCGGTGCCAGGACGCCCGGTCGCGTCTTGCTCGCCGCCGGCGCCCCGTCGCTCGGGCGGGCGCCGTGGATCGGCGTGGCCGCACTCCTCCTCGCCGGCCTGGTCCTCGGCGCCCACCGGACGTCGGCCGCACCCGGTCGCCGTGTGCGGCCGTCGCCGTCGGGCGCCGTCTCGGGCGAGCCGGACGAGGGCCCCGGCCCCGGGTAGGCCGTTGTCATGCGACCGGCAGGGTCGACCTGCGCCATGAGCGAGCGGGTCGAACTGGTCTGGTACGGCGACGATGTGGCCTGGTACGACCACGGCCCCACTCACCCGCTCCGGCCCGCCCGGGTCATCCTCACCCGTCGGCTGATCACGGACTACGGCCTGGTCGACGGCGATCGGGTGGTCGAGACGCCGGCCCGCGACGCGACGGACGCCGAGCTGGGCCTGGTCCATTCCGGCCGGTACGTCGATGCCGTCCGGCGTGCCGGGCACGGCATCCGCGGCTCGTGGTGGGAGTTCGGCTTCGGCAATCCCGACAACCCGATCTTCCCGAACATGCACGAGGCGGCGGCCCGGGTGGCGGGCGCGTCGCTGACGGCTGCTGAAGCGGTCTGGTCGGGCCGGGCCGAGCATGCCTTCAACCCCGCCGGCGGCCTTCACCACGCCATGGCCGAGAAGGCCAGTGGGTTCTGCGTCTACGACGACCCGGCCATCGCCATCGCCTGGCTGCTGGCCCAAGGGGCGGAGCGGGTCGCCTACGTCGATGTCGACGTCCACCACGGTGACGGCCCCCAAGCGATCTTCTTCGCCGACCCGCGGGTTCTGACGGTCTCCCTCCATCAGGATGGCCGCACCCTGTTCCCGGGCACGGGTGCGATCGACGAGATGGGCCGGGGCGACGCCATCGGGACCAAAGTGAACGTGCCGTTGCCACCCATGACGGGCGACGCGGGCTGGCTGCGGGCCTTCCACGAGGTGGTGCCGCCGCTGGTCGAGGCCTTCCGGCCCCAGGTGCTGGTGACCCAGCTCGGCTGCGACAGCCACCACACCGATCCCCTCGCCAACCTGCACCTCACCACCGCCGCCTACCGGGAGGCGGCGGCCGTCCTGCACGATCTGGCCCATCGCGCCTGCGACGGCCGCTGGGTGGCCACCGGTGGCGGCGGCTACCAGTGGGCCAGCGTCGTGCCTCGGGCGTGGACCACCTACTTCGCGGCCATGGCCGGCGTCGAGCTTCCCGACGAGCTCCCCGCGGTCTGGCTGGAACGGGCCAGGGCCGAGGCCGGCCACGACGTGCCCCGACGCCTCTCCGAGCCGGCCCTCGCCGCCCCGGGCGACGATGTCGACGGCGTACGGCGCAGCATCGACGACGTGCGACGCCGGATCTTCCCTTTCCACGGCCTGCGCTGACCGCTGGGGCATCATGGCCGCCCCGCTGGCCGCCAAGTTCCTCGCCGCCGCAGGCTGAAAGCCCGTGGCCGCCGAACCAGGGGCTTAGGATTCAACTGTCATGCTGACGCTCCCGCCGGGCCAGGACGGCGTCCTGCCTAGCCAGCACCTGGTGCAGGCCATCGACGCCGGGGTGATCTCGGCCGGCGGCTTCACCGTCCCCCGGGACAACGTCCAGCCCGCCAGCCTCGATCTGCGCCTGGGGGAGGTGGCCTACCGCATCCGGTGCAGCTTCCTGCCCGGCCGCCTCTCCGTCGAGCAACGGCTGAAGGACTACGTGATCGACGAGCTCGACCTCCACCGCGAGGGGGCGGTGCTCGAGACCAACCGGCCGTACCTGATCCCCCTCAAGGAGCGCCTGGCCCTGCCGCCCGGGGTGCGGGGCAAGGCCAACCCCAAGAGCTCGACGGGCCGGCTCGACGTCTTCACCCGGGTCATCACCGACGGCGGCCACCGCTTCGACGAGATCCGCGACGGCTACCAGGGCGGCCTCTATCTCGAGGTCGTCCCCCTCTCGTTCGCCATCCGGGTTCGGGAGGATCTGGCCCTGAACCAGCTGCGGCTGTCGGTCGGCCGCCCCGAGCTTACCGACGACGACCTGCGGGCCTTCCACGGCCAGCAGCCGCTGCTCTTCGACGACGACGGGCGCCCCGTTCCCGAGGACGACCTGGCCCTCTCGAACGGCCTGTTCCTCAGCCTCGACCTGCGGGGCGACGCCTCGGGGCGGGTCGGCTACCGGGCCCGCGACAACGCCCCGCTGTTGGACATGACCCGCACCGGGGCCCTTGACCCCGACGCCTACTGGGAGCACATCGAGGGTGAAGAGGGCGACCGGGTGGTGCTGACCCCCCAGCGGTTCTACCTGCTGATGTCGGACGAGGCGGTGACGATCCCGCCGACCCTGGCGGCCGAGATGATGGCCTACGACCCCACCAGCGGGGAGCTGCGCACCCACTACGCCGGCTTCTTCGACCCGGGCTTCGGCTACGACGAGGGTGGCCGGTTCCGAGGCTCACGGGCGGCGCTGGAGGTGCGGGCCCACGACGTGCCGTTCATGATCGAGCACGGCCAGCGGGTGTGCAAGCTCACCTTCGAGCGGATGCTGGAGGAGCCGGCGTCGCTCTATGGGCAGGGGATCGGTTCGTCCTACCAGCAACAGGCCGAGACTCTGGGCAAGCACTTCCTGCCCAGGGTCGACGGAGCGTTCACTCCCTGAAGGAGGGGCGGATCAGGCGGTCAGGCAGGGCCCGGTGCTCACCTGGCCGGACCGGGGCCGGGCCAGGACGGGCGTGAGGTCCTCGGTGGCGATGGCGAAGGCGGTGGTGGGCTGGCGCACCGAAGTGGCGAAGGCCACGCCGATCACCTGGCCGGAGCCGTTCACCAGCGGCGCACCGGAATCGCCGGGCTGGATGCGGGCGCTGAGGACCAGGAGGCGACGGAGGGCCGGCCCGCTGTCGTAGATGTTCCCCACGTCCGCGGTCACCCTGCGGGCGACACGGGCGGGTGTGACGGCCACGGGGAACTGACCACGCGGGTGGCCGAAGATGGCGGCGCTCTCACCGGTGACGCCAGAGCCCAACGGGAGCGCCGGCTCGCCTAGGCCGGGCACGACCAGCACGGCCAGGTCGCGGTCGGGGTCGAAGATCTGGACCTGGGCCGGGAGGGTGACGCCGTCGGGCCGCTGGACCACCGGGTTGGCCACCCCGGCCACCACGTGGGCGTTGGTCACGATCGTGTTGGCGGACGGCGAAAAGCCGCTCCCGGTCAACTGGAAGCCACAGGCCACGCCCCGGACCCGCACCGTCGAGGCGATCACGCGGGCCTCGAACCCCGAGGGCGTCGCCGCCGTCGCCGTCGTCGAAGGAGCGGGCGAGACCGGCAGAAGGCGGGCCAGGAGATCGGAGAGGGTGCTGAGGACGTCGGAGGGGGGTGCCGCCGCCGGGCGGGTGCGGCCGACGGCGCCGGCCGAGCCCCTGGTCGCTGCGGGCGCCGCCTGGGCGCTGCCGGTGCTCAGTAGCGGGAAGGCGAAGGAAAGGCAGGCCACGGCGCCGATGAACGCAGGGCGGCGACCTTGACGATGGCGGACGGTCAACGGGGATCCTCCTTGGCGCCGGGTGCGCCGAGCGGCGTAGCGTCCTGTGCAGGCTACCGATCACCGCGGGGCTGGCGGGCGCGGGCGGGGTCGCCCACGCGCGCTCCGTGGGAATTCCACCTCTCCATTTCGAGTACGGACCCGGAGGCAGGGCCCTAGCCTGAGCCTTGATGGCCGAGCAGTATGACGTCGTGGTAGTCGGCGCCCGCTGCGCCGGCTCTCCGTTGGCCGTGAAGCTGGCCAACCGGGGCCTGAAGGTGGCGTTGGTCGACCGGGCCCGGTTCCCGAGCGACACGCCGTCGACCCACGCCTTCCAGAACGACGGCGCCCGGGTGCTGGCCGACATCGGCGTCCTCGACCGGGTGCGGGCCAGTGGCGCTCCCTGGATCGAGCAGATCGACTTCCGCGTCGACGGGCTGCGGATGGTCCGGCCCTGGCCCCGCCGGCCCGACGACCCGGGCCCGTGGATGTCGGTCCGCCGGACGGTGCTCGACACCATCCTGGTCGAGGCGGCCGAGGAGGCCGGCGCCCACGTGCGGACCGGTGCCCGGGTCACCGGGCTGGTCGAGCGAAACGGAAGGGTCTTCGGCGTGCGGGTCGAGGCCGACGACGGTGACCCCAGTGGCGAGACGGTGCTGGAAGCGCCGTTGGTGGTGGGCGCGGACGGCCGGACGTCGACCGTCGCCCGCCTCGTCGGCGCCCGTCGTTACAACGAGATTCCCAGCCAGCGGATGTCGAGCTGGGCCTACTACGAAGGGGCAACCCCGCCGGCGCCGGCCACGTTCGTGGCCCACCGGTGGGACGAGGAGTTCCTGGTGGCGTGCCCGTGCGATGGCGGGCTCTACATGGTCATCGCCATCCCCCCCGCCGATCGCGTCGGCAGCTTCGTTGGCGACCCGGGAGCCGCACTCGACGCCCATGTCGCCGCGTGTGAGCCGGTGGCCGACATCGTCGCCGGGGCGCAGAGGACCGGGCGACCGGCGGTCATGCCCCGGTGGACCGGCTACTTCCGCGACGCGTCCGGGCCGGGATGGGTGCTGGTGGGCGACGCCGGCCACTTCAAGGATCCGTCGCCGGGGCAGGGCATCACCGACGCCCTGCGGCAGGCCGAGCGGTTGGCGCCGGCCATCGTGGACGGGCTGGGGAGTGCAGCGACGCTCGACGAGGCGCTCGCCGGGTGGGGGCGCTGGCGGGACCGGGACGCGCAGGAGATGGCCTGGTTCGCCGCCGACCTGGGCCGGGCCGGCTGTGTCCCGCCCGTGCTGGGCGAGATCCTGTGCGGCCTCAGCACGAACGCCCTCATGGTCGACCGATGGTTCGACGTGTTGAACCACCGGGCCCGACCGTCGGAAATCCTCACCCCGGTCCGATTGGCCGCCGCCACCGGGCGCCTGTTGCGCGACGGCGCCCGGCCCCGGTCCCAAATTCTCGCCGACAGCCGGGACGTCGTCGTCCAGGACATGCGCCGGCGGTGGCTGAACCGCCATCCCGCCTATGCGGGCTAGGCGGCCCGACGAGGCTGGGCCGGAGGTTCCTCACTGCGTTCGTCCTTGACTGTCCCCGACCCCACCTGTACCAGCCGCAGCACGGTGACGAAGCCAAGGCCCCCGACGGCGTTGCCGACGGTGACAACGGCCAGGAGCTTGGCGACCTGCAGGTAGCCGAAGGGCGCACCTACCTGGAGGGCGGCGAACATCTCCAGGGTGTTGACCACGGCGTGGACGATCGGCCCCGCGGCGAGGAGGAAGGCGGCGGAGACGGCGGCGACCAGCTTGGCCGGCACCGACGGTGTGCTGCGCTCCATCCACGTCATGAGGGTGATGACCGTCCCGCCCAGCACGGCGGCGGCCAGCAACGACGGGTCGATCCCCCGTTCGCCGACCCGGGCGCCGGCCTGCAGGGCGGTCTGCCTCAGCTCGGGTGCGGCAGCCATGATGAGCCCCACCAACACCCACCCGCCGGCCAGGTTGGCGACAAGGGTGCCGCCCCACAGCCGGAACAACGAGCGGGCTCTGGCCTTGCCGGCCACCACCGCGTTGACCGGGACCAGGAAGTTCTCGGTGAACAGCTCGCTGCCGGCCAGCGTGAGGGCGATGAAGCCGATGCCGAAGGCGAGGGCGCCGACGAGCCGGCTGCCCGTGGCGTGCTCGACGGTGAGCAGGGCGAGGAGGCCGATGCTGACATCGATCCCCCCGACCGCCCCCGTGGCCAGCAGGCCGGGCCAGGACCGGTCGAGTCGCTCCTTCCCGGCGTCGACTGACGCCTGGAACGTGGTCGTGAGGTCGTCCGGCACCAGGGTGACGTACCCCCGTAGCGGAGGGCCGGAACCTGGTCGGGCCGCGCCCGGACCGGCGCCGGGCCCCGTGGTAGTTTCCGCGCCGGTCGGCTTGCCTGCCGCGCCGGCCGGACTTGTTCCTGGATCATGCCGTCCAACCCACCCGCCACCGCCCGTCTCGGGTCGCGGAACGCCGCCGTCGAGGATCCCGGGCCGGGCCGGACAGGCCACCAGACCTGGCATGCCCTGGGCGCGTTCGTGGCCGTGGCCGGCGTGCTCTACCTGGTGATGGGCGTGGTCTCGCCCCATCTGCCCGTCGCCTCCGGACCCCACCTGGCCCCGCCCTTCTCCGGGCCGTCGTGGCTGCGGGGTTGGGCGCAATGGGACTCCGGGTGGTACTTCCGGATCGCCACCGACGGGTATTCCTACGTCCCGGGCCGGCAGTCGTCCATCGCCTTCTTCCCGGCCTACCCGGCGGTGGTGGCCGCCGTGGCCGCCGTCGTGGGCCACGCCTACGTGGTCGGCATCGTGGTCAGCCTGGCTGCGGGCGGGGCCGTCGCCGTTCTGCTGTTCACCTGGCTGCGGGCCCGGTTGACGCCCGCCGCGACCTGGACCGCGCTGGCCGCCTTCCTGCTGTTTCCCTACGCCTTCTTCGTCTACGGCGTGGTCTACGCCGACGGCCTGTTCGTCGCCGCCGTGCTGGCCGCCTTCCTCCTTCTCGACGCCGACCACCCGCTGCTCGCCGGCCTGGCCGGGGCGGTCGCCACCGCGGCCCGCCCCATCGGTGTGGTCCTGATCATCGCCCTGGTCGTGCGCGCCCTCGAGCGGCGGGGGGCACTGCGCCCGGAGGGCGGCGGGCTGGTCGACTGGCGACGACTGCGGTGGGCCGACGCCGGCGTCCTGCTGTCGGTCGTGGGCCTCGCCGCCTGGTGCCTCTACCTGTGGAACCGCTTTGATGACCCGCTGGCGTTCATCACCGCCCAGGGGGCGTGGGACCAGGGCGCCGGCCCGAGCACCTGGTTCAAGTTCCAGTTCTTCCACGACATCGCCGACCTTCGCAGCCCACCGGCGTGGGCCCTCTTCATGGCCCACCCGGTGCTGACGCTGGGCGCCGCCTGCCTCATTCCGCGCGTCTTCCGGCGGTTCGGCCCCGGCTACGGGATCTTCACCCTGCTGCTGATCGGCCTGTCGGCCGTGTCGACCAAGAACTTCTTCGGCATGGCCCGTTACCTGCTGGCCGCCTTTCCCTGCTTCGCCGTTCTCGGCGAGATGCTGGTCGACCGGCCCGCGCTGCGGCGATGGGCCCTCCCGGTGAGTGGGGTGGGGCTCGTCGCCCTCACCGCCATCTTCGGAACGGGCTACTACCTCTCGTGATCGGTCCGTCAGGCGCCAACCGGTGACGTACGGGAGGCCTTGTGCCGATAGCCCCGGCCGCCGCCTGCAGGCCCTGTATGCCGGGGCCCCGGTGACGACGCGCGCCCATGTGGCGGTGAGGTGGGCGACGTGCCCGTTCCCGGCGATCGCCGCCCAGATCCCGTTGGCGGGGCGGGTGTTGGAGGTGGGCTGCGGTCACGGGCTCCTGTCGCTGTACCTGGCCCTGACCGCGCCGGAGCTGGCGGTCCATGGGATCGACGTGGACGATGCCAAGCTGGCTCAGGCACAGGAGGCGGCGACGAGGGCGGCGCTGGCCTGTTCGTTCGAGCGGGTGAAGGCTGACCACCTGCCGGAGGGGCCGTGGGACGCCATTGCCATCGTCGACGTCCTTTACCTCCTGCCCGCCGCCGACCAGGTCGGGCTGCTGGCCCGGTGCGCCGAGGCTTTGGCGCCCCGCGGCACGTTGGTGGTCAAGGAGATGGCGCTTTCGCCCCGGTGGAAGGCGGGATGGAACAGCGCCCAGGAGACTGCGGCCGTTCGGATCCTGAGGATCACCGAGGGAAGCGAGCTGACGTTCCTCCCGCCGGCGGAGCTGGCTGCGACCATGGCCGGCGCCGGCCTGGAGGTGCACCACCGGCCGCTCCATCGCGGCTACCTCCATCCCCACCACCTGCTCGTCGGCCGCAGGCCGCAGTGACACTCGTCGGCCGCAGGCGGCAGTGACACCCGTCGGCCGCAGGCCGTGACCGGGCGGGGCGCAGAATCCCTGGGGCGGGGCCTGGTCCTCACCCCCGGAGCGGAGGTCCCACCGGCCTGGGACGGCGTCGAGCGCGTCCGGGCCGACAACACGAGCGCCGCCGCATCACTGCACGACGCCTGGGCCCACCGCCGCCCCGTGGTCGTCGAGCTGGGCATCGACGCCGCCGAGCTCAAGGCGCCCGAGACCGACGCGCGGCCGCCGTAC
>JBBSIS010000140.1:0-8100 GCA_038231955.1 Acidimicrobiales bacterium
ACCTTCGCCAACGCCCTGCTCGTCACCGGCGGCGTCGGCATCGCCACCGGTCTGGCCATCCGCCGCCGCCATCTCGGCCCAGCTCGGCGCCGCCCTGTGCAGTGCTTCCCTCGCCTTCCATCCGGCTCGAGCCGGTGTGGTGGGCGGGGTGACGTTCCTGGAGCGGGTGTCCGGCGGCGCCGGCTGGACGCGTTGGGTGGCGGGCGGCGTCGGGATCCTGGCAGTGGCGGTCGGCGGCTGGCGGCGCCTCGCCGGCCCCATGTTCGTCGGGACCGGCCTGCTGGTGGCCGTCACCGGCCACGAGTCCCTGGGTGCCCTCGCCGGCGTGCCCACGTGGGCCTGGCTCAGCCTCGGCGGTGCGTTCCCGCTCACCGTCGGCGTGGTCCTGGAGCGCGCCGATACGTCGCCCGGGGAAGCGGGTCGGCGCATCGTCGACGTCATGGCGGAGAGGTTCGGTTGACCCGGCCGGCGGCTCATCGCCGGCTGCCCTGGCCGGTCTGCCGCGGCATCAGTCCCTACACTCGAAGGCGGATGCTTCGCCGGAAACCGATCCTCCTGGTCGCCGCCCTGGTGGCCCTCTTTCCTGGGTGCGGTTCGCGGGTGTCGTCCGCCTACCGCAGTCACCTGCCCGCCTCCGCCGGTCCGGCGCGGGCCGACGGCGACATCGCCATCTCCGGCGCCGGCTACGACCTCCAGGCCGTCGGTAACGTCGCCCCGGGGGCCGCCGACGGCGCCTGGAGGAGAGTGCTGACCACACTCGACCGCTATCTCGAGGCGGGCGTCCTGGTACCGCTGCGTTCGGGCGGCCCGGCCGGCGACCTGGGGCCGCTCTTCACCGCCGGTGCCGCAGCTCGGGTGACATCACCCGGCCCCGACCGGTCCGCGTTCATCGACGAAGGTCTACCGCCGGCCAAGAACATCCGCAGCGATGTGGCTGCGGCCACGCTCACCGGGCTGGCCGGCTCGGACGGGAAGATGAGCGTCGTCAGCGCCCGCCTCGACCTGCGCCTGCGTGCCGAGGTCGACGGCGCCCCCCTCGTGATCGCTCGGACCGGGGAGCTGGTCCTGCGGCCCGAGGGCGACACGTGGAGGATCGACGGCTACGACATCCACGTCAGCCGGGACACCACCGATGTCCGTACCACCACCACCGCGAGATCCGCGTGAGGCGAGCCCTGCTGGCCGCCGTGCTGTTGTTCGTCGGCCTGGGGGCGGTGGCGCCCACGCCCGGCCGGACCGCCATCGCCGTCCACAGGGTCGACGAGGCCCGCTTCAGCCCGACGCCCGGCAAGCCGGTGTTCGTGTTGGTCATGGGCCAGGACGCCCGGCCCGGCGAGACCCAGTCCCGCGGCGACGCCCTACACCTGATCGGGATCAACGCCGCCGCCGGCCGGGCCACCATCCTCAACATCCCCCGCGACACCTGGACCGATATCCCCGGCCGGGGTCTCGACAAGATCAACGCCGGCCATTACTACGGGGGGCCGGTCCTGGAAGCCAAGGCCGTCTCCGAGTTGGTGGGCGTCGACGTGCCCGTCGTGCTGACCACCGGCTTCCAGGGCCTCACCGACATGGTCGACGAGCTGGGCGGGGTCGACGTCGACGTGCCCCAGGCCATGAACGACAAGAACTCCGGAGCGGTCTTCCCTGCGGGCAAGTTCCACATGGACGGCGGCGCCGCCCTGTCGTTCTCGCGGAACCGTGGCCTGCCCGGCGGTGACCTCACCCGCACCCAGGACCAGGGCATCCTCATCCTGGCCGGCCTCTCGAAGCTGCGCGGCGCCGATCCCACTGCGGCCAACACCCTGAAGTGGATGGCGACGCTGGCTCGTCACACCAGCCTCGACGGGATCGGCCTGGCCGATCTGTACCGACTGGGCCGGCTGGCCCTCTCGGTCGATCCCGCCAACGTCCGCAACGTCACCATGCCGGGAACGACCGGCTCCGCCGCCAATCAGTCGGTGGTCTTCGTCGGCGCCGCCGCACCCGCCCTGTTCGCCGACTTCCGCGACGATGCCATCCTCCAGCGGAGCTGAGGCCATCCTCCAGCGGAGCTGAGGCGAATCCTCCGGCGGCGCGCTGACCCCACCGTTCTCGGCGCGCTGGTCGGTGCCAGGCACCGACCAGGGCGCCAAGAACGGTGGGGTTCCGACGTCAGCGGCCGGTGGGCAGGCTGAAGATGTTCATGAAGCCGATCATCCCCAGGTCGGAATGCGGTGTGCCGTCCTCGTCGGGGATCGGGCAGAAGTAGAGCGTCTTGCCGGGCGTGAAGGTGAAGTCTTCGCGGGCACGACCTCCCGGCTCGGCGAAGGCGGCACCCTCGAAGCTGCCGCCCGGGCACAGCCTGGCAAAGACGGCGTCACTGGCGTCTTCGTCCCCGCCGCTCTCCTGATCGATCCGTGCGAGCAGGGCCTTGGCCTGGGCCACAGTGTTGATGGTGTTGCTGCACTTGGACCCGAGGTTCACGGCCACGAAGACGTGGTCCTCGTCCCTGCTGATGTTGAAAAACCGCAGGTCGTAGTCGCCGGCGGGCAGGACCGGGGGGACGATGAACTGGAAGTCCCTAGCCACCACCGCCATCGGCCGCTTTGCCATCGCGGCCGACGACGGCGCCGCCGACGCACCGAGCATCGACGCCACCATCGCCGCCCCCAGACCCACCCGGGCGAATTGAGACTTCCATCCGATCATTGGTCAGCCTTCCAGTCGTGGCCACAGGCCCAGCGAGCGCCGGTGTTGCCCGGCCCTCTACTGAGTCGGCGGCCACGCCTGGAAATACCTATTCGACGTCCTTGTTGTCGGGCTCGTCGTCGCTGTCCTCTACGGCGGGGCCGTCGCCCTCGTCGAAGACCCGGCTGGCCAGGATGTCCTCGGCTTCGATGCGCATGAGGTCGTCTTTGCCCAACTTCTTACTGTTCTCCCGGACGATGCGGGTGGCCTGGCGCAGTCGGGCCCGCTCCAGGGCGTTACGCACGCTGCGGCCGTTGGCAAAGCGGGGCTGCTTCATGCGCCGCTCGAGGTAGTCGCGGAACGCGCCCTCGGCCTCTTCGGAGAGTGAGTACATCTGCTCGGCCAGGATGAGGCTGCCGATGCCCATGAGCTCGTCGAGGGTGTAGTCGGGGAAGTGGATGTGGTGGGCGATCCGCGAGCCCATGCCTGGGTTGGACCCGAAGAACTGGTCCATCTTGTCCTTGTAGCCGGCGAGGATGACCACCAGGTCATCGCGGTTGTTCTCCATGATCTGGAGAAGGATCTCGATGGTTTCCTGGCCGTAGTCCCGCTCGTTCTCCTGGCGGTACAGGTAGTAGGCCTCGTCGATGAACAGCACGCCCCCCATCGCCCGCTTGAGGACCTCTTTGGTCTTGGGCGCGGTGTGGCCGATGTACTGGCCGACCAGGTCGTCACGGGTGACGCTGACCAGGTGGCCCTTGGCCAGGTACCCCATGCGGTTCAGCATCTCGGCCATGCGCAGGGCAACGGTGGTCTTGCCCGTGCCGGGGCTGCCGGTGAAGGACATGTGCAGCGTGGGTCGGGTGGACTCGATGCCGAACTTCTGGCGCAGGCGGTCGACGACCAGGAGGTCGGCGATCTCGCGGATACGGGTCTTGACCGGCGCCAGCCCGACCAGCTCCGTGTCGAGCCGCTCGAGGATCTCGTCGCTGTTGGCCTCCTTCTTCTCGGCCTCGACGTCGACGACGTCGTCGTCGCCGAGCCGGTTGCGCGCTTCCTCTTCCTTCTCGTCGATTTCCTTCTCCTCTCCGGTCGGGACCTTCCGGGTGGGCATGGTGAAACCGCTCGGGGTGCTCATTTGTCGCCAACCTTACGCGGGCCGGCCAACAGTGTCCGAAGGGGCTTGCCTGCGGGTGAACGGGGGACCGATCCGATCAGGACGAGCTGTCGGGGCAGCTTGGCTGCGGACAGGCGATCGGCGCCGAAGTCCCGCAGCTCAGCCAGTGACGGGGCGCCGACGCCGTCGCAGGGAACGACGTGGGCGACGACCCGCTCGCCCCACTCCGGGTCCGGCGCGCCGGTCACGCACACGTCGGCCACGCCCGGATGGCGTATGAGCACCGCCTCCACCTCGCTCGGGCTGACGTTGACCCCGCCGGTGATGACCAGGTCGCGTAGGCGGTCGATCACCCGCAGGCGACCGTCGGGGCCGATGGCGCCCGTGTCGCCGGTGCGGAACCAGCCGTCGGGTGTGAAGGCGGCCGCCGTCTGCCCGGGATCGAGCCGGTAGCCCCACATCACCGTGGGCGTCCGGAGGAGAATCTCGTCGGCGTCGCCGAGGCGGAGCTCCACGCCGTCCAGCGGGTGGCCGTCGTGGACCACGCCGCCCCAGGTCTCGGTCATCCCATAGGTGGCGACGATGTTGCCGCCGACCTCGGGCACCGGCCCACCGCCGAGGAGGATGCGCCGGAAGCGGCCGAGGTCGACCCCGGCGTCCTGAAGGCGGCGGACCATGGTCGGCACCAGGGAGACGAGGGTGGCTTCTGCCGTCGCCACCGTGGCCACGCCGAAGCCGTCGAGGACGGCGACGGGCACGCCGGCGGCCCAGGCCCGACCGACCACGGCCAGGCCGGCCACGTAGTGCAGGGGAAGACAGGCCAGCCACCGATCGCCCGGGCCGATGTCCAGCGCGGCGCCGACCCCGGCCGCAGAGGCGGACAACCCATCCCACGTGAGCTCCACGCCCTTGGGCTCGCCCGTCGTGCCCGACGTGACGGCTACGGCGGCGATGTCGGGCGCCACGTCGTCGTCGGGCTTCATCCGCCGGAGGGTCCGGTCGACCTCGGCCTGGGGGGCCCTCGGATCGAGGACCAGGACCGCATCGCCTGCGTCCCATGCCCGACGAATGACGTCAGCCGCCTCGGGGGCGGTCCGGCGGACGACGCGCAGGGCCACCGGCCTACCGCTTCTTCTTGGGCATCTTCTTCATGGCCCGGTGGACGACGCGGCCTTGACGGTTGTCGGTGGCCTTGGCCCACGGCACCTTGGCGGACTCCTCGATCTCGCCCTGGAGCTTGCGGTAGCTGGCGACCCGCTCGGGGTCGAGGCGGCCTTGGGCCAGTGCCGCCGCCACCGCGCAGCCCGGCTCGCCGGTGTGCCGGCAGTCCCGGAACCGGCACGACGCCCCGATCCCCTCGATCTCGGGGAAGGCGAGGGCCACACCGCCCTCGGCGCCGGTGAGACCGACCGACCGGAGGCCGGGCGTGTCGATCAGCACGCCGCCGCCCGGCACCACCACCAGGTGGCGGGACGACGTGGTGTGGCGGCCCTTGTGGTCGCCCTCGCGCACCGGGCCGATCACCTGCTCGTCCTGGTCGAGGATCCGGTTCACCAGGGTTGACTTGCCGGCTCCCGACGGCCCGAGCAGCACGGCGGTGCGGTTGGGTCGCAGGTTGGCCAGCATGACCTCGACGCCGTCACCCGTGGCCGCGCTGGTGAGGACGACGTCGACCCCGACCGCCCGGGCAGTCACCGTCTTGGTCGCCACCTCTGCGCCGGGGCAGGCATCGGACTTGGTGAGGACCACGATCGGCCGGGCGCCGCTGTCCCACGCCAGCACCAGCTCCCGCTCCATGCGGTTGAGGTTCAGCGGCCGGTCGAGGGCGGCGACGATGAGGACGATGTCGACGTTGGCCGCCAGCAGCTGCCCTTCCCGCTCGAGGGCCGACCACCGGGGCAGGACGATGTCGACCGTGGGTTCGGGCTCGGTCCGGAGGGCCACCCAGTCGCCTGTGACCGGCAGGACAGCGGCCGCGGCTCGCAGTGTCCCAGTTGTCATACGGACGGTGCAGCGGTCGCGATCGACCCGACCGACCCGGCCCGGCTGGTGATCCGGTCCGGCGAGCGAGGCGTAGAGGGTGGCGGCCCGCTCGTCCCAGCCATAGGGCACCAGCGCATCGAAGGGCGCGGAGGAAGTCAACGCACAGGAACGGTAGCCTGCGTTTTCGTAGGAGTGATCGCTCTAGGAGTAACTACACCCGTGGAGGACGCAACACCGATGGACGAGGCGCCGGCCTGGGAGTCGCACGGCGAATGGCGGGACATCCGCTACGAGGTGGCGGAGGGACTGGCCAAGGTCACCATCTGCCGACCCGAGGTCCGCAATGCGTTCCGGCCTCAGACCCTCTTCGAGCTGTCGGCCGCCTTCGAGCTGGCTCGGGACGACTCCGATGTCGGGGTGATCATCCTCACCGGCGAGGGCCCGCTGGCTTTCTGCTCGGGTGGCGACCAGCGACTGCGGGGTGACGACGGCTACAAGGACGATCACGGGGTAGGCCGCCTCAACGTCCTTGACCTGCAGATCCAGATCCGCCGCCTGCCCAAGCCGGTGGTGGCCATGGTGGCCGGCTATGCCATCGGTGGCGGCCACGTGCTGCACCTGGTGTGCGACCTCACCATCGCCGCCGACAACGCCCGCTTCGGCCAGACCGGCCCCCGGGTCGGCTCTTTCGACGGCGGCTACGGGGCCGGTCTGCTGGCGCGGGTCGTCGGTCAGAAGAAGGCCAAGGAGATCTGGTTCCTCTGCCGCCAGTACGACGCCCAGGCCGCGCTGGACATGGGCCTGGTGAACACCGTCGTGCCCCTCGACCGCCTCGAGGCGACCACGGTGGCGTGGTGCCGGGAGATGCTGGCCCACAGCCCGCTGGCCATGCGCCTGCTGAAGGCCTCGTTCGCAGCGGACACCGACGGCCTGGCCGGCGTCCAGCAGCTGGCCGGCGATGCCACCCTCCTGTACTACCTGTCCGAGGAGGCGCAGGAGGGCCGTGACGCCTACGTGCAGAAGCGGCCGCCCGACTTCTCCCGTTTCCCCAAGCGGCCATGACGCACCACCTGTGACGTCGGCGGCCCACTGGTACCAGGGCGCTCGCCCCCGCACGCTTGGCGCCGCGGTGTCGCCCGTGCTGGTCGGCACGGCTGCGGCGTCGCGCTATGGCGACATCGTGTGGTGGCGCGCCCTGTTCTGCCTGCTGCTGGCCGTCGCTCTCCAGGTGGGCGTGAACTACGCCAACGACTACTCCGACGGTGTGCGGGGCGTCGACACCCAACGGCGGGGGCCGGTGCGCCTGACTGCGTCGGGCCTGGCCGCGCCGGCCAGGGTCAAGCAGGCGGCCCTGCTGTCCTTCGCCGTCGGCGGCCTGCTGGGCCTCGTCCTCGCCGCCGCCGTCGACTGGAAGCTCGTGTTGGTGGGAGCGGCGTCGATCGCCGCCGCCGGCCTCTACTCGGGGGGCCCCAAGCCCTACGCGTCTTCGGGCCTGGGCGAAGTGATGGTGCTGGTGTTCTTCGGGTTCGTGGCCACCTGCGGGTCGGCGTACGTCCAGCTCGTGCGGGTGCCGTGGGTGGCGGTGGTCGCTGCGTTCCCCGTGGGTCTCCTGGCCTGCGCCATTCTCCTGGTGAACAACCTTCGTGACGTCGACTCCGACCGCGAGGTGGGCAAACGTACGCTCGCCGTCCGGGTGGGCAAGGCCCGGTCCCGCCGGCTCTACCGGACCACCCTCGGGGCCAGCCTGGTGGTCGTGGCTGCCCTTGCCTTCCGCGCCCCGGGGGTTCTGCTCGGGCTGTTGGCCGTGCCCCTGGCCATTCCGCCGTTGCGCATCGTCCTGTCGGCCGCCGACGCGCCTTCGCTCGTACAGGCCCTGATCGCCACCGGCCGCCTGCAGTTGGTCCTGTCGGCCTTGCTCGCCCTGGGTCTGGTGCTGTGACCTCCTCGCCCTCCCCTGGTCTACCTCGGTGCTGAGCGAGCATCGGGTGAGGCTCCCGCTGCGTGTTCCCCTGGGAGGGCGCGGCCATCGTGACGCCGTGCTGCTGCACGGGTCGGCGGGGTGGGGCGAGTGGTCGCCGCTACCGGGCTACCCGTCGGATCCGGCTCGATGCCGCCGAGCCGCCGAGGAGGCGGCCGGCACCGCCTGGCCGGTCCCGCGGCGCAGTCGGGTCGCGGTCAACGCCTTGATCCCCGGGGTTGATGCGGATGAGGCGGCCGCGCTCGCCTCGGCCGCGGTGGCCGATGGCTTCACGACGCTCAAGGTCAAGGTGGGCGACGCGGCCGACCTCGACCGGGTCGCCGCCGTGCGCGACGCCGTCGGCCCCCACGCC
>JBBSIS010000141.1:0-8058 GCA_038231955.1 Acidimicrobiales bacterium
GCCTCGGCGGCGAGGCGCGGGTACACCGTGGTCATCACCGGATGGGCCAGTAGGGCGAACGGGAGCAAGAAGACGGTGAAGGCGATGTGGTAGGCCACCACGCCCCCCTCGACCCGGTTGGCCAGCACCAGCGTGGTGGCCGCCAGGACCTGAGCCAGGGCCAGATAGGCGGCGCCCCACATGCCGGCCCGGCCCAGCGCCCGTAGAGCCGGCGAGGAGGGATCCCAGCGCGGCCGGCACCGCACTCCGGCCCGGCGCAGGGCGAGGAGTGGTATGGCAGCCATGGCGACGACGCCGGCGGTGGTGCCCACAGCCAGGACCAGGCGCTCGGACAGGGGCAGGCTCAGACCGGCCGACCCCCCGGCTCCGTGCATGGCCCGGAAGGTCACCATGGTGGCGATGACGGCCAGGTTGTTGGCCACCGGGGCGAAGGCGGCGGCGGCGAACCGCCGGCAGCTGTGCAGCACGGCGGTGGCCACCGCGCCCACTGCGTAGAAGAGCACCTGGGGCAGGAACATCCACAGCAGGAAGGCGCCCAGGCGAACCTCGGCGGCTCGCAGCTCGGGGTCGTCCACGGCCACCGTCAAGGCCCGCATGATCCAGGGTCGGGCCGCCAGCCCCACGGCCGTCACGACTCCGAGGACGGCCAGGGCGACGCCCAGGACGGCGCCGGCCAGTCGTTCCGCCTCGGCGCGCCTGCCACCGTCGATGAGGGCGACGAACGGCGGGACCAGCACCGAGGACAGGATGCCGGCGGCCAGCAGCTCGAAGAGGAGGTTGGAGACGAGGTTGGCCGTCTGGTAGGTGTTGCCCAGGAAAGTGGCGCCCAGCGCCCCGCCCACGGCCAGCACCCGGAGCAACCCGGTGACCCGCGCCGCCACGTTGCCGGCGGTGACCTGGGAGCGAGGGCCGGGGCCGCTCACGGGCCGCTCACGGGCCGCTCACGCCGCCGGCGCGGGGACGACGCGCTGGGCGCCGGGGCCCACTCCGAAGTGCCCGAACCGGGGCACGGCCAGCTCCTCCAGGGCCAGCACGGTTGCCGTCTGGCCCATGGCCGACTCGAGGTTGTCGACGGTCGACACCCGGGTGGAGATGATGGCGTCGCGCCGCAGCAGGCCGACGAACACGGCCCGCCCGCCCTGGGTGTCCTGGCCCGACTCGACCGCCACCACCCGGCCCGCCGCGCCCGCGGCCGACACGGTGGTGGTGGGTTGAGAGCTCGACGGCTGGGAGCCGGACGTCTGGGCGTTCGACGGCTGAAGGCTGGAGCCCTGGGAGACGGCCTGGACGAACGGGACGGCGACCAGGTCGTCGCCCACCTCGGCCCCCGCTCCCGAGACCACCACGTACCGGGTTCCCGGCAGGGGCAGGGAGGCGAGCGTCGGAGGGACCGAGGTGGCCGATGTGCCGGAGGGGGCGACCGAGGTGGTCGTGGTGGCTGTGGGGGGAGGCTCGTAGGTCACGAACCCGGCGGCGCTGAGCGAGGCGAGGGCGCTGGGCTCGGCGGCGGCCGGATCCCGCGCCGGGATCAGCCGGCCCAGGGCCTGGCGACGGACCACGTCGGCGCGGTCGACCGTCAGCCCCAGGGCATCGGCCAGGGACCGCGCGTCGGAGTCGTTGGCCAGACGCATCTTGGAGGTGAACCAGACCGTGCCCTCCACCGTGGCCTGGGCGGTCGCCAGGGCGGCCCGCAGCTCGTCGACCGGCTTGCGGTCCACGCCGGCCACGGCCACGACCATCACGGGTACACCTTTGAGGTGGCCGCGTAGGAGCCCGTCACGGGTGGCCTTGGCGAAATCGTCGGCCTGGCGGATCTGGTCCCGGAGCCGGCCGTTGTCGTCGCGGATGCCGTTGGTGGAGTTGCGCACGTCCTCGAGCTTGTTGTTCAGGGCGTCGACGGTCACCCGGTCGATCACGGTGGAGCCCATCACGATGCCCATGCCCAGGGCCAGGAAGACGGCCACGAGCGACACGATGTGGTAGCGGAGGTTGATCATCGGCGCCTCATCATGGACGGCTGACCGTCACCTGGCCGACGATGGCATGCCAGGTCTCGGCCAGGGTGAACCACAGCGCCCGGACGAAGACGTGAAGGGGCTGGGCGGCGGCGACCATCATCAACATGGCGAACAGGGCGGCCACGACCAGGAGCACGACATCGGCGGTGCGGACACGGCTTTGGTAAAGCCGGCTGACACCCTTGGCGTCGACCAGGATGGGGCCGACCTTCAGGCGCACGAGGAAGGTCGACGCCATGCCCGCCCGGCCCTTGTCGAAGAACTCCACCATGGACGCATGGGTGCCCACGGCCACGATCAGCTCGGCCCGCTTCTCATACGCCAGCAGCATGGCGACGTCCTCGCTGGTGCCGGCGGCCTCGAAGGTGGTGTGCTCGAGGCCCAGGTGGACCAGCCGGGGTGCGCCGGGGGCGGTGCCGCCGGGATAGGCGTGGACGATGAGCTGGGCACCGACCCGCAGGGCCTCGGTGGAGACGGAGTCGAAGTCGCCCACGACCAGGTCCGGCGTGTGCCCGGCCTCGAGCAACACATCGGCGCCCCCGTCGACGGCGATCATCACCGGTCGGACCTCACGGATGTAGGAGCGCAGGGCGGCCAGGTCGGCGCGGGCGTCGGATCCGCCCCGAACCACGATCAGGACGTGACGGCCATTGAGGTCGACGGCCAGGTCGGGCAGCACGGGTGAGTCGGTGAGCAGGTGGCGCTCCCGTCGCAGGTACTCGAGAGTGTTCTCGGCGAAGCGTTCGAGCTCGTCGCCGAGGGATTGCCGGGCCGCCTCGAGTTGTGCCTCGAGTGACTCGAGGGTGTGGCGGACACCCGTGGCCACCACGGTGTCGCCTCGTCGCACCTCGGTACCCTCCACCTTCAACACCTGTCCGTCGCGGACTGCGGTCAGCACCGCCATGCCCACGTCGTCGACCACCGGGATGCCGGCGGCGGCCAGCAGCAGGGGGCCCAGGTTGGGGTAGCGGCCCGAGCTCGAGCGGGCTACGTTCACCACCGCGGCGGCCTTGGCCATGATCAGGCCCTCAGCCGCCACCCGGTCGAGATCCCCATGGTCGATGACCGCTATGTCGCCGGGCTGGAGGCGGGGGATGAGGTTCTTGGTGCGGCGGTCGACCCGGGCCCGCCCGGTCACCACGCCCTCGGCGACGACGGGGCGCAGCCCGGGGCGGGAGAACCGCTGGCGCAGGCTGTCGCGGGCCACTAGCGACCCCGCTCCCGGCTGGCCGTCTCCAGCAGCTCCTCGGCGTGGCCTCGGGCGGTGTCGGAGCCGGGCTGGCCGGACAGCATCCGGGACAGTTCTGTCACCCGCTCGACGCCGGCGACGTGGCCGGCGGATGCGACCGTCGCGCCGGACCGCTCGACCTTGGTGACCGTCACCTGGTGGTCGGCGAACGCTGCCACCTGGGGCAGATGGGTCACGACCAGTACCTGGTGCTCGGTGGCCAGGCTGGCCAGGGCCCGCCCGACGGCAACAGCCGCGGCGCCGCCCACCCCGGCATCGACCTCGTCGAAGACCAGCGTCGGCGGGGCATCGCTCAGGACCAGGCGGGCGGCGAGCATGGCCCGGGCCAACTCGCCGCCAGAGGCCACCTTGGCCAGCGGCAGGGGGGGCGATCCCCGATTGGCGGCCAGAAGGAACTCCACATCGTCGGCCGGGCCGGGCCCGTCAACCGTCACCCGTAGACGGGCCCCGGTCATGCCCAGCGTGGTCAGATTGGCCTCCACCCGGGCGGCCAGCTCGGGCGCAGCCTGGCGCCGGCGGTCGGCCACGGCCCGCTCGTGGCGCTCGACGGCAGCGACCGCCGCCGACCGCTGCGCATCGAGGGCCTCCACCCGCAGGCCGTGAGACTCCAATGCCGCCAACCGGGACCGGGCCTCCGCCTCGTAGGCCATCACCTGGGACAATTCCTCACCGTACTTGCGACAGAGGTCGTGGAGGAGGCGGCGGCGAACACGGGTGACGTCGAGAGCCTCGGGGTCCTCGACGATGGCGTCGCCTGCCCGCCGGAGGTCTGAGGCCGCCTCGGCCACCTCGGCCTGCAGCGCCCGCAGCCTGGTCTCCAGCTCGGCGAGGGGAACCCGGCCCGCGCACGCCTCGACCGCCCGGCCCAGGGCGTCCTCGCCGGTCAGGGCGTCGTAGGCGTCGGCGGCGGCCCGACGGTGGGCGGCGGCGTCGGCCAGGGCGTCCTCCCGGGCCTCGAGGGCGGCGTCCTCGTCGGGATCGACTATCCCCGCCGCGTCCAGCTCGGCGATCTGGAAGCGGAGCAGATCCATCTCCCGGGCCCGCGAGCGGGCGTCGCCGCCCAGCCCGGCTAGGGCCAGGTCGACCTCCTTGACCTTGTCCCTGACTGCGGCCAGGGGCCCCAGGTCGACAGTGGCGAAGTGGTCGAGGGCAGCCCGCTGAAGCCGAGGAGACAGCAACGACTGGTGGGCGTGCTGGCCGTGCAGGTCGACGAGGCCTCGGCCCCGCGCGGCCAGCTCGGCCGCGGTGGCCAGTCGACCGTCGACATAGGCCCGGGACCGACCCGTTCGGGGAACGGCGCGGGCCAGCACCGTCTCCTCGCCACCTCGCACGAAACGGGCCTCCACCCGCGCCTCCTCGGCGCCGGGCCTGACCAGGACCGGGTCGGCCCGCTCCCCCATCAGCAGCTCGATCGCCTCGACCACCAGGGTCTTGCCGGCACCCGTCTCGCCGGTGAGGGCGGTCATGCCCGGCCCGAGGACCAGATGGAGGTCGGCGATGACCCCGAGGTCGCGTACGTGCAACTCTGTCAGCATCAGCGGCCCGTGCCCATCAGCGGCCCGAATCCATCAGCGGCCCGTAGCCATAAGCGGTCCGATCCATCAGCGGTCCGCGACCCCGAACTTGGCCTTGATGATCCCGTAGAAGTCACGCGCCCCCAGGGCCACGAAACGGGCGCGGCCCGGCGCCTCCGTGCACACCACGGCATCGCCTCGACCGAGCAGGCCCACCTCCCGCCCGTCGAGCACCAGCATGGCCGGGCGGTCGGTGACCTCGACGCGCACCGAGTCGGCGGCGTCGACCACCATGCTGCGGTCGAAGGACATGTGGGCCGACACCGGCGTCATGAGCAGGGCGCGCACATTGGGCGACACGATGGGCCCGCCGGCCGAGAAGGAGTACGCCGTCGATCCCGTGGGCGTCGAGACCACCAGGCCGTCGGCCGCATAAGTTGTCCAGAACCGGCCCTCGACCGACACGGCCACATGGACCGTGTGGCCGGCGGCCGGGCGCTCCACGACCACTTCGTTGAGGGCCCACACGTCGTCCTCGGCGGCGGTGGTCATGCCGGCTGCGCCGGAGCGCTCGACCGATGCCGACATCATCATCCGTTCCTCGATCACGTAGTCACCGCCGACGTACCGCTCCAACGCCTCGAGAAGGCCCTCGGGCTCGAGGTCGGCCAGGTAGCCCAGTCGGCCCAGGTTGACCCCGAGGATGGGCACCCCGGCCCGGCTGACCAGGCCCACGGCCCGCAGGATCGTGCCGTCGCCCCCCAGGGTGACGACCACGTCGAGTCCCGGGGCCAGCTCCCCGGCCGGGCAGCCGTGCTCGGCGAGCCCCACGTTGGCGGCGTCGCCCGCAGGCAGGCGCACCTGGTGCCCACGCTCGGTGAGCCAGTGGGCCGCCTCCCGGGCCAGACGGGCCGCCTCCGGCCGGTGCTCATGGACAACCAGGCCGACGACCGCCATGTCAGGCGCTCACGGTCCGGCGAGCCACGGCCTCGTCCACGACCTCGGCCACGACGGCGTCGATCGCAGCGTGGTCGAGGCCGCCTGAACTGGCCACCCTCAGGTGGGCGAGGAACTCGACGTTGCCCTCTGCTCCTGTGAGGGGCGAGACCATGAGGCCTCCGACAGCCGCTCCCTGGCGGACGAAGGCGGCGAGCACCCGCTCGAGGGTCGTCGCCCAGACCACCGGGTCGCGGATGACCCCCTTCTCCCGGCTGGCCTCGATCGGGCCGGCCTCGAACTGGGGCTTCACCAGCACCACCAGGTCGGCCGCCGTCGCGGCCAGGCCGACAAGGGAGGGGGCGACGGTGCGCAGCGAGATGAACGCCAGGTCGGCGACGACCAGGTCGAACGCCTCGATTGCGCCCCCAAGATCGGCGAGGGTCAAGGTGCGCACGTTGGTCCGCTCCCGCACCATCACGCGGGGATCGTCGCGAAGGCGCTGGTGGAGCTGGCCCCGACCCACGTCGACGGCCACCACCCGGGTCGCGCCCCGCTGCAGCAGGCAGTCGGTGAAACCTCCGGCGGAAGAGCCGGCGTCGAGCGCGATGCGGCCCGTCGGGTCGACCTCGAAGCGACCGAGGGCGGCGTCGAGCTTCTCGCCTCCCCGGCTGACGAAGCGGGGGGCCGGCCCCTGCAGCACGAGGGGATCGTCGTCGGCGACGAGCCGGGCCGCCTTGTCGGCCGGTGTGCCGCGTACGAGCACCCGGCCGGCGGCGATCTCCTCCTGGGCCCGGTCCGGACTGGAGACCAGCCCCCGCCGCACCAGCTCCCTGTCGAGCCGCCGGCGCAGGACTCAGCCCTTCGGGGGTACGGCGTCGCCGGCGGGTGGGGGGCCGGCGCCCCCGGTACCCCGTCGGACCGATCCCGAACGGGTGATCCCGGCCCCGCCCGGGACCTCGGACGGCGGTGCCGCCGTCCGTTCTCGCCGCGTCACCTTCTTCCCTGCGGCTCCGGCCCGGCCGGGCCGGGCCGCAGTGGCGGCGTCGGTCACCGTCTCGGGCGTGACCTCCGCTTCGGCCCGGGGCGTCTCCGTCAAGGAGCCGGCGGCGAAGGCCTCGGTGGCATCCAGACGGGCCTCGAGCCGGGCGATGTCGGCCCGAGTGGCCAGCCCCATGGCTCCCAACTGTTGGCCGATCTCCCGCCGGATCAGCTCGGCCAGCTCTTCGGTGCCCGTCCGGCCCCGCTCGACCAGCCAGTCGGCTGCCTTGTTGGCCTGTTCCTTGGCCACCTCTCCGGAAGCGACGAAGTCTCGGACGATACCCTCGGCCCGCTCCCTCGACATGCCAAGGATGGAGGCGCCGACATCAACGTAGCGCTTGAAGAAATCCTCGGCGGCCATGGCAGCAGACTACCTGGGTGTCCGGCGGCCCCGGAGAGCACACCTATGCTCCCGGCGGTGATCCCGCTCAAGGACGACAATCCCACGCGACGGTTCCCCATCATCACCGTCCTGCTGATTCTTCTCAACATCGGCGTCTACGTCCTCGTCCAGCGCCCCTTCGACCAGGGCACCAGCCAGGCCCGCCTCTCCTATGAAGTTGCCGCCATTCCCTGCGAGGTGGTCCAGGGCCGACCCCTCACCGACGACGAGGTGACCCGCACCATCGAATTCGACGACGCCACCGCGTGCGAGACCGGGGCAAACCGGACCGGCGAACCCGTCTTTCCCAACAAGTCGGTCTGGCTGGCAGTGCTGTATTCGATGTTCCTGCACGGCGGACTGCTGCACATCGGCGGCAACATGCTGTTCCTGTGGATCTTCGGCAACAACATCGAGGACCGCATGGGCGTCGCCGGGTACCTCGGCTTCTACCTGCTCGCCGGTTTGGTGGCATCTGCCGCCCACATCCTGGCCCAGCCGAACAGCACCGTTCCCGTGGTCGGTGCGTCGGGAGCTATCGCCGGGGTCATGGGCGCCTACCTGGTCCTGTTCCCGAACGTCCGCATCCGGTCGCTCCTCATCCTCGTCTTCCTCGTGCTCTTCCGGGATATCCCGGCGAAGTGGCTGCTGGGATTCTGGTTCGTCACCCAGTTCTTCACCCAGGGCTCGGGAGGGGTGGCGTGGGTAGCCCACGTCGGCGGCTTCGCCTTCGGCGCCCTTCTCGCCTTCTTCCTACGCGACCGGCTCCGACCGTCCAAGGTGACCGACGTGGAGCCGTCCCCGATGTACTGAACCGCTGTCCGAGGCTCCGGAGCCGCTCTGCTAGGCAGGGGACGTGCCCCGCTTCGAGCCCTTCGCCGGTATCCGCTACGACCTCGACCGGGTCGACCTCGACGA
>JBBSIS010000142.1:0-8056 GCA_038231955.1 Acidimicrobiales bacterium
CAGGAGGGACGCGGCCCGGGCGGCGCCGTCGTGAACCTCGCCATGGGTGATCGACCGTCCACCGGCGACGAAGGCGACGTCGCCCGCCCAGCCCGCGTCGACGGCGCGGCCCTCCATCACAGCCGCCAGGTTGGCCCCGGCGGTCACCCGCGGCGCCGGGCGCCGGCACCGCTGACGACCAGGTGCCGCCCGCTCGGGCCGACCGGCCACCAACCGGCGACCACCAAGGTGGCCCACGCCTCGAAAGACCCCGGCTGGTCGGCGCCGGGCCGGTCGTCGCCGGCGAGGGCGGACACCACGGCGCCGGTCAGCAGCCACAGTCGGGCGCCGGATGCGACGTGGGCGTCCACGTCGTCGTCGTCAGCCGGGTCGAGGCGCTCGGTGGCCACCAGGGAGGTCACATGGAGAGCGGCCTCCAGCTCCTCGCCCCGTCCTGCGGCCACCAAGGCCCGCCGGGGCGCGGCGCGGCGGTCGTCCACCTCCACCAGCCACCCGGGATCGACCCTCTCCGCCGCCTCCACCCCTCGAGCCACCGTCACGATGGCCAGAGGCATGCTCACCATGCCCGCCGGGGTGGCGCGGGCCAGCGCCTCCACGTCGAGACCGTCGACACTGATGGGGTCGACGTCGGCCAGGGCGTCGAGGAGGGCCTCGACCCGTCGGCCGCCGGGGCCGAGGGCTTGGGCGAGGGTCAGGCGCACACCCTCGTCGCCAACGACGCTCACGGGCCAGTCCACCACCGGCGCCGCGGCCAGCGCGGTGGCGGGCGACAGCCACCCCCCGGCCCTCGCCGGAAGCCGACCGGTGGACAGATCCCGTCCCGCGGCGTCCACCGCATGCCATGGCACGGGGCGGCCGGGGTCAGCCGTTCCAGTGCGGATCGACCTCAGGGAAGCGCAGGCACAGCTCCCCCTCCACGAAGGCCCGGCACCGACCGGCCCACTGCGCACGGGCCTCGTCGTTGCTGTGCTGCTTCACACCCCAGCGCCGGAACGACTCGTTGTTGGCCGAGGTGCTCCGGCCGAAGAACGGGACGGTGAAACGCACCAGGTCGTCGACGGCCTGCTGGACGATCGGAGCCGTGGACCGCTCCGCGACCAGATCGCGTGTGTGCGCCTTCCCGAACGACACGTGGAACCGCTCCTCGGGGAGCAGCCGGGCCACCAGGTGGCGCAGCGGGAGGTAGGAGGTGGCGAGGAGCTCCTCCATGAGCACCACCTCGGCCAGGTCGACCAGCGCCTTCAGGACGACGAACTCGACCCACGAGGTCAACTCGTAGTCGAACACCGAGAGCGCCCGACCGGTGCCGGAGCCGTCGATCCCGAGCTCGGACGCCAGGCGTTGGAACTTGAGGTGATGGCCGTATTCCTCCATGGCGATCCGGCAGGCCAGCCATTTCTCCTTCGGTCCGGGCGCCAGGGCGATCGCCGGCTCATCGAACGCCACTGCGCCCGCCAGCTCATTGCGGACATGGCTGGCCACCACCTTGCCGACGGCCACCACATAGTCGGGACCGACGGCGTGGGCGGCCTCGGCGTCGGCCACCACGCCGGCGAAGGGGGCGGCGGCCGTCATGGCGTCGCCCCGGCGACGGCGGTGGTCATGGCGTCGCCCCGGCGACGGCGGTGGGCGGGCCGCCGAACAGGTCGAACTCCGACTCGAGTGGGACGAGGTGGGCGTCGAGCCTGGCGCGGGCGCCGGCCAGCGCTTCGGTGGTCCAGCCGTCGACATCGACCAGCGCCACCACCGGCCGCGGCTGGGACCAGAGCGCCACCTCCGCTCCCCGTGCGCCGAAGACCTGCCCGGACACCCCCGCCGCCGCCGAGGAGCACAGCCAGCTCACCAGGGGAGCGACATCGTGCGGGCGGGCGGCCGGGGCGCAGCGCAGGTACTCGCGGAGCGCCTCGGTGGCGGGCGGGATCGACTCGGTCATGCGGGTGAAGGCGAACGGGGCGACGTAGTTCACGCACACGTCGCGACCGGCCATCTCCAGCGCCACGGCACGGGTCAGACCAAAGAGGCCGGCCTTGGCCACCGCGTAGGCGGCCTGGCCCACGCTCCCGACCAGTCCCGCCGCTCCGCCGAGGTAGACGATCCGCCCGTACCCCTCCCGCCGCATGTTCCCGGCCATGAACCGGGTGAGGGCCATCGCCACCGCGAGATGCGAGCCCAGCACCTCCGACCAGTCGTCGTCGGACGCTTTGTGCACCATGGCGTCGCGCAGCGTCCCGGCGGCATGCACGAGCACCGACGGCGCCTCCCCGGTCCAGGTCTCCACGCCGGCCACGAGAGCCTCGGCCCCCGCTCCCGTGCGGGCGTCGGCGTCGACAGCGAGGGCTTCGCCGCCGCCGTCGCGGATTTCGGCCGCCACCGCCTCGGCCGGGCCGGGATCTGGCCGGCGACCGTCGAGGCCGACGCCGGTGTCGTTGACGCACACGGGATGGCCCTCGGCAGCCAGGGCCAAGGCCACGGCCCGACCGATGCCCCTGCCCCCGCCGGTGACGATGGCCGTTCCTCGTCGACTCACACTCGTGGCGTTCACCCGATCATCTGCCCGGAGAGCCACCGTAGCCAGCCGGGCAACGCCCGCAGTACCATCCGACCGGGCCCGACAGACCGGGGGATGGGTGGCGGTGCAAGACCTGGACGCGCCGGGCGCGACGAGTGTGCACGTGTGGGTGGCGCCGCTGTCGGTCGCCCCTCCCCAGCGCGACGCCCTCGTCGCCTGCCTCGACGCCGCGGAGCGAGCACGCGCCAAGCGGTACCGGGACCAGGACGATGCCGACGCGTTCTCCGTGGCGCGGGGCTGGCTGCGCCACGTCCTCGCTACCGCGACCGCCACGCCTGCGGCGGAGATCGACATCGTGGGGGCCCCCGGCAAGCCCCGCCTTGGTGCCGGCACGCTTTGCTTCAATCTTTCCCGCACCGCGGGGCTGGCCCTGATCGCGGTGTCGGCGCGGGAGGTGGGCGTCGACGTCGAGCATCGGGACCACGGTCAGCGCGGGCTCGACGCCATGACGCTGGCCTGTAGCCCGGCGGAAGCGGCCGCCATCGACGCACTGTCCCCACAGGACCGGGCCGAGGCGTTCCTGCGCCGGTGGACGACCAAGGAGGCGTACCTCAAAGCTCGCGGCATCGGGCTCAGTCTGGCACCCGACCGGATCGGCGTCGGCGCCGCCCCCGCCGGCGCCCCGGCGCCGGTTCAGGTCGCAGGGCAGCCGGCCCGCCCGCGGTGGTGGGTGCGGGAGCTACGCCTAGGGCCCTCGTACGTCGCCGCCGTGGCCGCCGAGGGCCATGATTGGACGGTCGTACTGCGACGAGCCACCGACCTGGTTCCGTAGGAGCGTCGGACACGGTACGACGGGGGCCACAGGCGGGCCCCCGTCGTACCGTGTCGATCGGATGTTTCTGCGCCGTTGCCGGCTCGGCTAGCCCTTCCTGGCCCGGAGCGGGTAGGAGGGAACGGTTGCCGCCTCCTCGGACGGGGCCGCAGACCCGCCTTCGGCAGAAACGTCGGCCTCACCGGCGGGCGATGCCGCTGCTGATGATGACGGCGACGACGGGGGGGCGGAGATCCGCTGGCTCCCGTTGGTGGTGCAGGGAGGGAACGCCGTTCCGTACTTGTTCCCGATCCACAGGTTGGCGTCGCACGCCATGCCGCCCGGCTGGGTCTGGCGGGTACCGACGAACGGCGTCGGGGTCGCGGGCGGGGGGGCGAAGCCACGGCTGGCGCAGATGGCCTGGTTCGTGGCGTTTGTCGACGGGCACGTGAACTCGTTGGTGCTGTCGTGCAGGTCGAAGCGCGCCGTGGTGGGCCGGCTTCCACAGCCCGGGGTCGGGGGAAGCGTGCCGCACCGGGCACCGTTGTTGTTCACCGAGGTGTTGCCGATGATCTTGGTGTTCGTGAAGCCCGGGAACGTCCCGTTGGCCGGGTTCTGCCCGAGCGGGCAGCCACCCACGCCGATCCCGTCACCGGCGTTGCCGGTGACCAGGTTGGCCTGGACGACGTTGCCGGTGGCAGTGGACCGGGCGCCGTAGCCGCAGAAGGCCAACAGGTTGATGCCGGTGGCCGCCTGCGGCGACAGGCGGTTCGGCACGTTCGGACCGGCATTTCCCGCGGCGCCGCCGAAGCCGTTCGCTTCCACCGTGTTGTTGCTGATGATGTTGTTGTCGTTCGTCGGGTTCAGCGGGTTCTGGATGGGGCACTGGGGAAGCGTGGGGCTGGGGAAGCCCCGGTTCTGGCAGGCCGGCGGGTTCTGGAACAGCGGGCGGAAGTCGATGACGTTCACCGGGTTCACGGTGATCCCCTCTTGAAAGCTCCGGCGCACGACGTTGTTGGTGACCTTGGTGTTGCTGGCGCCCGGTCCCTCGACCCGGATCCCGATGTCGGCGAAGCAGGTGTTGTTGTCCTCCACCAGGTTGCCGGTGATGATGTTCCCCGAGGGGAACGGGGCCACCGCGGTGGTGATGAACGCGGTGTTGGCAACCAGGGCGATCCCACTGAAGGGGCCGTTGTTGCGCAGGGTGTTCTTCACCAGCCGGTTGTTGGGCGAACCGAAGACGACGATGCCGTCGCCGTACTCGCCGACGGCGAAGCTACTGAAATCCTCCCCGATGCAGGGGCCCTGGTTGAACTGTGACGTGACGTTCGTGACGGTGTTGCCGCTGCCACCTTCGATGGACACGCCGGCGTTGAAGTGGTCAATGGTGCCGTTGCTGACCGTGACGCCGGTGGCATTGACGAGCTTGACGCCCACCACGTCGGCCGGGATGAAGATCCCATCGGAGTCGACGCCGATGTTCCGCGGGAGCGGCTCGTTGGAGAACACCCGGTGGCCGTTGAGGTTCAAGGTGAAGTTGCTGCCCCTGACCGTCAACCCGTTGCCCGAAGCACACGGGCCCACGTCGGCCGTCAGCGTGGTGTTCGACGTGATGACGGCGCCGCAGGTTACGGGGGCGGTCTGCGCCCCTGCCGCGGTGGTCACCATCGCCGTCCCCAGGAACATGGTGGCCAACGCCGAACCCAAGGCGACACCCGGTCGAAATCGTTTCATTCTCTTGCTCCCCCGCTTGATGAGATGTCGGCCATGCGCCAAGAACGAGCAATCGCGCCCGGCCTGCCTCTGGAGCGCCTCATGGTAGACAGAGATCGGGTCCGAAACAAGGGTCTACCAGGCGCTGGACAGGGGCCTGGAGCGGCGTATTTCTCCCTAGAGCCCGCACACATATAGCGATTTCCCAGAGCGAGGAACACATGAGAGTGCTCTGCACCTGCCTGCCAGGCCACGGTCACTTCAACCCCATGCTGACCCTGGCTCAGGGCCTGGCGCGGACTGGCCACGAGGTGGCCTTCGCCACCGCCGCCGACTTCTGCCCCCACATCGAGGGGACCGGTTTCGCCGCCTTCCCGGCGGGCATGGCGCTGGCCCGCCAGATGGAGGAGGCTCGGCGGCTCTTTCCCGACCAGGACCGCCTGGTGGCCATGGACCGCTTCGAGCAGTTCGTGCCCCGGATGCTGGCCGGCGTGGCCGCCCCGGCCCGGGCGGCCGACCTCGCCCCCATCGTCGCCGACTGGAAGCCCGACCTGCTGGTGCATGATGAGACCGAGCTCGCCGGAGCGGTGGTCGCGGCCGCCGCAGGCATCCCGTGGGCCGACCAGAGCGTCGGCATCCTCAGGCCCTTGGCCATGGCCCGGTTGGCGGCCGAGACGCTGAGGCCGCTCTGCCGCCAGTACGGCGTCGACCTCGGGCCTTTCGGCGGGATGTACCGGTACCTCTACATCGACGTCGCCCCCCCCAGCTTGCAGTCGGCCGAGATCGGCGAGGTACCCGTGGCCCATCCGGTGCAGAACGCCATCATCGAGCCTGGGGCGGAGGGCGAGAGCCTCCCGGCGTGGGTGCGCGAGCTGCCCGCCGAACGACCGGTGGTGTACGTGAGCCTCGGAACCGTCTTCAACTCCAAGGCGCAGGACGTGTTCGTCGCCGTGCTCGACGCCCTGCGTTCCGAGCCGGTGACCGCCATCCTCACCATCGGCACCGACAACGACCCCGCCGACTTCGGTCCCCAGCCCGACCACATCCACGTCGAGCGCTTCATCCCCCAGTCGCTGCTCCTGCCGTACTGCGATGCGGTGGTCAACCAGGGCGGCACGGCGATCCTACCCATCCTGGCCCACGGCCTGCCTCTGCTTGTGCTGCCCCAGGGCGCCAACCAGTTCCACAACGCCGCCGCCTGCGTGGCCGCCGGCGTGGGCCGCCGCCTGCTCCCGGGCGAGATCAGCCCTGAGGCCGTGCGCCGGGACGTGGACGCCCTGCTCCACGACCCGCGGCTGCGGGACGCGGCCCTGCGGGTGCAGCGCGAGCTGTCCGAGATGCCCGGCCCCGAACAGGGCGTCGCCCTCCTCGAGCGCCTGGCCAACGAGCGCCGCCCGCTGACCCGGCCATGACCGACGGCCTCTCCGTCACAGCCGACCGCGGGTTCGACCCCGGCGACGCCCCCCTCGTCCGCACCGAGGTGCCGGGGCCCCGCTCCGAGGAGCTGTGGGCGCGCGACGCCGCCCTCCACGCCTCCAACTCCTCCCCCGGCGCCCAGTGGCTGCGCCTGGTGGTCAAGGACGGTCGGGGCGCGGTGGTGCGCGACGTCGACGACAACCTCTTCGTCGACTTCTCGTCGGGCGCGGTCGTGGCCAACCTCGGCCACGCCCCTCCGGCGGTGGCCCAGGCCCTCGCCGAGGAGGCGGGGCGGCTGATGCACTACTTCGACTTCGCCACCCCGGCCCGATCGAGGTTCTTCGAGGCCCTGGCCAGGACGCTGCCCCCCAACCTGTCGACGTTCCAGATGTACTCCACCGGCGCCGAGGCGGTGGAGGCCGCCTTGCGGCTGGCCAAGTCCTACACCGGCGGCTACGAGGTCATTTCCTTTCACCAGGCCTGGCACGGCAGGACGCTCGGCGCCATGTCGCTGATGGGCGGCTTTCCCCTGAAACGGGGCTACGGCCCCTTCGCTCCCGGCGCCCTGCACAGCCCCAACGCCAACTGCTACCGGTGCCCCCTGGAGCTGTCGCGGGACGGCTGCGAGGTCGCGTGCGCCGGGCTCGTCGACCGGGTGTACGAGCAGTCGAGCGAGCACCGGCTGGCGGCGGTGATCGTCGAGCCCGTCCAGGGCGTGGGGGGCGTGATCCCCTTCCCCCCGGAGTTCCTCGCCCACCTGCGCGGCCTGTGCGACCGCACCGGCGCCCTGTTGATCTTCGACGAGATCCTCACCGGCGTGGGCCGCACCGGGCCGATGTGGGCCTTCGAGGACTCCGGCGTGACACCCGACGTGCTGCTGGCCGGCAAGGGGCTGGCGTGCGGCTACCCGATCTCCCTCATCGCCTCCCGTCGCGAGGTGCTCGACGCCGGCCCGTTCGGGCGGCCCGGCGCGGGAGCGTCGACGTTCGCCAGCGGCAACCTGGCCTGTGCGGCCGGCGCCGCCAGCCTGGCCATGCTCGAGGACGGCGCCGTTCTGGCCAACGGCCGACGGGTCGGCGCCGCCATGCTGGGCGCGCTGCGCGAGCTGGCCGAGCGCCATCCCATGATCGGCGACGTACGGGGCGTGGGCATGTTGCTGGCCCTCGAGCTGGTGAGCGACCGCGCCGCCAAGACCCCCGTCACGCCCGTCACCGTCCGCCGGCTCCTGGTCGCCCTCGCCCGGCGCGGCGTGCTGGTGGCCGGCGCGGGCGCCGTCCTGCGCATCACGCCGCCTCTGGTCATCAGCGAGGAGATGGCCCTGGCCGGGGTGGCCCTGCTCGACCAGGCCCTCGGCGAGGTCGAGGCTGTTCCGGGGTGGGAATGACGCCGCCCCTCAACCACGTCGGCACGGGCACCGACCCGGCGGGCGGCGGGCTGTTCGACGCCGTACACCACGTCGGCGTGACAGTGGCCGACATGGATCGCGCTATCGCCTTCTGGGAGGCCCTGTTGGCAACGAGGTCCCGCGAGCGAGGCGTCCTGAAGGGCCCTCAGGTGGGGACCATGGTCGGCTATCCGGGCATCCACATCGAGCGCTGCTGGGTCGA
>JBBSIS010000143.1:0-8045 GCA_038231955.1 Acidimicrobiales bacterium
CCAAGGAACTGCCGCCCAAGTGGTTCTACGACGACCGGGGCTCCGATCTCTTCGACCAGATCACCCGGCTGCCCGAGTACTATCCCACCCGCTGCGAACGAGCCATCCTCGAGGCCCGTGCCGGTGAGATAGCCGAGCTGTCGGGCGCCGACACCCTCATCGAGCTCGGCTCGGGCACGTCGGAGAAGACCCACTTGCTCTTGGCGGCCATGGCCGGCGCCGATCGGCTCCGGCGTATCGTGGCCTTCGACGTCAGCGAGGCGACGCTGCGCCACGCCGCAGCCACCTTGGCCACGCGGTACCCCGACGCCAACGTGCACGCCGTGGTCGGGGACTTCGAGCGCCACCTGTCCACCCTGCCGGGTGGAGGGCGTCGCCTGATCGCCTTTCTGGGGGGCACGATCGGCAACCTGGCCCCCGAGCCGCGGGCGCGCTTCCTCTCCGAGGTCGCCGCCCTGCTCGAGCCGGGGGAAAGCCTCCTTCTGGGCACCGACCTGGTCAAGGACGTCGGCCGGCTGGAGGCTGCATACGACGATGCCACGGGCGTCACCGCCCAGTTCAACCGCAACGTCCTGCACGTGATCAACCGGCAGCTCGACGCCGACTTCGCCCCCGAGCACTTCGACCACGTCGCCCGCTTCGACCCCCACGAGGAGTGGGTCGAGATGTGGCTGCGCTCGAGTGATGCGCAGGAGGTCCGGGTGGCGGCCGTCGGTCTCACCGTCGCCTTCGGGGCCGGGGAGGCGATGCGCACCGAGATCAGCGCCAAGTTCCGGCGCTCGGGGGTCGAGTCCGAGCTGGGCGACGCCGGCCTGGCCCTGGCCCGGTGGTGGACTGACGACGCCGGCGACTTCGCCGTCTCCCTCGCCATCAAGGAGTAGGGCCATCAAGGAGTAGGGCCTCAAGGGGTAAAAGGAAGAAGCGGCGCCGAAGCGCCGCTTCTTCCTTCTACGGATTGGTGTTGCGTCTTACCAGGGACGCTGCGACAGCCAGCGGCGGGGCGACAGGTTGCCGCTCCGACGTCCGGTGGACGACGTGTCCTTACGCGGGGCCCGGTCGGTGCCGGACATCTCCGCGAAGGCGTCGAGGGCGGCGGCGTCGAGCCGGCTGGAAGCGCTCACCGGCGACAGCCGGGGCTGGCCGGTGAGAAGCGGCCGGAACGCTGCCGGGGCGATGCGCCGACGGCTGGTCGGGTCGGGCAGGCCCTGGGCTCCGAAGAACATGAGCATGCCCAGCATGGTGAGGGCAAGTGCCATCAGGGCGTACGGCTGCATGAACGAGCCGGTACGGGCCAGGGTGCCGGTGGCGATCGTGTTGCCTCCACCGCCGCCGCTGCCGCCGCTGCCGCCGGTGCCGCCGCCGCCGACCGTGGCGCTACCACCACCGCTGACCGTACCGCCTCCTCCGCCGCCGCCGCCAGCGCCGCCGCCGCCGCCGCCAGCGCCGCCGGCAACTGTGCCGCCGGAACCGGTGCCACCCGAGCCGCCGGTGCCACCCGTACCGCCTGTACCGCCTGTACCGCCGGTGTTACCGGTGGTCGCGGCGTTACCACTGCCGCCGGTGCCACCCGAGCCGCCGGTGCCACCCGAGCCGCCGGTGTTACCGGTGCTGTTGCCGTTACCGGGGATGGTGGTGGCGCTCACCGGGGTGGAGTTACAAGCGCTGCCGCCGTTGCCGGCGGTGCCGCCGGTGCCCCGGCCATCGGCGCCGATGCCGGTGCCGCCGGCGTTGCCCGTGCCGCCGGCGTTGAAGCCGCCGGTACCGGTGCCGCTGCCGCCGACACCGAGGCCGTCGCCGCCGCTGCCGCCGCGACCGGCGTTGCAGATGTTGACGTCACCGGTGCTGCCGAGGAACCCGGAGCCGAAGCCGAAGCCGCCGCTCCCGATGAGGCCGTTGTTGTTGAAAGCGGCCCCGCCGGTCCCGCCGGCCCCGTTGCATGCGCTGCCGCCGTTACCGGCGGACCCGCCCGTGCCGGTTCCGGCGCCAGCAGCGCCGGTCCCGCCGGCCGTGCCGCTTCCGGCACCGCCGATGTTGACCCCGCCGCTGCCTGATCCGGTCCCGCCGATACCAGTCCCGGCGCCACCGTTGCCGCCGCTAGCGGCGTTGCAGATGTTGATGCTGCCCGAAGCCGCCCGGGTGGGCGTGGTAGTCGGGATGGTGGTGCCGACCGTGGTGGGCGTCGTCGTCGGCGTCACCGTCGTGGTGGGCGTCGTCCTCGGCGTCGTCGTCGGCGTCGTCGTCACCGTCGTGGTGGGCGTCGTGGTCGGCGTCGTGGTCGGCGTCGTCGTCGGCGTCGTGGTGGGCGTCGTGGTCGGCGTCGTGGTCGGCGTCGTGGTCGGCGTCGTGGTCGGCGTCGTGGTCGGCGTCGTGGTCGGCGTCGTGGTCGGCGTCGTCGTGGCGACCGTGGTCGTGGCGACCGTGGTCGGCGTCGTCGTGGTCACCACGTTGACGTCAGGCCCGGCGGCCGAGCACATGACCTGGCCGATGATGATTTGGACACCGGCGAGGTCGAAACGGAGTGCATTCACCGTGATGGTGGCCGAACCGGGGACGTTGCTCGCAGTGACGTCGTTCACGATGACGTTCAAGACGCTGGGCAGAGCGGGGTTGACGGGGTTGGGCAGCGGCACCGGGGTGCCTCCGGGGGTCGGCGCCGGAAGCATCGGAAGGCCGGCAATGGTGCTGCTTCCGACCGCTCCGTTGCCATCGGCCCGACAGGTGGCGCTGACCACGCCCAGGTTCGTTCCGCCGAGCACCACGTTGGAGGCGCTGGAGGTGCTGGTCACGAAGCCGAGGTGTCCCGCCGGCTCTTGGGCGGCCACACCGGCGGCCTGCGTGCTAGCGGTGAGAAGACCGACGGTGGCGGCGAGGCCACCGACACCCGGAGCGGGAAGAGCGCTGTTTCCCAGAATAGAGGTGGTGAGCGGCCCAAAGCCGTCCATCGGCTCCGTGGCCGTGCCTGCTACCGCAGAACCCACCGCCGGGGCGCCGTTGACGAGGAGCGGCGAGGCCGATCCGGTCACGGTATCCACGTCGGCTTGGGCCGGGCTGTTGGCGTAGAGGACGACTGCCGCCCCCAGGGTCATGGCGGCCAGCAAGCTGATCCGCACCTTTTGCATTCGACTTCTCATGGGTGGCTCCTTGGTTCGGCAACGCAACAACACTTCGTCCCGCCTGCGCGTGCCTCACGGCGAGCGGTCCCGGATTGGGACGGACGGCGAACAATAACCCACCACGGCGCGCGAATCGACAACCCCGCTCAGCCGCCGCTGTCGACGGCCGCCTCACGCTGCTCGACGAGGAAGGACCACAGCTCGCTGCCCGTGGCCGCCGACCCGCCTTGGGGCGGGCTCTGGGGCGCGGCATCTCCCCCGCCGGGCCCGCCGGCGGCCCCCCCGCCGTGCGAGCCACCCGGGCCGAAGGCCTGCGACGTGCGCCACGCCTCGAAGGCGGCTTCGTCGCTCCACCGGGTGTAAACCAACCACGTCGTGCGGTCGTCGGTCGGGCGTAGGAGCTGGAACTCCTCGAAGCCCTCGGACTTGCCCACCTCACCGGCGCGCGCCGCGAACCGCTGGGCCATGACGTCAGCCCGCTCAGGCGGCACGGTGATGGCGTTGATCTTGACGATGCTCATGGCCCGGGACGCTACCCGGGGGTGCGGATGGCCCGGGACGCGACCCGGGCGTGCGCATGGCCGGGTAGCTACCCGGCGGCTCGCTTCCGCAGGATGGCGGTGACGGACCTGCCGTCGGCTTTCCCCTTGGTGGCGGCCATGACCTTGCCGACGAAGAAGCCGGCCAGCTTGGCGTCGCCGCCCGCATAGCGCGCCCACTCCCCCGGGTGCCGGGTGATGGCGGCGTCGACGGCGGCGACGAGCACGTCGGCGTCGAGCGCCTCGAAACCGTTGGCCTTGGCGATGTCGGCCGGGTCGGCGCCGGAGACGACCAGCTCGGCCAGCACCACCTTGGCCTGGGTGGCGGTGAGGCGACCACCGGCTTCCATCTTCAGCACCGCGGCGAAGGCCCGGGCGTCGGGCACCGCCCGGTTGGGCAACTCGTTGGCCGCCCGGTTCAGCGCCAGCCGGCCGTCGGCGCCCTCGGCCACGGCCGCCACCACCCGGTCGTCGAGCCCTTGCTGCACGACGGTGGCCAGCGACGGGTCGCCGGCCGCGACCCCTGCGGCGACGGCCAGGGCGGCGCGGCGCTCGGCCGGAAGGGCAGGCAGTGCCGCCCGCACCGCGGCCTGCCAATCGTCGGACGGCGCCAGCGGCACCAGGTCGGGCTCCGGGAAATACCGGTAGTCGAAGGCCTCCTCCTTCGAGCGCATGGACGACGTGCGACCCTCGTCCTCGTTCCAGTGGCGGGTCTCCTGCACGATCGCCTCGCCCGTCTCCAAGCGATCGGTCTGGCGGCGCACCTCGTAGTCCACCGCCCGGCCCAGGGACCGCACCGAGTTCAGGTTCTTGATCTCGGCCCGGGTGCCGAGCTCGGCGGCGCCGACCCGCCGCATCGAGATGTTGGCGTCGATGCGCAGCGACCCCTCCTCCATGCGGGCATCCGAGGCGCCGATGGCCACGAGGATGGCCCGCAGCTCGTTGACGTAGGCCTTGGCCTGCTCCGCTGAGCGGATGTCGGGCTCACTGACGATCTCCACGAGGGGGACGCCGGCGCGGTTGTAGTCGACCAGGGAGTGGTCGGCGCCGTGGATGCGACCACCGTCGCCGCCCACATGGGTCGACTTGCCGGTGTCCTCCTCCATATGGGCCCGGGTCACGCCCACCCGGCTCCCGTCGGGCAGGTCGAGCCAGCCGCCCACGTTGATGGGCTGGTCGTACTGACTGACCTGGAAGTCCTTCGGCATGTCCGGGTAGAAATAGTTCTTCCGGTGGAAGATCGACGGCTCGACCCGGCAATGCAGGGCCAGGCCGACCCGCATGGCCAGCTCCACCGACTGGCGGTTCAGCACCGGCAGCGAACCGGGCAGGCCCAGGCAGACCGGGCAGATGTTGGTGTTGGGCTCGTCGCCGAAGGCGTTGCGGCAGGCACAGAACAGCTTGGTGGCGGTGGCGAGCTCGGTGTGGACCTCGAGGCCGATCACCGTCTCCCAGCCGGTCGTCACCCCTGCGGCAACGCTGCGGTGCTCGCTCATGCCAGGCTCCGCTCGAGGGCGGCAGCGGCCCGGAACATGGTGGCCTCGCCCAGGGCCGGGGCCAGGAGCTGCACGCCCACCGGCAGCCCGTCGTCGCCGGCGCCGTAGGGCACCGACACCGCCGGGTGCCCGGCCAGGTTCGACGGGATGGTGCAGACGTCGGACAGGTACATGGTCAGCGGGTCGGCCGTCTTGGCCCCCAGCTCGAAGGCGGTGGTGGGCGTGGTAGGGCTCAGGAGAAGGTCGTAGGACTCGTAGGCGGCGGCGAAGTCGCGAATGATGAGCGTCCGGGCCCGTTGGGCCTGGCCGTAGTAGGCGTCGTAATAGCCCGCCGACAGGGCATAGGTGCCGAGCATGATCCGCCGCTTGACCTCGGCACCGAAGCCGGCGGCGCGGGTGGCGCCGTACATGGCGGCGATGTCGTCGCCGTCGATCCGCAGGCCGTAGCGGACGCCGTCGTAGCGGGCCAGGTTGCTCGACGCCTCCGCCGGGGCGATGAGGTAATAGGCCGACAGGGCGAGGGTGGCGGCGGGCACCGAGGCCTCGTCGACCTTGGCTCCGGCCGCCTCCAGGGCGGCGACGGCGGCGGCCAGTCGACCGGCCACATCGGCGTCGATCCCGTCGGTGAGCTCACGCAGCACCCCGATCCGCAGGCCCTCCACCCCGCCATCGAGGGTCTCGACGAGCGACGGCGCGGCGCGAGGGATCGACGTCGAGTCGGCGGGATCGTGGCCGGCGATCACTTCGAGAGCCAGGGCGGCGTCGGCGACCGTCGCCGCCAAGGGGCCGACCTGATCGAGCGAGGAGGCGAAGGCGACGAGGCCATAGCGGGACACCAGGCCGTAGGTGGGCTTTACCCCCACCACCCCGCACAAGGCGGCGGGCTGGCGGATGGACCCGCCAGTGTCCGACCCGAGGGCCAGTGGCGCGAACCCGGCGGCCACGGCCGCCGCGCTGCCGCCACTGGAGCCCCCCGGCACCCGGGAGGGGTCATGGGGGTTCCGGGTGGGGCCGAAGGCCGAGTTCTCGGTGGAGGAGCCCATGGCGAACTCGTCGAGGTTGGTCTTGCCGACCACCACCGCCCCGGCGTCGTGCAGTCGGCTCACCACCGTGGCGTCGTACGGCGGCCGCCACCCGTCGAGGATCCTCGACGAGGCGGTGGTGGGGATGCCCCGCGTGCAGAGGTTGTCCTTCAGGGCGACGGGCACGCCGGCCAGGGGACCGGGGTCCTCGCCCGCCGCCACCCGCCGGTCGATGTCGTCGGCCCGGGCGCGGGCCTGGTCGGCCAGGACCAGGTTGAAGGCGTGCAGCTCCGGCTCCCGCCCGGCGATGACCGCGAGGTGCTCGTCGACCACGTCGCGCGCCCGGCGGGCCCCGGCCCGGACGTCTCGGGCGATGTCGATGGCCGTGTCCCGATCCCTCACGGGGCGTCGCCGAGGATGCGGGGGACGCGAAACCGTCCGTCCTCCGCGGCCGGTGCTTCGGACAGCACCTCATCGCGGTCTACGCTCACGCCGGGCAAGTCGTCGCGCAAGACGTTGACGAGCGGGAGGGGGTGGGCAGTGGGCGGGATACCGACGGTGTCGAGGGCGGCCACGTCGGCGGCATGCCCGAGGATCGCGCCCAGCTGGCTGGCGAAGCGATCGAGCTCCTCCTCGGTGACGTCAAGGCGCGCCAGGCGGGCGATGTGGATGACATCCTCCCGGGAGACGAGGTCTTCGTTGGGGATCGGGGCCACGGCCTCATGGTAGATCCCATCCGCGACACCGCTCTGTTCCGAACCAAAGCACGGATGGGGACAGGGAACGCGGTGCCGATTGTCAGACGCGGGGCGGTGGTCGTCGCCGGCCTGGCCTTGGGCCTCGGCGGGATAACGCTGTACCGCAACCACAACCAGCCGTCCTACCAGCCCCACCCGGCCTCCGTCCGCCAATTCGCCTTCTCGACCGAGCCTCCCGGTGAACCACCTGCTCCAGCGGCAGTCGCGCCCCCCGACGTCGAGCCCGCCGACGCCAAGGCCGCCTTGGTCCAGGCGTTGCAGACGATGGCCGACGGCAAGCCCCAACAGGCCTACTCCCTCCTCGACGCGCCGAGCCGAAAGCGCTTCCCGACCCTCACGTCCTGGATCAGTGCCCAGGCCAATCTCGTGCAACCTCTCACCTTCGAGGTGGGCGCCTCACGTCCGGCGCCGGCCCAGGCCGACGCCGTCGACTTCGATGTCAGCGCCACCCACCGGCCCTCGCTCGATCCTTTCCGCGGCCTCGTCCCGGCCCGCAGCCAGTCCGTGTGGGAGGTGCGGCGGGAGAACGGCGCCTGGCGGGTGGGCGCCGAGCCGATGACCTTCCGCCCCATCCTGCCCGCCGACGCCTCGGCCACGCCCGTGGTCCAGAGCTGGCTCCAGCACCTGGTGGCGTGTGACAGCGCGGGGGCGGCGTCGCTCCAGGTCAGCGGCGCCTTGTACGGCCCGGCCGGCCTCGTCCAGGCGCCGTGCGCCAAACGGGGCACGTGGACGGCGGGAGCGGCCGAGGGCCTCGACGGCACTCCCGACCCCAAGGCGTTCCTTGCCGCATTCGGCCCCGAGGTGGGCACCTGGGCCCGGCTCGTCCCGGTCCAGGGGCCCGGGGCCTCTTTCCTGGCCGCCGTCGCCCCGATGGGGGACGGCTGGCTGGTGATGGGGGTGGCGGTGGGCGGGTAAGGCGAGCGGGCGGGCCCGCACGAAGTAGAAAGTACCGAACCAATGATGCACAAAAGGAGTCAACGTTTGACTATTTCTCGAAAGCTGCGGGTTCCCGCGCTGTTGGGGGTCGGCCTAATGATGGCGGGAGTGGTGCCGTCGGGCGCATCCAGCCACCGTGAGGCGCCGCTGATCAGTCAGGACCAGGTCGCCGACAACACCG
>JBBSIS010000144.1:0-7993 GCA_038231955.1 Acidimicrobiales bacterium
CGTGTCACGGGAAACTCCTGACGGCTCTCAGATCGCCTGACTGGTCCTCTAGAGTCGGGCGTCGTGCTCGAGTTGACGGACCTCAGCCGTCGGTACGGAGAGGTGGTGGCGCTCGACGGCCTGTCCCTCGCCGTCCCTCCCTCCAATCTGTTCGGGCTGCTGGGCCCCAACGGCGCCGGGAAGTCCACGGCCATGAAGATCGTCGTCGGCCTCTTGGCCGCCGACACCGGCGACGTCCGATGGCGGGGCCGCCCGGTGAGCTCGGAGGAGCGATTGCGCTTCGGCTATCTGCCGGAGGAGCGCGGCCTCTACGCCAAGATGGGTGTGCTCGATCAGCTCGTCTACCTCGGGCGCCTTCACGGCCTGTCCAAGCCAGGCGCCACCGAGTCGGCCACGAAGTGGCTTGAGCGACTGGGCGTGGCCGATCGCGCTGGCGACAAGGTCGAGGCGTTGTCACTCGGCAACCAGCAACGGGTGCAGCTCGCCGCGGCCCTGGTCCACAACCCCGAACTGCTGGTGCTCGACGAGCCTTTCTCCGGCCTCGACCCTGTGGCCGTCGACGCCCTGTCCGCGGTGCTGAAGGAGCGGGCCGAGGCGGGGACGACTGTCATCTTCTCCAGCCATCAGCTCGATCTGGTCGAGGATCTGTGCGAGTCGGTCGCCGTGGTCAACCACGGCCGGCTGGTACTGAACGGCACAGTGGCAGCCCTCAAGCGGTCGAGCAACCGCCGCTCCCTACGGGTACTGGTCGAGGGCACGGGCAGCCCCGGTTGGGCCGGGGGACTGGCCGGGGTCACGCTCACTGCCGACGACGCCCGGGGCGCCCACCTCCTGCTCGATCCGGGCACCGATCCGCTCGAGGTGCTGCGTCGCGCCGCCCAGGTCGGCAAGGTGGTCGACTTCTCCCTCGACCTGCCCCGCCTCTCCCAACTGTTCCGCCAGGCGGTCGGCCAATGAACGGCAACCAGTGACCGGCGACCAGTGACCGGCGGCCGGGTCGGGCTCATCGCCGGTCGGGAGATCAAGGCCCGGCTGTCGACCAAGGCGTACCGCATCACCACCGTGATCCTCATCGTCGTCGCCCTCGCCGGGGTGCTGGTCCCGCACTTCCTGGGCAAGGACACCACCACGTACGACGTCGCAACCGCCGGGCGGACGCCGGCGGGGGTCGTCGAGGCCATCGGCGCCGGCGGCCCACTGATCCACGCCACGGTGCGCGTCCGCTCCGTCGACGAGGCCGCGGTCCAGGCTGCGGTGCGGGCCGGCGACGTCGACATCGCCCTGGTCGACGGCGAGCGGCTGGTGGCCAAGAGCGAGCCCTCCCCCCAGTTGACGTTCCTGCTCAGCCAGGTGGTGGCCCAGGTCAAGGCCCAGGAACGGCTGGCCGGCGCGGGGATCAGCCCGGCCGAGGCCGCCCGGCTGCTCGACATCCGCCCGCTCCCGGTCGAGAACCTTGAACCGCCGTCGGCGGCGAGGAAGGCCAACAAGTCGTTGTCCTTCGCCGGCCTCCTGCTCATCTACCTCGCCCTGCTCACCTACGGATCCCTGGTCTCGGCGGGAGTGGTCGAGGAGAAGACGAGCCGGGTGTCGGAGGTTCTGCTCGGGGCGGTGCGCCCCCACCAGCTCATGGCCGGCAAGGTGCTCGGCATCGGAGTAGCCGCCACCTTCCAGCTGCTCGCCGTCGGCATCCCTGCCGGTGTCGCCGCTCTCAGCGTCGGCTCGCTCCACGTGCCCAAGGGCACGCCGTTGACCTTCGCCGCCGTGCTCATGTGGTTCGTCCTGGGTTATGCCCTCTACAGCTGCGCCTACGCCGCCGCCGGCGCCTCCGCCTCCCGACCCGAGGAGGCCGGCGTGGTGTCGGGCCCGCTCAACGTGGCCATCATCGCCTCGTACTTCGTCGGTGTGGGGGTGCTCAACAGCCCCGACACCACCGTCTCGCGCATCTTGTCCTTCATCCCGCCGCTCACGCCGATGACCATGCTGCCTCGCGCCGCCGCCGGTCACGTGGCCAAGTGGGAGGTGCCGCTGGGCGTTGTGCTCGTGGTGGCCAGCACCTGGCTGCTCGTCCGCCTGGCCGGGCGCATCTACGCCGGCGCCATCGTCCAGAGCGGCCCGCGGGTGAAGCTGCGCGACGCCTGGCGCCAGGGCCCGAGAACGGAGTCCCAGTCGGCGGAGAGCCGCCGGTGACGCAGTCGGCGGAGAGCCGCCGGTGATCTAGCCGGCCAGCTCGTCCACGTAGGCGAGCGCCTGACCGGCCAGCGGACCGAGGTCGGTGGTCATGTCGAGGGTGAGGTAGTCGCCGGCCGGTTCTTCCATCTCCGCCGCCACCCGCCGCACGAGCTCACCGTCGCGATTGGCGGCCAGGTGATCGGCGTCGCGCTCGCAGCGTTCGATGGCCACGTCGACCGGCACATCGCACACAATCACGGCGGCGAAGGCGTTCACTTCGTGCGCCACCGCCTCCGCGGCGGCGACCTGGGCCCGGCGGGAGAACGTCAGCCCGTCGAAGATCACAATCCGATCACGGCCCAGGTGATAGCGAGCGGCGTCGAGCATGGCGGCGAAGACCACGTCGCGCTCGGCCGAGGTGTAGTCGCAAGGGTCGAACAGGACGTGGCGGACGCGGTCCTTGTCCAGCACCCGGGCGTCGGACAGGCGCCGGGTCATCGCCTCTGCCAGGGAGCTCTTTCCGGCGCCGGGCAGGCCGACCAGCACGATGACTCCTGGCCGCATCGATCCAGCGTAGGACCGGTCTACCGTGGCCCGGTGCCGTTCCTCGATGTCGACGGATCCCGCGTCCACTATCTGGAGGCGGGGGCGGGCGGCACTCCCCTGGTGCTGCTGCACGCCTTCCCGCTGCATGCGGGCATGTGGGCGCCTCAACTGGCCTGCCTATCGTCCGGCCGGCGGGTGCTGGCCCCCGACCTACGAGGCTTCGGCGCATCCGATGCGCCTGTGGGCCCGGCCCGCTACACCATGGTCGGCTACGCCGAAACGCTGGCCGCCTTCCTCGACGGGCTCGGCCTCGACCAGATCGTGCTCGGTGGACTGTCGATGGGCGGCTACGTGGCCTTCGCCTTCCTGCGTCAGTACGCCGAGCGCGTCGCCGGGCTGGTCCTGGCCGACACCCGGGCTGCGGCCGACACCGCCGAGGTCTTCGGGCGGCGCAGCGACCAGCAGGACCAGGTGGCCGGCGCCGGCACCGCCGCCCTTCTCGAGGTGCTCCTCGTCGGACTGCTGTGCCCGCACACCTTGGCCGAGCGCCTCGAGCTGGTAGGCCACGTCAGGCGGCTGATGGACAATCCCGCCGCCGGTTACATCGGCGCCCTCGAAGCCATGAAGCACCGGCCCGATGCCACCGGCGAGCTGTCATCGATCTCCGTGCCCACGCTGGTCGTCGTGGGCGAGGACGACGCCCTGGCCCCTCCCACCATGGCCCGGGCCATGCACGAGTCCATCCCCGGCTCGGCATTCTCCGTGCTGCCGGGAGCCGGCCACCTGTCCAACCTCGAGGCGCCCGACGCGTTCAACGCCGCCGTCGCCGAACTCCTGGAACGTATCTGAACCGGGCCCGCCTGCCAGGTCCGGTGATCAGCGGGCCAGAAGGCCGGCGACGGCGATCGACAACCCGGGCAGGAGCGGGGTCGTGAGCTCCTCGCCGGGAACGAGGAGCAACGGCTTCGGGTAGGGCTCGCCGGCTCGCGAGAGCCTGAAGACCTGGATCTGGTCGGCCTCGGGGTCGACGGCCCAGTACTCGGCCACGCCGAACCGGGCGTAGAGGTGGCACTTGCGCACCAGATCGTGGCGTCGGTCGGAGACGACCTCCACCGTCAGGGTCGGTGGGCCCTGGATGTTGGCCGGCGTCATGAGATCGGCGCTGGCGTCGGCGAGGTAGACGACGCCGGGCTTGACAGTCGTAATGTCGGCCAGGACCACGTCCACGGGCGCCACGAACACCTGACCCCCGCCGTGGCGGTCGAGATGATCGGCGACGGCGCGGAACACCCGGCCGACCACGTTCTGATGACGCATGTTCGGGGGTGGGGTTATGGGTACGAGCTCCCCGTCGATCAGCTCCCAGCGACGCCCGTCGTCGGGAAGGGCGGCGTAGTCCTCGTACGTGAAGTCACTACGCTGGCGCGACACGGCTCCACGATACCGAGACGCTCCCCCCGGCGGGCGGTGGCGACGAGGCGTACGCCGCAGGTCACCGACAGAGGTGGTGTCAGGTCGCCCCACGGTGCGTGCTCCGCTGCTGCGGCGGCGTGGCTTCACCGGTTGCCGACCTTCCCGTCGGAGCATAAAGTAGGTACGTACCTACGTTGAGGAGTGCCAATGGCGACGCAGATGAGCGGCCGAGAGTTCAATCAGGACGCCGGCAGAGCCAAGAAGGCGGCCGAGCATGGACCGGTGTACATCACTGACCGCGGGCGTCCTGCGCATGTCCTGCTGACCTACGAGGCGTACGAACAGCTTGTCGGCGTCCGGCATGTCCTCGATCGGCTCGGCGAGCCGGCGGGGGTCGAGGACGTCGAGCTCACGACCCCCACGTCGGCCGACGTCACTCGGCCGGCGACCTTCGAGTGATGTTCGTTCTCGATACCAACGTCGTATCTGAGCTTCGCAAGGTGCGTTCGGGCAAGGCCGATCCGGGCGTGGCGGGCTGGGCCTCCGGTGTGCGGTCCGGGCAGATGTTCGTCTCCTCGATCACCATCCACGAGCTCGAGCATGGCGTGCTCCTCGCCGAACGTGCCGACCCGGACAAGGGCGCCGTCCTGCGCCGGTGGCTCGACGAGAGCGTGCCTGCGGCGTTCGCCACGCGCGTGCTGCCGGTCGACGGGGCGGTGGCCCGGCGAGCGGCCGGGTTGCATGTTCCCGAATCCGGCGCCCTTCCGCGACGCCCTCATCGGTGCAACTGCGCTGGTCAATCGTATGGCGGTCGTCACCCGCAACCTCAAGGATTTCGAGCGGTTCGAGGGGCTCGCGGTCGTGAACCCATGGCGGTGACGACACGATCTCGGCGACGGCTGGCCATGGGCGGACTGGTTCGCCCGCCGCCCTCCCTCATACCGGTCGTGGCGAGCGGCGGCCGAGACGCTCCCGCCGGCGGGCGGTGGCGAAGAGGACGAGCACGCACAGCCCGGTGGCCAGCGGCATCAGCCAGATCGACGGCTGCTCCTCCCCGTCAACGATGTAGACGATGGCCCAGACCAGCTCGACGGTGGTGAGCGCGGCGATGGCTCCACCCGCCCACCGGAACGGTCGGGTCGGGTGATGGCGGACGGCCAGGTACATGAGCGGCAGGGTGACGGGAGCGGCGAAGACGGCGCCACCCATCGACGTCAACAGAAAGCCGGCGACGACGAAGAGGCCGGCACCCCAGTACTCCCAACGCACGGGCCCGATGATGACGCCATCCCGCCGGTGGGCCAGGTCAGCTGCGCCAGGAGGGGACGGCATTGACAAAGCGCTCGACAGGCACGGTGCCGGAGTCGTTCTTGCTGTACGACCAGTCGTACTGCTTCTGGCGGTGGCGCTCGTCGAGGTAGGCCCGCCCGCCACGGATGTCGAGCAGCTCGGCGATTAGCTCGGGCTGGGCGGGGTCGACGGCATTGCGGATGTGGGCGTCGAAGTCCTCGGGAAAGTGCTTCAACAGGCTGTCGAGGAGCACCTGCTGCTGGGTGGCCAGGTAGCAGCGGGAGCGGTCGGCGACGGTGCCGATGCGCTTGCGGATCACGCCCATGTCGAACTCGGTGGCCTCCGAGCTCGCCACCTTCAGCAGGCGCTCGGTGAGGTTCTCACCGTCGAGCTTGCAGGGTGAGCACTGCCCGCAGGACTCCACGGCCAGGAACCGGGCGGCGCCGGCGGCGACGGTGGTCATGTCCACGGTGTCGTCGAAGACGATGAAGGCGCCCGACCCGAGCCCGCTGCCGATGGCTGCCAGGTCCTCGTAGGTGACCGGCGTGTCGAGCAGGTCGCCGGGGATGATGCCCGTGGCCACGCCCGACATCACCGCCTTGATCGTACGACCCGGCAGGGGGCCCCCACCGATCTCGTCGATCACGTCGCGCAGCGACGTGCCCATCAGCACCTCACCGACGCCGTGGTGCTGGGTACGCCCGGTGATGGTGCAGACCATGGTTCCCGGCGACTCTTGGGTGCCCAAGGTACGGAACCAGTCCGCTCCCCGGGCCACGATCCGGGGCACATTGGCCAGGGACTCGGTGTTGTTGACCAGTGCCGGCCCGATCGGTGTGGAGTCGGCATCCTCCAGCAGGCCCCGGCGGAACGTGGGGACGACGCGGGGGAACGGGTACCGGCCGTCGATGGTCTCCAGCAGCGCGCTCTCCTCGCCGTAGAGGTACTCGTCGGGGCCCTCGAAGACCTGCATGGTGATACCAGTGCCCCACCCAGCGTCCTCGATCTCCTCAATTGCGGTGCGCACCCGCTCCACCTCGCCGGCGAAGGACCGCTTCATGCCGAAGATGATGAGATCGGCGCCCACGGCCCGGGCTGCGATGAGGGCGCCCTCGACGACCCCGTAGGGGTTCCGGCGCAGGATGGTGCGGTCCTTGAAGGTGCCCGGCTCACCCTCGGCGGCGTTGACGATCACCGCGGAGGGCGCCTCGGGCGACCAGTTCTCGGCGACGGTCTGCCATTTGCGGCCCACCGGGAACCCGGCTCCGCCCCGACCCCGCAGGCCGGAGGCGAGAACCCGCTCGACGATGGCCGCCGGCTCCATGTCGAGGGCGGCGGTCAGGCCTTTTCCGCCACCGCGGGTGACATGGTCTTCCAGCGAGATGATGGGGTTCGGGTGGAGCACCCGATGCACGAGCGTCACAAGGGCTACTGTACCGCAAGTGTGAATGTGTTCACATTCACAAGGCGGCCATCACCGAGAGAAGGAAAGGCAGTCCTTTCCCCCGGCAGTCCGCTTCGGTACAGTCCTCGATGGGCGACCGTGTCGACGCTGGACCTGTTCGTCCCCAGACCGAGGGGAGCCAGATGGAGATCGGATCGCTCGTCACGCGGGCCGTGCTGACGGTGGAGGACACCGACAACTTCGGCGAGGCCGCGGTGTGGATGATGGAGCGAGGCATCGGCTCGGCCGTCGTGCTCAAGGACGGCAAGCCCGCCGGCATCGTCACCGACCGTGACGCTCTTCGGGTCATCGCCCGCGGCACCGACATGGCCAAGGTCACCGTCGGCGACTGCATCACCCGCGGCGTCAAGCCGGTGACTCCTTCGCTCGACCTCCTGGACGCGGCGAAGGTCATGCGCGACAAGGGGTTCCGCCACCTCATCGTCGTCGACGACGATGGCGCCCTCTACGGCGTCTTCTCCATGCGTGACCTGGTCGTCGGCCTGCTCGAGGAGCGGGTCACCCTGGCCGCCAACTCCACGACGGGCTAGTCCGTCATCGGCAGGGCCGGCCTGCAGCTCGAACAAACTTCGCGTAGGTTCCGGCCGCACCCAGGAGCTGGTCGTGGGTGCCCGACTCGATGATCGGGCCGCCGGCCAGCAAGCAGATGCACGCCTGTCGTACCCGGCCGGTAGCGTGCTGATGGCGGCATGGGCGCCGGCCGATGCGCCGCCTCGATGAGGGCGGCTCTGTCGCCCATGCGGACGGGCAGGCCGATGCCGATGTTCTGGGCGGCGGTGGACGACGGGTAACGGGCGAAGTCCTGGAAGGCGGTGCGAACGCTAGGCGTCGATGTTTCGGTGTTCGAGATCCTTGACGGCCGGGCCTTCGAGCACCTTGCCGTCACAGGTGAAGCGGGAGCCGTGGCAGGGACAGTCCCAGGTGGTCTCGGCGGTGTTCCAGCTCACCGTGCAGCCGAGGTGGGTGCACACCGGCGACACGGCGTGGACTGCGCCATCGGGGTCGCGATAGGCGGCCACCCGGCCGGCGCCCTCGACGAGCACGGCGGCCTCGCCGGGGGCCAGGTCGGCGATCGAGCGTGTCTCGGTCCGCAGCCGGTCCCCCACGAAG
>JBBSIS010000145.1:0-7970 GCA_038231955.1 Acidimicrobiales bacterium
GATGGCCACGCTGCGGGCCGTCGTCGACCCGGAACTGGGCGCCGACATCGTCGAGCTCGGCATGGTGAACGGCGTGGTCGTCAACGACGACGGGTGGGTCGAGGTCACCGTCGCTCTGACCATCTCCGGCTGCCCGTTGCGGGTGCAGATCCGCGACGACGTGAAGTCGAAGCTGTTCGGCCTGCCCGGCGTGGTCGGGGTGAAGGTCCACTTCGGCGAGATGGACCAGGCCCAGCGCAGCGCGGTGATGCAGCGGGCCCGGAAGTCGGCGGCCAACCGGGCGCCGGTCACCGAGATTCCCCTCACCGCCCGAATCGTGGCCGTGGCCAGCGGCAAGGGCGGCGTCGGCAAGAGCAGCGTCACGGTGAACCTGGCTTCGGCGCTGGCCGCCCGCGGGTTCACCGTCGGCGTCCTCGACGCCGACATCTGGGGCTTCAGCGTCCCCCGGATGCTCGGGATCAAGGCCCGCCTGGGCGCCGGCGACGCCGGCCTGATCCGCCCGCACGAGATTCCCGTGGGCGCCGGCGCCCTGAAGGTCGTGAGCATGGGCCTGGTCGTCGACGACGAGGACAAGGCCATCATGTGGCGGGGTCTGATGCTGGCCAAGGCCCTGGAGGAGTTCCTGGTCAAGGTGGCCTGGGGCGACCTCGACTACCTGCTGCTCGACATGCCCCCCGGCACGGGCGACGTGCAAATGGCCCTCGGCCGCATCCTGCCGCGGGCCGAGGTGCTGGTCGTCACCACGCCCGCCGTGGCCGCCCAGAAGGTGGCCATCCGGGTGGCCGACATGGCCCGGCGGTCCTACCTCAAGGTGCTGGGCGTCATCGAGAACATGAGCACCTTCACCTGCGACCACGGCGAGGTCTACGCCCTGTTCGGCTCCGGTGGCGGTCGCACCCTGGCCGACGAGCTGGGCGTGCCGCTGCTGGCCCAGGTTCCCCTGGAACCCGAGGTCAGCGCCGCGAACGACGCGGGCACGCCCCTGTCGGTCGCCGCCCCGGAGAGTGCGGCGGGGTCGGCCTTCGCCGCCGCCGCCGACCGCATCGCCGACGAGCTGCTTCCCCCGGTCGACATGGCCGGCTGCACCGCCCGCATGCTGGCCACCGTCGAAGCCGCCCTGGGGCCCATCTCCCGCTGAACGTACGAACTGGTCTCGTTCAAGGTCGCCCGACGACCTTCAGCGAGACCAGTTCGTGGATCGGGGCCGGATCGGTCAGGCGGCGTGGGGGTGCCAGGCGCCGTCGGCGCCCGTGGCCCGACCTTCGGCGGCCAGCTTGAGCAGGTGGGCATGCACGGTCTGAGCGGCGACGTTCAGCAGAGCCGGATCGGCGTCGACGTAGACCCGGGCCACGAGCTGGTCGACGCTGACCGCGCCGTCCTCCAGGGCGGCGAGGATGGCGGCCTCTCGGGCCAGGCAGTCGCTCAGGTCGGCGGCCATCCGGGCCGCCGGCCCGTCGATGAGTTGACCGTGGCCGGGAGCGATGGTCCGCAGCCGGAGCCGGCGGCCGCCCAGCCGGTCGAGCGAGGCCATGTAGGCGGCCATGTCGCCGTCGGGTGGAGTGACGGCCACCGCCGGACCATCGTGGTCGACCACGGTGTCGCCGGTGAAGAGCATGCGCTCCTCCTCCAGCAGGTAGCAGAGGTGATCGGGGCTGTGGCCGGGCGTGTGCAGGGCCAGCAGGCGGAACTCGGTGGCCTCCAGCTCGAAGCCCTCGTCGATGGCGGGGTAGGCGAGCACCTCGGCGCCGACCTGGTCGGCCAGGATGGCGGCGACGGCGGCGTGCTCGGCGTGGGCGTGGGTGACGGCGACCCAGCGGATGCGGTCGCCACCGCAGCCGACGATGGTGCCGACGTGAGCGGCGTCGACCGGACCGGGGTCGACCACCACGATCTCGTCCACGCCGACCAGGTAGGTGTTGGTGCCATGGCCGGTGAGAGGGCCGCCGTTGGGGGCGACGATGCGCCTGACCAGCGGGCTGATGGCCGAGGCGACGCCCGGCGACAGGTCAGCCATGGCGGCCACCCAACGGGCCACGTGAGCCGGGGAGGCGGAACACGCCGGCGCGCCGGGCCGCCCTGCGCAGCACGGTCGCCCGCACGGCGGACCGCACCGGCGGGAGCAGGAGGAAGACCCCGAGGACATCGGTGAGGAAGCCGGGCGACAGGAGCAGCGCCCCGGCGAAGAGGATCATCACCCCGTCGGCGATCTCACGGCCGGGCACGGCGCCGGATTGGATCTGGTGCTGGAACCGTCGCCAGACGCTGACGCCCTCGCGCTTGACCAGCCAGGCGCCGACGGCGCTGACGACGATCAGCAGGGCGACGGTGTTGAGGGCGCCGAAGGCGTGCCCGACCTGGATGATGACGTACAGCTCAGCCAGGGGGACCAGCACGAAGAGCAGGACCAGGACGCCGACCATGACCTCCATGGTACCGCCGGGTACTGTTTGACCGATCCCGATGTCGAACGGTTTGCGATGGTCCCAGGCCCCCGGTCGCACCCCCCAACTGTCCGACCTCGACCACAAGCCCTTCCTTCGCCGCCACTTCTGGCCCCCGAGCGCAGCGGGCATCATCGTCATCTCGCTGGTGATGGCGGTGATCGTCGGCTTCACCGGCGCCTTGGTCTACGCCGCCTCCGACAGCGCCAAGATCCAGGCGGTCGACCCCGCCGACGAGTCCCGTACCGCCCCGACCCTGCCCCCCGACAAGGTGGCAGGGGCGACGGCCACGAGCAAGCCCCCGGAGATCCTCAATGCCGACAGCATCTCCAAGAAGGCGGGTCCGTCGGTGTGGTCGGTCAGCAGCCTGGACGACGCCGGCCGGCCGGTCGAGGGGTCGGGTTACATCGCCGGGTCGTTCGGCGGCCAGACGTTCATGATCACGTCGCTTTCCATCGTGCGGACCGCCACCCGCATCCCGGGGCCCGACATCACCGTCCGTAATGGCGGCTCCGACACCAAAGCCACCCTGTGGACCTGGCAGGAGGACCGTGATCTGGCCCTGCTCGTGATCGGGCGCTCGGCGCCATCGCTCAACTGGGCCGACGCCGACCCGGCGGCCAAGGCGGGCGACAAGGTCTTCGTCCTGGGCGGGGCGGGCGGCGCCGCCGTCGCCGGCGTGATCTCCGCCGTCTCCCCGACCGGCATTCAGCACAACGTCTTCGTCGACGACAAGCGCCTCGGTGCGCCGCTGCTCAACGACCGTGGCCAGGTGCTCGGCGTTCTGACCCGGGCCCTCGGGGGCAGTCCCACCGCCGACGGGCAGACCTTTACCGCCCTGCCGGTGTCGGTGACCTGCGAGCGGGTGTTGTCCTGCGGGGGCGGCAACACCGCCGTGCCCGGAGCCGCCGATCCGGCGACCGCGGCAGGAACCTCGACCACCGTCGGCCCCAGGTCGGGGGCCACGACCACCGCCCCCGCCCGGACCACCACGTCGACGACCCTCCGGTAGCGGCCCGGTAGCGCCCTGGTCGGCTGTCGCTAGGGGACGCCGGCCTGCCCCGGCCGTCCGGGTATCCCCGGCGTCCCCGGTGGGACCGTGGGCGGTGTGACGACGGTGGGCACGGTGGTGGTGAAGATCCCGCCGAAGAACGAGGGCAGGGTGGTGGGCGTGGCGCCAGTGGTGCCCTGGGGCGGGAAAAGGGTGACTGGCGGAGCGATGTAGACGGGCTCGGTGACCGGCGGGCGAAGATCCTCGGGTGCCCGGCGGGCGCCGGCACTGACGTCCCCGGCGAGGGGGGCGGGCTTGACGAAGTCGGCCGGCGGCGCCGACTTCAGCACGGTGCCCATGTAGTCCTTCCAGGTCGAGGCCGGGATGGTGCCGCCGTAGACGATGGACGTCCCCTTGATGTTGCGTAACGACCGGGTGTTGCTGTCGCTGTAGCCCATCCAGATGGCGGTGGACAGGGCGGGCGTATACCCGACGAACCAGGCGTCGTGGTTCTCCTCCGTGCTGCCCGTCTTGCCCGCCGACCCTTCGGGCCGGCCGATGTTGGCGCCGGCCCCCGTGCCGCCGGCGATGACGCCCTTGAGGACGTCGCTGATGTTGTCGGCCACCGCCTCCGCCAGCACCCGCTTGCCGGCCCGCTTGGTGTTGTCCTCCAGAACCCGTCCGTTGGCGTCGGTGACCTTCACGATCGGTGTGGCCGCCATCTGGACCCCGCGATTGGCGAAGACGCTGTAGGCGGCGGCCATGTCGAGGGGCGACACCTCGGCCACGCCGAGGGTGAGGCTGGGCCCGTACCCCTCGCCGTTGGGCTGCTTGCCGTCGGCGTCGATCATGGTGACACCCAGGCGGTGGGCCATCTCGGCGGTGTCCTTCACGCCCACATCGAGGATGAGCTGGGCGAACACGGTGTTCACCGAGGCCTGTGTGGCCTGACGAAGCGTGTAGGAGCCGCCTCCGCCACCCTCGACGTTGCCCACGGTGCAGCCGTTGCCGGGGCTGGGCCGACAGTTGGGGTACGTGTACGTCGAAGGCCCGGCGTACACCCGACTGGGCCCGATCCCCTTTTCGAAGGCCCGGGCCAGGGTGAAGGGCTTCATCGACGAGCCGGGCTGGCGACCACTCCCGCCCCCCGAGATGCAGATGGGGCTGCCATCGGTGGGCGCCACGTAGGTCTCCGGGCAGTTGCCGAGGGCCAGGTTCACCTGCGACTTGGTGAAATCTCGGCCGCCGACGACCGCCTTCACGTACCCGGTGCCCGGCTCGACGGTGGCCAGCGCCATCTCCAGCGGCGGCGCCGTGCCCGCCAGCGCCTTCCTCACCGACTCCTCGGCTTGGGCCTGCAGCCTGGGGTCGAGGGCGGTCTCCACCTTCAAGCCGCCCCGATAGACCAGGTCGCTGCCGTACTTGGCCGTGAGGTACCGGCGGACGTAGTCGACGTAATACGGCTGGGTGGCCGACTGCAGCTCGAGGGGGTGCACGACGGTGGCCGGCCCGATGGGCTTGTCCTTCTCGGTGCTGGCGATGAACAGGTGCTCGGCAACGGCCTGGGAGTGCTGCACCGCGGTGATGCGGTTCTGCTGGAGCATCTGGTCGAGGGCGGAGACCCGGTTGATCTCGGCCTGGGTGGGGTTGGCCCGGGGCTCGAAGTCCGACGGGGCGGAGATGAGCCCGGCGAGCATGGCCGACTCGGACAGCGTCAGCTCCTTGACCGGCTTCTTGAAATAGGACTCGGCCGCGGCCCCGACGCCGTAGGCGCCGCCACCGAGGTAGATGTCCGAGAGATAGCGGTAGAGGATCTCGTCCTTGGTGACCTTGCGGTCGAGCTGGCTGGCCAGGACCGCCTCACGGATCTTGCGGGCCAGAGTCCGCTCGCCCGAGGTGTAGGCGTTTTTCACGTACTGCTGGGTGATGGTGGACCCGCCCTGCACCACCCGCTTGCCCCGCAGGTCGGCCCACAGGGCACGGACGGCGCCGAAGGGGTCGATGCCGCCGTGGGAGTAGAAGCGCCGGTCCTCGACGGCGACGACAGCCTGCTTGAGCACCGTCGGGATGTCGCCGGCCTGCACCGGGATGCTGGTGTCGAACTTGCGCAGGATCCCGATCTCGGCGCCGTTGGCGTCGTAGATGTGGGTGATGCGCGACTCCACGCCCGGCCTGGGCGTGGGAAGGGGCGGGGCAGGAAGGGGAAGATAGACGATCGACGCCAGTGCCGTCCCTGCCGCCACCAGGGGCACGACGATGGCCACGACCAGGAACGCGGCGACGGCCTTCCCTACCCGGATGGGGTCGAGGTTCCAGTCCAAGATCCCCATCTTCGCGCGTCGCGAGGGCCCCCTGCCCTCGCGGCCCTATCGTCGGGCCCATGTCGAGGTCGCCCACGTCGGATCCGGCGTTCAGCCCCTCAGGCGGCCGACGGCCCCCTTCGGTCGATGCTGTCGCCCGCGCCCTGGCCGATGTCGGGCTCCCGCACCCGTTGCTGGTCGACGCCGCCCGCGCCGCCATCACCGCCGGCGACCCGGGCTCGGCCCGCCTCCGGGCCGAGGAGGTGGCCGCCGCCCTGCTCCGGCCGGTCGTCAACGCCACCGGGGTGATCCTTCACACCAACCTCGGGCGGGCGCCGTTGCCGGTGACCGCGCCTGTCTCGGCCGACGAGGCGCGCCGGTATTCCAATCTCGAGTTCGACGTGGTCAGCGGGCGACGGGCGTCGCGCAGCGATCACGCCGCCACCCTGTTGGCCCGCGCCGTGGGCGCCGAGGCCGCCCTGGTGGTGAACAACGGCGCCGGCGCCCTGCTGCTCGTCCTGGCCGCGCTGGCCCGGGGCCGGTCGGTGGTCGTCTCCCGGGGCGAGCTGGTGGAGATCGGCGGCGGGTTCCGCGTGCCTGAGGTGATGGAGCAGTCGGGGGCGACGCTGGTCGAGGTCGGCACCACCAACCGCACCCGCGTCGCCGATTACCGGGCTGCGATCGCCGCCGACGGATCCGGCGATGTGGCCATGGTGTTGAAGGTCCACCAGTCGAACTACCGGATCATCGGCTTCACCGAGGCGACCGGCGTCGCCCAGCTGGTCGGGCTCGGACCACCGGTGGTGGCCGACATCGGCTCGGGCCTGCTCGACGCCACCACCCCGTGGCTGCGCGGCGGCCCCCCGGCGTGGCTGGCCGGCGAGCCCGCCGCCCGCCAGACGCTGGCCGCCGGCGCCGATCTGGTCACCTTCTCGGGCGACAAGCTCATGGGCGGGCCCCAAGCCGGGATCATCGCCGGCCGCCGGGATCTGGTGGCCGCCTGCGCCCGTCATCCCCTGAACCGGGCCTTCCGGCCGGGCGGTCTGGTCCTGGCCGCCCTGCAGGACACCGTGCTGGCCTACCTGCGCGGCGACGGCGACGCCATCCCCTTCTGGCGCATGGCCGCCGCGCCCGTCGAAGGCCTGCGGGCCCGGGCCGAGGCCCTGGGAGTGGGCACGGTGGTCGACACCGTCGCCGTCGCCGGCGGCGGGTCGGTCCCCGGCCAGGACGTCCCCTCGGCGGGCGTGGCCCTCGCCGGCGACCACGCCGCCGCCCTGCGGGCCTCTGACCCGCCGATCGTCGCCCGGGTGCAGGACGGCCGCACGGTCTGCGACCTGCGCACCGTCGACCCCGCCGACGACGGCGTGCTCGCCGCCGCCCTGCGGGCTTTCCCCATGACGCTGCGCCACCCCGGTTCACCCGACGAGGGCGGGCGCGACTGATGCACGTCGTCGCCACCGCCGGCCACGTCGACCACGGGAAGTCGACCCTGGTCCTGGCCCTCACCGGCATGGATCCCGACCGCTTTGCCGAGGAGAAAGCACGAGGGCTCACCATCGACCTCGGCTTCGCGTGGACGACGCTGGAATCGGGCCGTCAGCTCGCCTTCATCGACGTGCCCGGCCACGTCCGGTTCCTGAAGAACATGCTGGCCGGGGTGGGGGCGGTCGACGCCTGCCTGTTCGTGGTGGCCGCCACCGAGGGCTGGAAGCCCCAATCGGAGGAGCACCTCCGTATCCTCCAGCTCCTGGGGGCCCACCACGGGATCGTCGCCCTGACCAAGGTGGGGCTGGTCGACGGGGAGACCCGTGAGCTGGCTCGGATGGAGATCGAGGACGAGGTGGCGGGCACGTTCCTCGACGGGGCCCAGATCATCGAGGTCGACGTTCTCGCCGGCGAGGGCGTGGCGGAGCTGCAGGCCGCCCTCGACGCCCTACTGGCCACCACACCCGCCTCCGTCGACCGCGGGCGACCCCGGCTGTGGGTCGACCGGGTGTTCGCGGCGAAGGGGTCGGGCACTGTCGTCACCGGCACGCTCGCGGGCGGCAGCCTGGCCGTCGACGACGAGCTGCTGGCCGTGCCCACCGGGCGCAAGGCGCGGGTCAGGGGCCTGCAGAGCCTGCAGCAGCAGCTCACCTGCGTGGAGCCGGGCAGCCGGGTGGCGGTGAACCTGAGCGGCGTCTCCCACGACGAGCTGGCCCGGGGCCACGCCCTGGTCAAAGCGGGCCAGTGGCGGAC
>JBBSIS010000146.1:0-7883 GCA_038231955.1 Acidimicrobiales bacterium
CGACCAGGGTGCCGTCGCGGTCGAACAGAACTGCTGCAGGTACCAAACTCATGTCATCCCTCGACGGACGCGTCACCCGGCTCCTGACGAGCATGAAAAAAACGCCGCCACTTCTCGACGGAACTCAGCCGCATGCCCGCTACCCGGCCCGACCGAGAACCAAACTACATCAAGACAATTCGGTTCCCTCGACCGTCGCCGGGGACGGGAAGGGCCGGGTGCGCTCCGAGACCTGCCACTCCACCGCGAACTGGGCGTCGGGCTCGGCGACGCCCTCGATCGACGTGTGGTCCTCGGGGCCGGGGCTGACGGCGGTAACTGACGGGCTGGTCAAGCGATGCTCCTGGCGGAAGGACGAGGGTGACGAGGAGGCTGTCTTCTGAACCATCTCCAGTCTACGACGCAGCAGCCCGGCTTTCAGGTCTCCCTCTCCGCGGCGACTTCCACCGGTAGCCTGGCCCTGCCGTCGACGAGGGACAGCATCGTGCTCGAGCGCAACAGCTACCCCTTCGGGTTGCCCTGCTGACGGCGGCTCTCCGCCCGCCCACGGGAGTGGCCCCTGCCCTGGTCGGGCGGGTCGGGACGAGGTCATCACGGTCCCACCACTCCCTGACGGACCTCAGAGCGGGCCTGGACCCGCATGACCTTGTTGACCGCGCTCAGGTAGGCCCGGGCCGAGGCCTCGACCACGTCGGTGGACACGCCGCGGCCCGACACCCGGACCCCGTCCGCCTCGAGCTGGACAATGACGTCGCCCAGGGCGTCCACACCGCCGGTGACGGCGGAGACGTTGAAGCCGGTGAGGGTGCCGTCGATGCCGGTCGCCGCCTTGATGGCCTTGCACGCAGCGTCGATCATGCCGTCGCCCTCGCCCGAGGCTTCCGTCTTGTCCCCGCCCTTCAGGACGACGACGGTGGCCCGGGGCACGCCCACCGTGCCCCCGCTCACCTCCAACGACTCCAAGGAGTACGTGTCTTCCAGGCGCTCACCCATTTCCTCGGCCACGATGGCCTCCAGGTCGGCGTCGGTCAGGTCCACCTTGCGGTCGGCCAGCTCCTTGAACCGGGTGAAGGCGGTGTTGAGCATGTCGCCCGAGATGTGGATGCCCATCTTGGCCAGGGTGTCGGAAAAGGCGTGTCGGCCGGAGTGCTTGCCCAGCACGATCTGGCTGCCCACCTGGCCCACGGAACCGGCATCGATGATCTCGTAGGTGCTGCGGTCGGCCAGCACACCGTGTTGGTGGATGCCCGACTCATGGGCGAATGCGTTGCGGCCCACGACGGCCTTGTTGTACTGGATCGGGTAGCCGGTCAGGCGGCTGACCAGACGGCTGGTGCGGGCCAGCTCCTCGGTGCGCACACCGGTGCTCAGTCCCGGGAACTGGTCGGGCCGGATCTTCACGGCCATGACCACCTCCTCCAGGGCGGCGTTGCCGGCCCGCTCCCCCAGGCCGTTCACACACACCTCGATCTGGCGGGCGCCGGCCTGGACCCCGGCCAGGGAGTTGGCCGTAGCGAGGCCCAGGTCGTTGTGGCAGTGCACCGAGGTCACGTAGTCGCCCTTCACCTCCCGGCGGACGTACTGGATCAAGGCGCCGAAGTCCCAGGGGATCCCGTAGCCGACCGTGTCGGGGATGTTCAGGGTGGTGGCCCCGTTGTCGACCGCGGCCTGCAGCACCTCCAGCATGAAGTCGAGCGGGGTGCGGGTGGCGTCCTGAGGGCTGAACTCCACGTCGGTGGTGTGCTCGGCGGCCCGGGCCACCCCGCTGCAGGTGGCGGCCAGGACCTGGCCCCGGTCCATCTTCAGCATGTGCTCCATGTGCTGGGGGCTGGTGGAGATGAACACGTGGATCCGGGCCCGCCCGGCGTCGCGCAGCGCCTCCCAGCAGCGGTCGACGTCGCTCACCTGCGTACGGGACAGGCCGGCGATGGCCGGGCCCTGCACGGTGCGGGCGATGGTGCGCACAGCCTCGAAGTCGCCCTCGCTGGCGACGGGGAACCCGGCCTCGATGTAGTCGACCCCCAGCCGGGCCAGCTGCTCGGCGATCTCGAGCTTCTCGGCCGCATCGAGGGAAATGCCGGGCGACTGCTCACCGTCGCGCAGCGTGGTGTCGAAGATGACGAGTTGCTGGGGATCTGGTCGATCGGAATCTGGTCGCTGGGGATCCGGGTTCATTTTTGGCGCCTCCGAGTTCAGAGAAAGGGTTCCGGGAAAAGAAAAAACCCCCCGGCCCGAAGGCTGAGAGGCGTTGGCGAGCACCGGAGGGCGCCCGCCGCTACGTAAGGAGCAGGGTGCTGTGAATGCGCGCGGTGCTGGTGGAAGAAGACATCCGGTATGGAGGATGACAGTTCACCGCGGCGACGTCAAGTAGCGTCGATGCATGATCAGACGGACGTTGCGTCTCGGTATCCGGCTCGGTTTCCTGGCGGGAATCGCCCTGGCGTTGTACAAGCTCGTGCAGGGCCGGCGGTCGTCGGCTGACCTTCCCCAACCCGCGGACGGCTGGGCCACACCGCCCACGCCGGTGCCCGAGCCGCGGGTCGCGCCTGAGCCCGAGCTGATCACGCCGGTCATGCTCGACGAGATCATCGGCAAGAAAACGGTCGCCGACCCGCAGCCGCCGCCGGAGGACGCCGTAGGGCCGCCGCGCTCCCCTACGCCGGTCGAGCAGGCGCCCACGGCGGTGGTGCCACCGACAGCCGTACCGCCGGCGCCGGCGGCCGGAGCGTCGGTCGTGAAGAAGGCGCCGCCCGTCCAGCGGTCCGCCCCGAGCGGGGCCGGTTCGGTCCCGCCTCCCCCTCCGGCTCGGAAGCCTCCCGTGGCCCAGAACGTCGCCCCACCGCCCGAGGCCGCCGTCCCTCCGGCGGTGGAGGACGCCCGCAAGCTGGCAGAGGCTCGAAAGGCCGCCCCCGTCAAGAAGGCGACGCCCCGGAAGGCCCCGCCCAAGACGCAGCCCTGATCCCGAACCGGTGACAATGCGGCCGGGAATCGGCGCCCTACACCTGGTTGACGGTGGCGACCTGCAGGATGCCGTCGGCGGCCCGTAGTTCGTCGACAACGGCGTCGGGAAGCGCCTCGTCGGTGGACAGCACCATGAGGGCGGCGACACCCGACGACGAGCGGCCGACGTCCATGTCGGAGATGTTCACGCCGGCCCGGCCGAGGAGCGAGCCGACCAGGCCGATCATCCCGGGGCGGTCGTCGTTGCGCACCACCACCATGTGGCGGGCCGGTGGGATGTCGACGGTGTGGTCGTCGACCATCACCAGGCGGGCCTCGTCGCGCAGGCCGAACAGGCTGCCGGCCAGCGAGTGGCCGTCGCCCCGCAGGGTGATGAGGTTGACGTAGTCGTGCGCCGCAGTCGTCCGTGACTCCTGCAGGTCGAATCCTCGGGCCTCGGCCAACTGGGGGGCGTTCACGTAGGACACCGACGCCGGGCCGCTGGCCCCGAGGACACCCTTGAGGACGGCGAGGGTGAGGATGCGGGTGTCGTAGTCGGCCAGCTGGCCCTGGTAGTCGACAGCCAGCGATTTGGGCTCACCATCCTCGAGCGACGCCCAGATGCGGCCCAACCGCTCGGCCAGGGGCAGGAAGGGCCGGACCGCCTCTGCCGCCTCGCTGGCGTCGACGTTCACCGCGTAAGGAACGAACTCCCCGGCGAGCGCCAGCGACACCTGCTCGGCGATCGTCTCCCCCGCTTTGTCCTGGGCCTCGACCGTGCTGGCGCCCAGGTGGGGCGTGACCACCACCGACGGCAGCCCGAACAGGGGCGACTCGGTGGTGGGTTCCTTGGCGAAGACGTCGATGGCGGCGCCGGCGATGCGCCCCGCGGCGATGGCCGCGGCCAGGGCCGACTCGTCGATGATCCCGCCCCGGGCCACGTTGATGATCCGCAGGTTGGGCTTGGCCTGGGCCAGCAGGTCCTCGCCCACCAGGCCCACGCTGTCGGGCGTCTTGAGCAGGTGGATGCTGATGAAGTCCGACTGGCGCACGACCTCGTCGAGCTCCAGCAGCTCGACACCGAGCTTGCGGGCCCGGTCGGGCGACATCCACGGGTCCCACGCCACCAGGCGCATTCCGAAGGCGTACGCTCGTTGGGCCACCAGCGTGCCGATGCGGCCCAGCCCGAGCAGGCCAAGGGTCTTGCCGTGCAACTCGACGCCGGTCCACTGCGACCGCTGCCACAGGCCCTGCTTCAACGCGGCACTGGCCTGGGGCACGTTGCGGGCCGAGGACAGCAGCAGCGCCATGGTGTGCTCGGCGGCGGTGACGATGTTGGACAGCGGGGCGTTGCAGACCATCACGCCGGCCCGGGTGGCGGCGACCACGTCGACGTTGTCGAGCCCGATGCCGGCCCGGCCGACCACGATCAGGTCGGCGCCGGCGGCGAGAACCTCGGCCGTGACCTGGGTCTCGGAGCGGATGATGATCGCCGCCGCGCCTTTCACCGCTCCCAGCAACTCCTCGGGCGACAGGCCGAGCTGGACATCGACCTCATGGCCTTCGTCACGCAGACGGGCAAGGCCCCGCTCGGCTAGCTCTTCACTGACAAGGACTCTGGCCATGGACCATGCTCGCACAGCCCGTCGGCGACCACGCCAGTCCGGGCCGGCCGGTCACCGGTTGGTGGTGGGAGGCGGGCCTTCCGGCTCGACCCACGGCCGGTAGACGGCCTGGGCATCGCGAGGGCTGCCGTTCAGGCGGACTTCGTAGCGCTGCGGGCCTTCGGGCTCGCCCGGGGCCTCCTGCTCGATGGCGATCTGGTCGCGCTTCTTCTCGGGGTCGAAGACCTGCTGGAGGCCGAGGGCAATACCGGTGAGAAGGGCGCCGGTGGCGGTGCGGGCCTTCTTGGGCGGCACCGGTGGCAGCCGGGGCTCGGGTGCGTCGAACGCCAACGGTTCGTCGTCCCCGTAGAACGCCTCGAGGGGCTCGTCCTCGTCCACGCGCTCAAGGCTACCGGCGTGGCGGGCTGTTCAGCTCGACAGCCCCCTCACTCGGCGAGCAAGGCGGCCAGCCGCCCGATCCCCTCCTCGAGGGCGTCGTCGGCCAGGGCGTAGGACAGACGGGCGTAGCCCGCGGCGCCAAAGGCCTCGCCGGGCACGATGGCCACCTTGGCTTCGTCGAGCACGATCTCGGCCAGCTCGAGTGTGGAGGCTGCGGTCCGGCCGGCCACCTCCCGGCCGAGAACGCCGGCGAACGACGGAAAGGCGTAGAACGCCCCCTCGGGCTCGAGGCAGGCCACGCCGGGGATGGCGTCGAGCATGGCGTGCATGCGCCGGCGGCGGCGGTCGAAGGCGGCCCGCATCTCCCCCACGCAGGCCTGGTCGCCGGTGATGGCAGCCAGCGCCGCCATCTGGGAGACGTTGGCCACGTTTGACGTGGCGTGGGACTGGAGGTTGGTGGCCGCGGTGATCACGTCGGCCGGGCCCACCATCCATCCCACCCGCCAGCCGGTCATGGCATAGGTCTTGGCCACGCCGTTGACGACGATGGTGCGGTCGGCCAGCTCCGGGACGAGGCCGGCCATCGACGAGAAGGTGTGATCGCCGTAGACCAGGTGCTCGTAGATCTCGTCGGTGACCACCCACAGCCCTCGCTCGAATGCCCAGCGGCCGAGCTCGGCCACCTGGTCGGGCGAGTAGACGGCCCCGGTCGGGTTGGAGGGCGACACGAACAGCAGCACCTTGGTGTGCGGCGTGCACGCCGCTTCCAGCGCCTCCACCGACGCCTTGAAGCCGGTGCTCTCGTCGGTGGGCACGGGCACGGGGACTCCGCCGGCCAGCCGGATGGCCTCGGGATAGGTGACCCAGTAGGGCGCCGGGAGCAGGACCTCGTCTCCCGGGTCGAGCAGGGCGGCGAAGGAGTTGTAGACGGCCTGCTTGGCCCCGTTGGTCACCACGACCTGCGAAGCGCCTACGTCGAAGCCCGAGTCACGGGTCGTCTTGGCCGCCACCGCCTCCCGCAGCTCGGGGAGCCCGGCCGCCGGGGTGTAGCGGTGGTTCCGGGGCACGGCGCACGCCGCGGCGGCCGCGGCCACGATGTGCGCCGGCGTGGGGAAGTCGGGCTCGCCGGCGCCGAATCCGATCACGTCGTGGCCGGCGGCCTTGAGCGACTTGGCCTTGGCGTCGACGGCCAGGGTGGCCGACTCCTCGATGGCGGCGATCCGCCGGGACACACGGGACGCGATCACAAGCTCAGGCACAGGCCCGATGGTCACATGCCTGGGTTGCGACCGCAAAGAGGTTTCGGCGCACTGGCTGCAGCTGTCCGCGCCGAGGGCGGTCAGCTACGGCTGGTACGCCGGGTCGGCGGCGCAGGCCCGACGAAGACGGGCTCGTCAGACGAGCCCCCTCGCCCAGGTGCACGGTGACCCGGCCGGCACACGGCCAGTCCTTTCGCTCGTAGAGGCCGATCGCGGCGCGATCACATGGCGGCTCTCCGCCGACTGGGGGATAGTGGCAGCAATGGATTCTTCCAACCCCGACATCCGACTACCCGCCGACCTTCTCCCCGGCGACGGGCGTTTCGGCTGCGGCCCTTCGAAGGTGCGCCCGGCCGGCGTCGCCTCCCTCGCAGCCGCCGCTCCCAGCTACCTCGGCACGAGCCACCGCCAGTCGCCTGTGCGCTCCATGGTCGGGCGCCTGCGGGCCGGCATGACCGAGCTGTTCGCCCTCCCCGACGGCTACGAGGTGGTCTTCGGCAACGGCGGCGCGGCCACGTTCTGGGACGTCGCCACTCTCTCGCTCATCGAGCGGCGCAGCCAGCACCTGAGCTTCGGCAACTTCTCCGAGTCGTTCGCCACCATGGCGGCGGCCGCCCCCCATCTCGACAACCCCGATGTGATCACCTCGCCGGCCGGCACCCACCCGGAGCCCACGCCCAACCCCGACGTCGACGCCTACGCCCTCACCCACAACGAGACCTCGACCGGGGTGGCCATGGAGGTCCTCCGGCCGGTGCCGGCCGACCAGGGCCTGGTTCTGGTCGACGCCACCTCGGCCGCCGGCGGCATGCGGGTCGATCCCAACCAGTTCGACGCCTACTACTTCTCCCCCCAGAAGGGCTTCGGGGCCGACGGCGGCCTGTGGATCGCCCTGTGCTCCCCGGCGGCGCTGGAGCGCGTCGAGCGGATCAAGGCCACGGGACGGTGGATCCCGGAGTCGCTCAGCCTGGCCACTGCGGTGACCAACGCCCGGCTCGACCAGACCTACAACACCCCTGGCCTGGCCACCCTGTTCCTCATGGCCGACCAGCTGGACTGGATCCTCGCTTCCGGCGGACTGGAGTGGGCGGCGTCGCGTTGTGAGGCGTCGTCGGAAATCCTCTACGCCTGGGCCGAGAAGGCGCCCTACGCCACGCCGTTCGTGGCCGACCCCGCCGACCGCAGCCCGGTGGTCGGCACCGTCGACCTCGATGACGCCATCGACGCCAAGGCCGTCACCAAGGTGCTGAGGGCCAACGGGATCGTCGACACCGAGCCCTACCGACGCCTGGGCCGCAACCAGCTCCGCGTCGCCATGTTCCCGGCGGTGGAGCCCGCCGACGTCGAAGTCCTCACCCAGGCGGTCGACTACGTGGTGTCCGCTCTCTCGTAGACGGGCGGCGAAGCGGCGAGCTCGTGAGGAGTGGTGGACAGATGCGATATGATCGCACCATGGCCGGACGGCCCGCGCCGATGGTCTCTCCCCCCGGCGATCCTCAGACGGCGGCCGTGCCCTCCGGGGCGGCCTGGGTGGCAAGGCCCTCGCTGCAGGCCCCGCAGCGCCCGCTCAGGGCGAAGTGCCGGGAGCTGACGGTGAAGTCGAAGTCCCGCTTGAGCGTGCGCTCCAGGGGTCGGAACACCTTGGGCGCCACCTCGATGACCGCTCCGCAGTCCTCGCACA
>JBBSIS010000147.1:0-7878 GCA_038231955.1 Acidimicrobiales bacterium
CTACCGCCCCCAGTTCTACTTCCGCACCACCGACGTCACCGGCCAGATCACCCTGCCCGAGGGCACCGAGATGGTCATGCCCGGCGACAACATCACCCTCAACGTCGAGCTCATCAACCCCATCGCCATGGACGAGGGCCTGCGCTTCGCCATCCGTGAGGGCGGCAGGACCGTGGGCGCCGGCCGCGTCACCAAGATTCTCAAGTAGCTCCAGTGGGGCGCTCCGCCCCCCCGACGATCCCAACAGAGTTCGAGAGCAGCGCGTGAGCCGAGAGGAAGACCGAAGTGGCCAAGGGCGAGAAGCGGGTGAAGGTGACGCTGGCATGCGAGACGTGCAAGCGCCGAAACTACATCACCATGAAGAACAAGCAGAACGACCGGGAACGCATGGAAGTCAAGAAGTACTGCCGGTGGGACCGGGTGCACACGGTGCATCGGGAGACCCGCTAGGAACAGGTAACGAACCGGGCGACGAACCGGTCATAGAGGTGGTGATCCCCTCCGAAGAAGCCAGCTTGGTGGCGGCGGCCAAGGCGGGCGACAACAACGCCTTCGCCGCGCTGGTGCGAGCCACCGAGGCCGATGTCTACACCCTGGCCTACCGCCTCACCGGCAACGAGGACGACGCCCGGGACGTGGCCCAGGAAGCGTACCTCCGGGCCTTCCGGGCCCTGAAGCGGTTTCGGGGCGATGCCCGGTTCTCGACGTGGATGTACCGGATCACCGCCAACTGCGCGTCGAGCCACCTGACGCGCCGGTCCAAGGGGGGCCATGAGGAGTTGTCGGAGGACGACACCATGATCGACGACCGACCCGAGGCGGACCCGGAGACGATGGCCGAGGCCGGTTTCCTCCGCGATCGCGTGACAGCCGCCTTGGCCGACCTCCCGCCCATCCTGCGGGCGGTGGTCGTGCTGCGCGACGTCTACGACCTTCCGCATGAGGCGATCGCCTCCGAGCTGGGGATCACCGAGTCGGCGGCCAAGGTGCGCCTGCACCGGGCCCGTCGCAAGCTGCGGGAGCGCCTGTTCCCCCTGCCCGGAGAGGAGAAGGCCCGTGCGGTCTGAGCGAGGACCGAAGCGAAGCGGCGGCCCGCAGCGACCAGTCATGGAGGAGCGAGGACCGAAGCGAAGCGGCGGCCCGCAGCGACTGGCTCGGCCCAGCAAGTACTTCGGGAGTGGCGGTGTGTCCTGTGACGACGTGGCTGACGCCCTCCCCGGCATCATCGACGGCGTGGACGTGGCCGACCTCGACGTCCAGCGCCACGTGACCGCCTGCCTGCGCTGCCAGGCCGAGCTCGTGCAGTACCGCAAGGTGCTCAAGGCGCTCCATCACCTGCGCACCGAGGTATTGGAGCCGGCGCCGGGCCTCCTGCCCGACATCCTGGCGTCCTTGGAGGCCGTCGGCGAGCGCCGGGCCATGCACGACCTGCTCAATGGCCGCCGGGTGGCCTACGTCGGCGGTATCGCCGCCGCCACCGCAGCTGGCGCCGCCGGGGCGATCGTCCTGGCCAGCCGGGCCCGCGGCCGCAAAGTACGCCTCGCCAGCTAGTGCCGGTGCCGCCCGGGGAGGCATGATCGCGTCGATGCGGTACCCTTTGGGCCACGTACGTCAGGGGCCAGACGCCCGTCTAGGGCAGTAGCTCAATTTGGCAGAGCACCGGTCTCCAAAACCGGCGGTTGGGGGTTCGAGTCCCTCCTGCCCTGCTCGTTCGTCTTGACTCGAGCTGGAGAGCGCCGTGAACCGAGAGATGAAACGCATGATGCAGCGGCAGGGTCAGGTCGACGCTGACGGCACGCCGAGCCGGCGAGAGGCGCCGCGCCCGGCGGGGCGTACGGCCACCAAGGAGAAGCGGATCGGCGCCTCCGAATACGCCCGCCAGGTGCGGGGCGAGCTGCGGAAGGTGGCCTGGCCCACCCGGGCCGAGGTCACGAACTATTCGATCGTCGTGTTCCTCGCCCTCATCCTTCTCACCGGAGTGATCTTCGGGCTCGACTGGGGTTTCGGCAAGGCCGTCATCTTCCTCTTCAAATGAGCAACACCGATGATCTGGGAGGCATTGGCGATCTGGGTGGCCTCGGCGATCCCGAGGAGCAGCCTGTGGACGAACGAGCCGAAGTGGCCGACGCCGGTGGCGCCGGCACCCAGGTGATCACCGAGGACGAGCTGCTAGGAGCGGCGGCGCCCGAGTTGGACGAGGACGACGACGAGGACGAGGCGCCGGTCGAGAGCCCGTATGACCGTCCTGGCTCCTGGTACGTCGTGCATACCTACGCCGGCTACGAGAACAAGGTGAAGTCCAACCTCGAGAGCCGGATCGCCTCCATGAACATGGAGGATCGCATCTTCGAGTGCGTCATCCCCATGGAGGACGTCATCGAGTTCAAGGGCGGCAAGCGGGTCACCGTCCAGAAAAAGGTGTTCCCCGGTTACCTGCTGGTGCGCTGTGAGCTGGACGACGATTCCTGGCGCGTCGTGCGCAACACCCCCGGCGTCACCGGGTTCGTGGGCCTGGGGGCCAAGCCCACGCCGCTGTCCCGCAAAGAGGTCGAGAACATCCTCCAGGTCCAGCCCGGGGGGAGCGAGGGCACGCCCAAGAAGGCTCGCCACCGGGCCATGTTCGAGATCGGCGAGAGCGTACGGGTCCGGGAAGGGCCCTTCGCCGACTTTACCGGCACCATCGCCGAGATCAACGACGATCAGATGAAGTTGAAGGTCCTGGTCAACATCTTCGGCCGGGAGACCCCGGTCGAGTTGGAGTTCAGCCAGGTGGCCAAGCTCTAACCGTCGTCGAGCAGTTGTCGCTGTAAATCAGGTGGGAGGCACCTCCGTTGCCGTCACTACCACCGTTGAGAAAGGAAGCGTATGGCCAAGAGACGTGTCGCCGCCGTCGTCAAGATCCAGATCCCGGCGGGAGCGGCCACCCCGGCGCCTCCCGTCGGCACCGCCCTGGGCCCCCACGGCGTGAACATCATGGAGTTCTGCAAGCAGTACAACGCCGCCACCGAGGCCCAGCGGGGCACCGTGGTGCCAGCCGAGATCACCGTGTTCGAGGACCGCTCGTTCACGTTCGTAATCAAGACCCCGCCCACGCCGGTCCTTCTGCGGGCCGCCGCCGGCCTGGCCAAGGGATCGACCACGCCCGGGCGCGAGGCGGCCGGCACGGTCACCGATGCCCAGATCACCGAGATTGCCACCACCAAGCTGCCCGACCTCAACGCCGACAAGCTCGACGCCGCCAAGCGCCAGGTCGTCGGGACGGCCCGGTCCATGGGCATCACGGTCAAGGGATAGCGCCATGACCCACACCAACAAGAACAGCAAGAAGTACGTCGATGCCACCCGCCGCTTCGATCGCGACCGCCAGCACGGCCCGGGCGAGGCCGTCGACCTGGTGAAGAGCCTCGCCGCGGCCCGTTTCGACGAGACAGTGGAGCTGGCCGTGCGCCTGGGGGTCGACCCCCGGAAGGCCGACCAGATCGTCCGCGGCACCGTCGGCCTGCCTGCCGGCACCGGCAAGACCGTGCGGGTGGTCGCCTTCGCCGCCGGAGAGGCGGCCAACGCCGCCCGCGAGGCCGGGGCCGATGTGGTCGGTGCCGACGACCTTGTCGCCCGTGTCGCCGGCGGTTTCCTCGACTTCGACGTGGCCATCGCCACCCCCGACCTCATGGGCCAGGTGGGCAAGCTGGGCCGGGTCCTCGGGCCCCGCGGCCTCATGCCCAACCCGAAGACGGGGACGGTCACCATGGACGTGGGCCGGGCCGTGCGTGAGTTCAAGGGTGGCCGGGTCGAGTACCGCACCGACCGCTACGGCAACATCCACGTGCCGATCGGCAGGGTGAGCTTCGACCGGCGGTCGCTGCTGCAGAACCTGCAGGCCGTCATCGAGGAGCTGCAACGGGCCAAGCCGGCCTCGGCCAAGGGTCGCTACATGATCTCCGTGGCCATCTCGTCGACCATGGGCCCCGGCGTGAAGGTCGAGCCCAGCCCGCTGCGGGCCCTCGACGAGGAGCTCACCGCCGCGTCGTAGCAGGTAGTATCGCTTCGTTACAAGAACGCCAGAGACATTCGGTGCGTAGCAACGCGTAAGCGGCCCGGCGGGGCCCGCCCAACGAGGCGTGATCCTTCCGAGGAGCACGTTCGCGCCGAGCGCACCCGGAAGGAGAGGCATTGGGAGAACCGAGACCTGAAAAGGTCGCCGTCGTCGCTGAAGTGCGCGAGCGCCTGTCGTCGTCGAACGGGGCGTTGCTGACCGAGTACCGCGGCCTGAAGGTGGCCGACCTGGCCGCCTTGCGCCGGTCGGTCGGCGACGCCGGCGGCGAGTACAAGATCTACAAGAACACCCTGGCCCGCCTGGCTGCGGCCGAGCTCGGCCTGACCGACCTCGACCCGATGCTGGTCGGCCCCACGGCCATCGCCTTCATCGATGGTGACGCGGTGGCCGTGGCCAAGAGTCTCCGGGACTTCGCCCGGGGCAACCCCAACTTGACCATCAAGGGCGGCCTGCTCGGCAGCAAGGTGCTGAGCGCGGCCGATGCCGGGGCCCTCGCCGATGTCGCTCCTCGCGAGGTCATCCTGGCCCGCATTGCCGGCGCGTTCGCCGCCCCCCTCCAGAAGATGGCGGGCCTGCTCCAAGCCCTGCCCCGCAATTTCGCCTACGGGCTGTCTGCCCTCGTTGAGAAGCGTGAGAAGGAAGGAAACCAGTAATGGCTACCAAGGACGAGATCCTCGAAAGCATCGCCGGGATGACCGTGCTCGAGCTGTCCGAGCTCCTGAAGGAGTTCGAGGACAAGTTCGGCGTGACCGCGGCTGCCCCGATGATGGCCATGCCGGCGGGCGGCGGTGGCGGCGGCGGCGAGGCCGCCCCGGCCGAGGAGGAGCAGGACGAGTTCGACGTCATCCTCACCGAAGTCGGTGCCCAGAAGATCCCGGTCATCAAGGAGGTGCGCGCCCTCACCAACCTGGGCCTCAAGGAGGCCAAGGATCTGGTCGACAGCGCGCCCAAGCCCGTGCTCGAGAAGGTGTCGAAGGACGACGCACAGAAGGCCAAGGCCCAGCTCGAAGGGGCCGGAGTCACCGTCGAGCTCAAGTAGCGACCGGGTTCACCGGGGCCTCCGCCGGGGTCAAGGGGCCATCAGAACCCTTGACCCCGGTCTTCCGGTGGCATACGCTCCGGCCAGCTTGTTCGAGCTGGCTTGCCCATTCGCGCCGCTGCAAGTACTCTGAGTCTTGCCGTGCTCGCCCGCGTGTCGCCGTTCCCTTCCGGCTTGACTCTGCGCGCCCGGCATTGACCTGCCAGCCGCCCCCAACCAGCCCCGCCGCTCACGTGAAGCACTGCCGACCGCAGGGCTTCCACCGCCGTCACCGCGTTCAGCCCGCCCACACTGCCTTTCAGCTAGCCCCGCCTTTCAGCCAGCCTGCCTTTCAGCCAGCCCTGCCTTTCAGCCAACACTGTCTCCGCGAAGGAGTGAGGTTTTGCCCACTCGTCCCGCCCCCCGGGAACGTTTTTCATTCTCCAACCTCGACGAGGTTCTTGCCCTCCCGGACCTGATCGCCGTCCAGCGAGACTCGTTCAAGTGGTTCCTCGACCGGGGGCTCTCCGAGACCTTCCGCGACATCAGCCCCATCGAGGACTTCACGGGCCAGCTCCGGCTCGAGCTCGAGTTCGATGCGGACGATCCCGATCTTCGGCCGCCGCCCAAGTTCACGGTGGAGGAGTGCAAGGAGAAGGACATGACCTTCTCCGCCCCCATCTTCGTCCGAGCCCGCTTCATGAACGCCACCACGGGCGAGATCAAAGAGCAGACCGTCTTCATGGGGGACTTCCCCATGATGACCGACAAGGGCACGTTCATCATCAACGGCACCGAGCGCGTCGTCGTGTCCCAGCTGGTCCGCTCCCCCGGCGTGATCTTCCAGCCCGGCCGTGACGCCAAGACCATCGCCACCGCCACCATCCACCCCTACCGCGGTGAGTGGATCGAGTTCGACATCGAGCAGAAGCCTGGCAAGGACGTCACCGCCGGCACCCGCGTGGCCCGCAAGCGCCGCCTGTCGCTCTTCGTCCTGCTGCGGGCCCTGGGCTACGACCAGGAGGCCCACCCCGGTTTTCTCGAGCGCTTTGTTAACCACTTCGACTTCCTCGAGGGCCAGTGGGAGAAGGAGCGCGAGCTCGCCCCCACCCGTGAAGAGGCGCTGGTCGAGATCTACAAGCGGGCCCGCCCCGGCGAGCCGCCGCAGGTCGAGGCGGCCCGCGCCTACTTCGAGAACGCCTTCTTCAACCCCAAGCGCTACGACCTCACCCGCGTCGGCCGTTACAAGCTGACCCGCAAGCTCGGGCCGGAGATCGAGCGGATCGCCGAGATCCTCAATGTCGACATCGAGCGCCCCGGCCAGGCCCAGTTCGTCCTGAGCCCGTCGGAGATCCTGGCCGCCACCACCTACCTGCTCCACCTGGCCGCCGGCGAGGCCGGTTACCGCCTCGACGACCAGGACCACTTCGCCAACCGTCGCATCCGGTCGGTGGGCGAGCTCATCCAGAATCAGGTCCGCATCGGCCTCTCCCGCATGGAGCGGGTCGTCCGTGAGCGCATGACCACCCAGGACGTCGAGGCCATCACGCCCCAGACCCTGATCAACATCCGACCCGTCGTGGCCGCGATCAAGGAGTTCTTCGGCACCAGCCAGCTGTCCCAGTTCATGGGCCAGACCAACCCGCTCGACGGCCTGACCCACAAGCGCCGCCTCTCGGCCCTGGGCCCCGGCGGTCTTTCCCGGGAGCGAGCCGGTTTCGAGGTCCGTGACGTGCACACCAGCCACTACGGCCGTATGTGCCCGATCGAGACCCCGGAAGGCCCCAACATCGGTCTGATCGGCTCCCTGGCCACCTACGCCCGGGTCAACGACTTCGGCTTCATCGAGACGCCCTACCGCAAGGTCGTCGACGGTCGCCTGACCGACGAGATCATGTACCTGGCCGCCGACGAGGAGGAGGAGCACGTCATCGCCCAGGCCAATGCCACCCTCGACGATGCCGGCCAGTTCGTCGGCGACAGGGTGCTCGTCCGCCGTGGCCCCCAGGGCGCCGGCGTGCGCATCGGCGCCGGTGGCACCTCCTACGGCACCACCAGCGAGATCGACTACGTGCCGCCCACCGAGGTCGACCTGATGGACGTCTCGCCCAAGCAGATCGTCTCCGTGGCCACGGCCATGATCCCCTTCCTCGAGCACGACGACGCCAACCGGGCCCTCATGGGGGCCAACATGCAGCGCCAGGCCGTCTCCCTGGTCCGCGCCGAGGCGCCCTACATCGGCACCGGCATCGAGAAGCGCGCCGCACGCGACGCCGGCGATGTCGTCCTGGGCGAGGGTGACGGCGAGGTGGTCGAGGTTACCGGCGACCACATCATCGTCCAGTACCGCGAGGCCCAGCACGACCGCGACGGCCGCCTGCTGGGCCGCAAGTTCTACCGCCTGGCCAAGTTCCGTCGGTCGAACCAGGGCACCTGCATCAACCAGAAGCCCCTCGTCGACGAGGGCAACACCGTCGCCCTGGGCGACGTCCTGGCCGATGGCCCGTCCACCCACAACGGCGACCTGGCCCTGGGCAAGAACCTGCTCGTGGCCTTCCTGCCCTGGGAGGGCTACAACTTCGAGGACGCCATCATCCTGTCCGAGCGCCTGGTGCGCGACGACGTGCTGACGTCGATCCACATCGAGGCCCACGAGGTCGATGCCCGCGACACAAAGCTGGGCGCCGAGGAGATCACCCGGGACATCCCCAACCTCTCCGACGACATCCTGAAGGACCTCGACGAGCGGGGCATCATCCGCATCGGCGCCGACGTCGGCCCCGGCGACGTGCTGGTGGGCAAGGTC
>JBBSIS010000148.1:0-7820 GCA_038231955.1 Acidimicrobiales bacterium
CGCCCGCACCCGGCGCTCCAGTTCGACCCGGGTGGTCTCGTCCAACACGATCGGCGCAGCGACATAGGGCATACTCGGCTCCCTCCTGTGAATGACAGGAGTGAAACTACACGCGTGTGTTCAGCGGTTCGCCGCACTAGAGAGGGAACGAAAGGGTCCGTCTGTCACCGACGGCCCGGAGATCGCTGGGGCGGGATGGCCCAGGAGCGGGCTCTGGGCCTGCCTGGACAACGCCGACGGCCGGGTGGCGAGCACGCCCACGAACAACGCCGCGATCACACCCACAGCCACCGCTGTCCACAGCCGAACCCGCCGTCGAGGGCGAAGGACAGCGCCGTCCTCGGTGTCGACCCCGGCGGCGGTCGAATGAGTGGCGCCGGGCTCAGGGTCGGGGATCGGCGCAGACTCGGCGTCGGCCTCGATGACCTGCTCCCCTACCGGACCCTCGACGGGCATACCGCAACAAGCTACTACGCTGCCTCAAAGTCTGGGGTCACAAGCCGGCGGCTCCGGGTTGGAGGGGCCTCGCCCCGCGGAAGTGAGAGGGAGGTGCTCGTTCCCCTCATGGGCCACTACGGTCATGTCCTGTGGGCTCATCCGCGCTGGCCGAGCGCCTTACCAGCTCGGAGCCAAACCTTGACCGGGCCGAGGTCACCACCACCCTGCTCGCAGTGGTGACTTCGAGCGCCCTGTACCTCCGCCAGGGAACCCCCTACCTGAGCCGGGGAGTGGTCGGTGATCTCGCGGGTTTCGGGGTACTCGGCGCCGTGCTCGTCTCCTCTGGCAACCGGCTCCGCCACGAGGCGTTCGTCTGCATGGCGTCGATCGGCGTCGTCCTCTCGCTCCGCCCCGATTGGCCGCTCAGAGTCCCGCAGTGGGCATTGTGGTCGGCTGTCTCGGCCGGGCTCGCTAGCTACCTCGGCTTTCGCGGCCGACGTCTGGCTGGGCGTTGACTCCATACGGCAGGGCGGCGCCGCGGCGAGCACTCGGTCAAGGACCTCCGTCTGGAGATCGTCGACCACCGCTGCAACCGGGTTCCGAGGCACACCGAAGCGCGGCTCGGGTTCATCCTCCGCTGCCGGTGCTACTACGCTAGGCCGAAGATGAGCCTCCTGCTCCTGCCTCTCGGTGCCGTGGTCGCCGGCGCTATCTCGTTCAGCTCCCCGTGCTGTCTGCCGCTCGTGCCCAGCTACCTGTCCTACGTCTCGGCCCTTCCCGTCAGCGAGCTGGGACGCCCGGAGGCGCGGGCGCTGGCCCTGCGCACGGCGGTGGCCTTCGTCGCCGGCTTCACCGTCGTCTTCACCGCCCTGGGCGTCGGGGCCGGGCTGCTGGGTTCGACGCTGCTGCGCCACCTTCCCCTCGTCGTACGCATCTCGGGCGTGGTCATCATCGCCATGGGCTTGTCGATGCTCGGCGTCCTGCGCATACCCCTTCTGTCCCGGGAAGGCCGGCTCGACCTGGCCCGGCTGCCCGGCGGTCCCCGGGGCGCTTTCCCGCTCGGAATGGCCTTCGCCGCAGGATGGACCCCATGCATCGGGCCCGTGCTGGCCACCATCCTGGCGACCGCCGCGGCCACCCAGACCGCGGTGTGGGGCGGGGTCCTCTTGGCGCTGTACTCGGTCGGCCTCGGCGTGCCCTTCGTGCTCCTGGCCCTGGGCTTCCAGCGGGCCCGGGGATCCCTCGCCTGGCTGCGCCGTCACGGCCACGCCATCGAGCGTGTGGGCGGGGTGCTGCTCGTCGTGGTAGGCGTCCTGTTCGTCTCCGGCGCCTGGCGCTCCTTCTTCATCCCGCTGCAGCGCAGTTTCGCCCGGCTCGGCTGGCCACCGATCTGAACATGACCCGGATGAGAGGGCAGGAGAAATTCCCATGGTAAGTCGTCGTCGTTGGGCGATGCCGGGGCTGGCAGCGGCCGGGCTGGGCCTCGCCGGCCGGTTACTGGCCTCGGGTCTGCCGGTGATGGCCGCAGATGGCGGTCGCCGGGGCGGCCGTATGAGGGACAAGATGAAGGGCAGGGGCCAGGGCGGCCGGGGCGGCAAGAAAGGCAAGAAGAAGTAGGATCTGGGTCCATGCCGCGCTCACGGAAGTGGGCCAGCGTCGTCGCCTACCTGGCCGCGGCCGCCCGCTCGTTTTCAACTCCTGCGGGACCTCGACAACTCTCCTGGGTCGAGGTCAAGCGTGACGCGTGCCGGGTTGGCCACACCTACGGCCACTGGTGGATCGAGCTCGACGGCAAGGAGAGCTACGGCTGGTGGCCGCGCGACGCCCCGTCGGCCTGCTCGGCCTCATGATCGGCTTCGCCGGTGCCCTCAATGGCGACCGCCGCCGGCCGCCTCGCACCGACCCCCACCATGGCGACGTCGCCCGGCACCGGTTCCACCCGGTGCTGACCGTGGCCAAGAGCGACTGGCGGGTGCGCAGGGAGATCCGCGGCTTCGCCGCGGCTTCCGGGGCGGCTGGCGCTGGTCCATGCGGCGGCCCAGCGACAATTGCCGGTCGTTCCAGCTCGCCCTTTTGGACGCCGTCGGGCTGGCCGAACCGTCCGGATCAGGCCATACGCTCGGAGGCGGGTGTCCTGTGCTGTACCCCGTGCGGGCCCTGAGGTGCTGCCTTCGACAGCTCAGCACCGGCCGGTCGACCCGTCACCGCCAGGGCGGGAGTTGTGGCTGCCCGGCCATGCGGGTCCCGCCTGTCCCCGCCCGGGCCCGTCGACAGTGACAACCGCCGGCGGTGGCCACCCGGAGAGCGCGGATCCTTCGCAGCTCCTTCATCGCAAATTCACTGGCCTCCCGTAGGTTGGCGGCATGGACACCAAGCTCGGCACCCCTGACACCTTGACGGTTAGCGCTGGCGGTTCCCGTTCCCGCCGGCGAGCCCGCACCGCGCTCGCCGGCGTCGGCTTCGCCGGGATCCTGGCCCTGGGCGCCGGTACCGCGCTGGCCGCCAACTCCGACCCGGCCCCCCCGAGCCCGGCCCCGGCTTCGTCGATGGCGACGATGGACCGGATGCACGGCTCCGAGCTCGGTCGGTCCATGCGCCAGCAGATGCCCCCGGAGCTGCGAGCCCAGATGGAGCAGATGCACGCCCGCATGCGGGAGCTGTTCCCCTCCATGGGTGACGCCATGGCCGGATCGAACATGGCCGGATCGAACATGGCCGCGATGATGGGGTCGAACGGCACCGGGCCGATGATGGGGGCGACCACGCAACCCAACCCGGGGCCCATCGGCGGGAGCTGAGGGGTCATTTCAGAGCGGAGCTCCCAGCTCGGCTGTCGCGCTGATCCGTCCCGCTGGAAACCCCCGGTCGACGAGCACGGTGGGCAGAGGCCGACCGATTGGCCACGACCACGGGGCGCCGCCGCTACGACGACTGGGCGGGCAGCGGCGTCGGAGCATCGGGGATGGAGAAACGGACCGGGCCCGAGTGCCTCGGGAGCTTGACGCTGAAGGTGGTCCCCTCACCGGGCGGGCTGGCCGCGTCGACCGTCCCCCCGTGGGCCGCCACCAGTTGGCGAACGACGGCCAGTCCGATCCCCGAGCCCCCCACGACCACGTTGCGGCCCCGATAGAAGCGGTCGAACACTGCGCCGAGCTCCTCGGGAGGGATGCCGGAGCCGGTGTCGGCCACCCGAACGGTCACGACGTTCTCATCGGCGTCCAGCTCGAGGCGGACCATTCCGCCCGGGGGCGTGAACTTCAGCGCGTTGGACAGCAGGTTGATCACCACCTGGCGCAGGCGGACGGGGTCGGCGTCGAGGGCGACGTCTTCGTCGAGATCGAGTTCGAGGCCCACTCCGCCTTCGGTCAGGGGACCGCGGAAGCCCGCCGCCACCTCCTCCAGCAGGGGGCCCAGTGCGACGAGGCGGCGTTCGAGGCCGAAACCGGCGGCGTCGGCCGAAGCCAACGTCTGCAAGTCACCGACCAGACGGGACAAGCGCAGCACCTCGTCGTGTAGCGAGGCCAGGGTCGCCGGCTCGGGCGCGACCACGCCGTCCTGCAGCGCTTCGAGCTGGGAGCGGAGGACAGCCAGGGGCGTACGCAGTTCGTGCGCCACGTCAGCGGCGAAGGACCGCCGCAGCCGGTCCTCGTCCTCGATCGTGTCGGCCATCCGGTTGAAGGCGCGGGACATGTCACCGAGCTCGTCCGGGCGCGAAGTTCCCACCCGCCGTGACCGGTCGCCGGCGGCCAGTTCGCCGGCCGCCACGGTGAGTTCGGTGATCGGCGCCGCCACACGCCGGGCCAGTGCCACCCCAAGGCCCAGCGCAGCCAGACCGACCACCGCACCGGTGGCCACCAGCGACCGGTTGACAGACGACCGCAACCCCAGGTCCTGCGGGGCTAGCCCGCCCTCGGGTACCCGCACCTCGGCCGTGCCCACCACATCGGCCCCAACGGTGATGGACAGGCGTTGCGGGGGGCCGAGGGGACCAGAGTCGAGCATCTGGCGGTGCATCTCGGCCATCGGTTCCGAGAGCTGGCCGGCGCTCGACCAGACCGTCGCTCCGGAGCTGTCCCGGACCCGCAGCTCGACGCCCTCCATCACCGCCGAGGCTCCCACCGCCGTCAGCTCATCGGGCACCCATTCCCCCCTGCGTCGGTAGGTGTCGGCCAGGCCGACCACCAGGCGCCGCTCGACCTCCGTGCGGCGTTGGCCCAGATAGGCGCCGAACCGCCGGTCGAAGGCGACGTTGACGGCCACCGCCGTCACCGCGGCCGCGGCCACGCCCAAAGCCGCGAACGCCATGGCCAGCCGCACGGTCAGCGACCTAGACATCGGGGGCGGCCCCCAGCTTGTAGCCCACGCCGGGCACGGTGACGACGATACGCGCCGTGCGAGGATCCTCCCCCAGCTTCTTGCGCAGGTTCTTGACGTGGGCGTCCACCGTCCGCTCGTAGCCCTCGTAGTCATAGCCCTGGACGCGGGTGATCAGCTCATAGCGGGAATGGACCCGGCCCGGGGCCCGGCTCAGCACGTCGAGCAGATCGAACTCGCTGCGGGTCAGCTCGACCGGACGGCCATCGGCGGCGACCTCCCGCCGCTCGCTGTCGATCACCAATCGGCCGCCGTCGAAGGACCGTGCCGCCGTGGCCGCCGACCCCTTGGCGCGGCGCAGCACGGCCTCGACCCGAGCCACCAGCTCTCGAGGGCTGAAGGGCTTGACCACGTAGTCGTCGGCGCCCAGCCGCAGACCCGCCACCCGGTCGTCGTCGGCGGTCTTTGCCGTAAGCATGATGATCGGGATCGCCGAGAGCTGGCGCAGCGACCGGGCCACCTCCTCGCCGGCCATGTCGGGCAGCATCAGGTCGAGGATGACCAGGTCCGGCGTGGCGCGCGACGCCGCCTCCAGCGCCCGTCGACCGGATTCGGCCTGGAGCACGGCGTAACCGTCGCGCTCCAGGTAGGCCGTCACCATCTGGCGAATCTTGCGCTCGTCGTCGACGACGAGCACGGTGCCGCGTCCCACCTCAGAACTTCGTCGGAGCCAGGTGCCGGGCACCGAAGGCGCCGTGGGGTCCGATCGCGGGCTCGCCCTGACCACTGGGACCAGTGAACCCGGCGTCGCCGGCGGCTGCTCCCTGAGGCGTTGGATCCCTTGCCGGGATGCGGGCGGGGTTCGGATCCCGGAGTCGGTCCAACTGACCGGCCACCACCTCGGGGCGGCGGACCGTGAGGTGGTGGTCCCCCGAGTCGACGACCACTTCTGGCCCGGTGGAGTGCCCGACCACGACGCTACCGGCGGGGACGACCGGCTCCAGGGCCTCCGGGTGACACGCCACATTGTAGGAGACGCCGATGAGGCGTAGCCAACCGCACGCCGGCTGCGGGCTCGGCGTGAGCGTCATACGCGAGGCAATCATCTACTACCTTACATCGAAATAAACACCCCTGTTGTCATGCCGCCGCCGCCTTACGGGCCGTGGCGGGCGGGAAGCGTCGGGGGTCATAACCAAGCTGCTCGCCGACCGGCGGGTCTCCAGAGCCCCATGGTGATGTGCGACGACCGGGTGATGTACAACTACGGTGCTTCGAAGTATGCTGGTTCTCTGGATCCCCCGTCTTCAAGGAGCCGCAATCACATGTGCCTGAACAAGCGAGTCCTCATCGGACTCGGGCTCGCCGCGCTTGCCGCGCTCGCCCTTGCGCCGCGGGCGTTGGCCGCAGCTGGCCCTGTCCTGCTTTTCGCCGCCTGTCCCTTGTCGATGGTGCTCATGATGCGGAGCATGAGCGGCCACAAGGGCTCCCCCGCCAGCTCCTCGAGCGAACCGCCCGAGCCTGAGTCGGCGAAGGCGCCCGACGTGGCCGGATCGTCGGCACAGCCGGTGCTAGACCACGGGGCGCAGTTGCGTAGGCTCGAGGATGAGCTCGCCCGGCTCAAGGCCGAGGTCGCGCTCCGCGACCGCCGCTCCGTCTCCTGATCGGCGTCATGTCGGCCTCACCGCGGTTCCTTGGGGGCCAGCGACGGACCCCGCTCGACCGCCGTCTCCGGCGCGAGGCACGTGCCTCCACCACAGCTCGGTTGAGCGACCGGGCCAAGCTGCAGAAGCGACTCGGTTGGCCTGTGTGTGCCCTCGGCGTCGTCCTGTTCGTGGCGACCTACGTGGCCAGTGCAGCGGGGGTGACTCTGGTTGCCTTCGACCGGCATCATCTTCTCGGCCAGCTGGCAGGGGGCTGGCTGGCCGTCACCGGGCTCGTGTGGGCCACTCGTTGATCTTTGTTCCCGTAAGGGCGCGCCTACTATCTCCCATGTGAAGCCTGCGGTCCAGGGCCAACTCGGGCCTCTCGAAGCCGACATCCTCCGTGTCCTTTGGGGGGCCCAGGGCGGCTGGGTTGCCGCGCCCGAGGTGCATGCGCGACTCGCCGCCCAGCGCCCGCTCGCCTACACCACCGTGTCGACGGTGCTCATCCGGCTGTGGCAGAAGGGCCACGTCGAGCGAGTTCGCGACGGGAGAGCCTTCGCCTATAAGGCCGTGCAGACCCGCGAGCAGCACACCGCAGAGCACATGGCCGGACTCTTGGCCGAAATGGAGGACCGCCCCCGGGCCCTGAGCTGGTTCCTCGGTCTGCTGGGTACCGACGAGCGGGCCCAGTTGCGCCGCCTGCTGAAGCGCGACGCCGAGCGCCCGTGATCGCGCTGGTCGCCGTGGCGCTGGCGTTGCTGGCGCTGCCCGGCGTGGTCGAGGGGCTCGGACGCCGGCTGGCGCCGTCGGAGTGGGCCCGCCTCTGCATCGCAGCGTTGGCCGGAGGCGCCCTGCTGCTTGAGTTGGCGCTCGTGCTGCGGGCCGCCCCGGCGGTCCTTCGGGCCCTCGGCGTGCCCGCGCTGGCCTCCGCCTGCGAGCGCCTCCTGGGCCCCCTCACCGTGGGTGGCGCTCCTGTCGGGTGGGTGGCTGGGCTGGGCGCAGCGGCCATCGCCACGACCGCGGCCGTGATCTGGGGCGGACAGCGAGGGATGCGACGCCGCGTCTTGTCCGAGCTCTGGCTCGGTGTGGAGCAGGAAGTCGCGGGTCATAACGTGGTTGTCATTCCCGTACCCCAGCCCTTGGCGCTCAGTCTGGACGGTCAGGCGGCGGTGATCGTGCTTTCCGACGGGCTGCTGGCGTCGCTGGAGCCCGCTCAGATCGCGGCGGTGGTCCGTCACGAGGCCGCGCATCTTGCCCACCACCACCAGCGCCTCGCGTCCCTCGGCGGTGTCGTCAGCGGAGCGCTGGGCTGGCTGCCCTTGGTCAGGTCGTCAACGGTGGCGCTGGGCTTGGCCGTGGAGCGATGGGCGGACGAAGATGCCACCGCCGGGTCGCAAACAGGCCGCTTCGCCGTGCGCGACG
>JBBSIS010000149.1:0-7725 GCA_038231955.1 Acidimicrobiales bacterium
ACGAGACCACCCACATGGCGGTGCCGTCGAGGGTGAAGGCGACGGGCTCGGTGGTCAGGGCGTCGTCTTGTCCCACCTCAAGGAGGGGCCGCCACTCGCCATCCTCGGTGGCCCGGACCATGAGCACCATGCCACCGTCGGGCAAGGGGGCCACGCCGGCACGAATCTTGAAATCGGCGTCGGCCACGAAGCCGATGAAGCCGGGGTTCTCGGTGATCTTCTCCAGTTTCCCGTCGCGTAGGTCGAGCCGGTAGACGTCGTGGAGCTCGGGGTTGTCCACGTTGAGGCCGACCAGGATGTGGTCGGGGAAGGTTTTGTCGGTCTCCTCGATGCGGGCCTGGACACCGTCGAACGGCGTCAGGTCGCGGACTGCACCGGTCTCCAGGTCGACATCGAAAAGACGCCAGTTCTCGTCGCCCCCCGTGTCCTGGATGTAGAGCAGGTGGCGGTTGTCATGGGCCCAGAAGAAGGACCGGATGCCGCGGTCCCGGTCGCCGGTGATCACCCGGGCGTCGGTGAGGGGGGCACCGACCGCGTTGACCCACACGTTGAGCACACCGTCGTCGGGGGCGATCCAGGCCAGACGAGTCCCATCGGGGGAGATCCGGGGGCTGACCCGCTCGGGGTTGCCGAACAGGACCTGGCGGGGGACGAGGGGCACGATCATCGGTAGAGCCTGTCAGATGCTTTCCACGACATGGTCGTCGAGGCCGCGGAGCCAGTCGACGACGGTGGGCCACGCCGGGCCGCCCGGATCGATCAGGCTCATGTGGTGGACCCCGGCCGGCGTGACCAGGTCAACGTCATCGCCGGCGGCCCGGGCCTCGGCTGCGTACCGGACGCTCATGTCGACGGGGACGTGGCGGTCGCCCGCCCCGTGTAGGAGAAGCTGGGGCACGCCGAGCGGGAGGCGGGCGGCCGGCGAGGCCAGGGCGTACCGATCGGGCACCTGGGCCGGGCGCCCGCCGAGGAGCTGGGCCACCGCCGCGCCGCCGACCCCGCGCTCGGCCGCGTCGACCAGATCGACCACGCCCGCCAACGACACCGCGGCGCCCACCGTGACTTTGGGCGAGGCGCCCGGCGCCCCGACCGGCAGGCCGGACCGGCCCGCGGCCCACAGGGCGAGCTGGCCCCCGGCTGAGTGGCCCAGGGTCGTGACCCGTCCCAGGTCGAGGTCGGCCAGGTCGGCCAACGCGTCGATCCCGGCGGCCACGTCGAGGAAGGTGGTGGGCCAGCCGCCGCCCATGCCCACCCGGCGGTACTCGAGGTTCCAGGCCGCGAAACCGGCCCGGGCCAGGTCGGCGCTGACCTTGTTCATCAGCCGCCGCCCGTACATCGCCTGCCAGAAGCCGCCGTGGAGCACGACGACCACGGGATGGCGAGACGCGCTGGTTCCCTCAGGCAGGAACAGCTCGCCGGCCTGCATACGGCGGCGCCCGTAGCGGACGATCCTCCGCCTTGGCGTGCTGCGCACCGCCCCTACGCTACCGGCGCCGGTTCGCCAACTACCGTGGACCTCTGCAACCCCCGGTCACCCCAGGCCGCCAGCAGAAAGCCTCTCCCTTGACGGATATCTCTGACGCGCTCCTGAAGCCGACACCCAAGGTGGTGATCATCGGCGCCGGGCCGGCCGGCCTCACCGGCGCCTACGAGCTGGTGACCCGCTACGGCATCACCTCGACGATCCTGGAGTCGGACTCGGTCGTCGGCGGCATCAGCCGGACGGTGGAGCGCGACGGCTGGCGCTTCGACATCGGCGGTCACCGCTTCTTCACCAAGGTGAAGGAGGTGGAGGCGTTCTGGCACGAAATCCTCGACGACGACGATTTCATGCTGCGGCCCCGCATGAGCCGCATCTACTACGAGGGCAAGTACTACGACTACCCCCTCAAGGCGTCCAACGCCCTCAAGAACCTGGGTATCCAGGAGGCGTTCCTGTGCGTCATGTCGTACGTCTGGGCCCGTATCCGCCCGCCCAAGGACCAGACGACGCTGGAGGGCTGGATCGTGGCCCGCTTCGGCTGGCGGCTCTACAAGCACTTCTTCAAGACCTACAACGAGAAGCTCTGGGGTGTACCCACCAACAAGATGCCGGCCGACTTCGCCGCCCAGCGCATCAAGAACCTGTCGCTCTGGAACGCGGTGGTCAACGCCCTGCTGCCCAAGCGCAACCAGAAGGACATCACCTCGCTCATCGAGGAGTTCCAGTACCCCAAGTACGGCCCGGGGATGATGTGGGAGCGCTGCACCGAAATGGTCGAGGCCAAGGGCTGCACTGTCGTCATGAACACCCGGGTGGTGGGCATCCGCCACGAGGACGGCAAGGCGGTGGCCGTGGTGGCCCAGGCTGGCGACGGCACCCGCAGTGAGTACCCCTGCGATCACGTCATCTCGTCGATGCCCATCTCCCAGCTCCTGCAGGCCATCGACCCGCCGGCGTCGGAGATCGCAGTGAAGGCCGCCGGCGACCTCCGCTACCGCGACTTCCTCACCATCGCCCTCGTCGTGCCCGAAGAGCACAGCTTCCCGGACAACTGGATCTACGTGCACGCCCGTGAGGTGCAGGTCGGTCGCATCCAGAACTTCGGGTCGTGGTCGCCCTATCTGGTCAAAGAGGGCCGAACCTGCCTGGGCATGGAGTATTTCGTCTTCGAGGGCGACGAGACGTGGAACAAGCCCGACGAGGAACTGATCGAGCAGGGCAAGCGGGAACTCGGCATCCTCAACCTGGTCGACCCGGCCAAGGTCGAGGCGGGCTACGTCGTGCGGATGCCCAAGGCGTATCCGTTCTACGACGAGAACTACAAGGCGAACGTGGCCAAGATCGTGACCTGGCTCGACGAGTGCGCACCGAACGTCCATCCCGTGGGCCGCAACGGCATGCACCGGTACAACAACCAGGACCACTCGATGTACACAGCCATGCTGACCGCGGAGAACATCGCCACCGGCTCGCACCACGACGTCTGGAGCGTGAACGTCGAGGAGGAGTACCACGAGGAGTCGTCTGACAGGGGCCCGGGGGGTGCCCGAGGCACGGGCCGCGACGCGCCGGTCATTCCTCGCTCCCACTACGGCGACGACCACCCCGTCCACAAGCCGGCGTCCGGGTCCTGAGCCGTGGCGGGCCTTCACCCCATCGCCGAGCTCATGACACCCGGTGCCGCTTAGAACGCTGGGCATCACCGGTCCGACGGAGATGAGGGCCCGGCGTCGGGCGTTCGTCCCAGGGCGCCGGACCGTGGTCATGGCCGTGGCCGTCCTCATCAGCGTGGGCCTGGCCGGGTCCATCTCCATGTCCGAGCCGGGCCCGGTCGCGTCGCCGTCGCTCACCCCACCGGTGCCGCCTGGCTCTCACCCCCCCGCCGACCTGGGGGTTACGACTGTCGGAGGGCCCACATCGGCGGGAAGTCCTGTGGTCGACACCAGCCAGTCGGTGCTCCGGCCGCCGGCATCGGCGACGGGCAAGACCTGGGCCGAGGGCGATGACTGCGCCGGCCTCGCCGACTCCGGTTTCATCGCGCGGTGCGGGACGGCGGGACCGCTCGTCTGGCTTGTCCAGTCCCGGCCGCCCGGCCAGGGGCTGGGCTTCGAGGCCCGGGTTCTCCGTCGCATCGGGAAGGACCGGGTCGAGGTCGTCCTGGAGGCGGTGGACGGAGCCGGGGTCAGGTTCGGCGACGTGCGGGTGGCCGTCGCCGACGTCGCCGGCGACGACAGCAGGAACATCGTCTTCGCCTTCTACCGCCTGGGGCCCGGCGAGATCCTGTCCGTCGACCTCGTCGAAGCACCAGGTGTCGTCGGCGTCCACCGTGACTACCCGTACGGCTCGGCGCGCGCGGCCGCGGGCCGGCTCGACGGCTGGGCCACGGCCGCCAAGGGCGCTACCTATGCCTCGACCCTGGTCCACGAGGTCATCGGCCGCAGGCACCAGCGCTGGGAGGTCGTGATCAAGGAGACGTCCCCCTCGACCGCCGTGTACCCCCGGGACTTCCCGGACCCGTTCCTCCTGCGCGTCGGGCCCACGTTCTACGGCTACGCCACCAACGCCTCCGGCGCCAACGTGCCCCTCATCCGCTCGCCCGACATGCATACGTGGACTCGCCTCGTCGACGCCCTGCCGCAGCTACCGGCGTGGAGCGCTCCCGGTCGGGTATGGGCGCCTGCGGTCCTCGCCCGTCCGGGGGGGTACGTCCTCTACTACACGACCCGAGACCGGGCCTCGGGTCAACAGTGCATCTCCCAGGCGTTCTCCTCCACGCCTGAGGGCCCGTTCCAGGATCCCTCCACCGGCCCGCTGGTCTGCCAGGTCGAACGGGGCGGCTCGATTGACCCGGGCACGTTCGTCGACCAGGACGGCAGCGCCTGGCTGTCCTGGAAGAGCAACGGCGTCGCCGGTGAGACCTCGCTCCTCTGGAGCCAACCACTCAGCAGCGACGGCCGGTCGCTACAAGGGACGCCGACGGTGCTTCTCACCCAGGACCAGGGGTGGGAACTGCCCCTGGTGGAGGGTCCGGCCATGATTCGCGACGGCGATCGGTACTACCTGTTCTACGTCGCCGGGCCGTGGCAGACGGCCGACTACGCCATCGGGTATGCGACGTGCTCGACGCCCGCCGGTCCTTGCGTGAAGGAGCAGGACGCCCGGGTGCTCGTGTCAAAGGGAATGTTCGCGGGCCCGGGGGGCCCGGCGTTCGTGGACGACGCACAGGGCCGCCGATGGATGGGTTTCCACGCCTGGGGCTCGACCGAGGTCGGCTACCCGATGGGCAGGCGGATGCTCTACCTGGTCCCCGTCGATTTCGGGTCGGGTCGGCCGGTGCTGGACATGACCGCGCTGTCGCCATGAAACGGGCCGCGGCCAGGGCGGCGCCGAAAGTGTGTACGGTCTGGGCGCCCGGTGCTCGAGCCAGAGGCACCCTGCTGAGCGACGATGAGGGCCCGTGGCAAGGGGCCGCCGTTGTTCGCTTCCAGGTTGGACGGATCATGTGGGCGGGAGACCCTGAACCTCGAACTTCATCCATCGCCGCCCGTCGCCGGACGCCGTCCCTGGCGGAGGACGGCTGTACGGGAGCGGGCCCCGGGTGGTTCCAGGCCTTGGTCGGTCGGGGCCGTCCTCGGGGTGCTGGTGCTGGCATCGTCGGCCCTGCGCCTCGAGGGCCTCGGCCAACGACTGTGGATGGACGAGGGCATCTCCATCGGCATCGCCTCCCACCGTGCCGGGGCCATCCCCGGACTGATGGCCAGGGACGGCTCCCCGCCCCTGTACTACCTACTACTGCACGTGTGGATGTCGATTTTCGGCCGGAGCGAAACGGCTACTCATACTCTGTCGTTGCTCTTCGCTCTGGCCGCGGTTCCGGTGGGGCTGTGGGCGGGTTGGAGCCTGTTCGGACGGCGGGTGGGCTGGATCACCGCCGTGCTCATGGCCACCTGCCCCTTCCTCGGCATCTACGCCAACGAGACGCGGATGTACACGCTGGTGGTCCTGTTGAGCCTGGTGGCCACCGCTGCCTACCTGCACGTGTTCGCCTTCGGCCGCGCCCGCTTCCTGCCTCTCTTCGTCGTCAGCCTGGCTGCGACGCTCTACACCCACAACTGGGCCGTCTACCTGGCCCTGGGGCTGGCCGTCGGTCTGGTCCCCTGCGTTCGACGGGCCTCACTGCTGGCGTCGCAGGCTGATCGGGCCCGGCTGCCTGCTCCGGGGGCCGCTCGAGCCCTGGGCGCCCCGGTGGTGTGGCGCCGGGCCGTCATCGGCTTCGGCGCAGTGGCGCTGGCCTACCTACCGTGGGTGCCGACCTTGTGGGCCCAGGCCCGCCACACCGGGGCCCCGTGGTCGGTCCGGCCGTCCGTTCGCCTGGCCATCTCCACCGTGGCCGACCTGCTGGGCGACCCGTACGAGCGGGTTCTCGTGGTCCTCGTCCTCACCGCCGGTGTGGCCCTCGTCGCTCTGCTTCGAAGCCCGGAAGTGACTCCCGAGCTGCGCGGTACCGCCGCTCTCGTCCTGACGGCCGCCGTGGCCGTCGGGGTGGGCTGGCTCGCGGCCCAGGCCACGCCGGCCTGGTCGGTGCGCTACCTCGCCGTCCTGTTCCCCGCCGTCGTGCTGCTCGCCGCCGTCGGCCTGGCTCGAAGCGGGGCCCGGGGGCTGCTGGCCATGGCATTGATCCTGCTCTTCTGGACCCAGCCGCTGGGCCGCCTCACCGGGGCCCACCAGCCGCCACCGCGTGACGACGCCAACGACAAGCAGCTGGCCGCCCTCGTCGCCCCCCGGTTGCGCCCCGGCTACGTGGTCCTGGCCGCCCAGATGGAAGAAGTACCGGTCCTGCGGTACTACGTGGGGCCGGCGATGCGCTACGCCGACCCCACCGGGATCGTCGCCGATCCCACGGTGGCCGATTGGCGCGATGCGCCCCGCCGGATGGCCGCCGCCCGGCCCGGCCATTGGATCGGCCCCCTCGTCGACGACATGGCCCCGGGGACGCACCTCTACCTGGTGTGCCGGGCCGCCACCGACACCCCGACGCTGGCCTGGTTCGTGATCATGGACGCCCGTTGCGCCGAGGCCCGGGACGCGCTGGCCGCCGACGCCTCGCTTCACCCCCAGGCAGTGGACTTCTCGAGCGTCGACGACGGCGGGGCTCGAGTCCTCGGGCTGTTCGAGAAGGCTGCTGGGCCCGAGCGGCCCCCTGAGCGGGGAGCTGGGCCCGAGCGGCCCCCTGAGCGGAGACCTGAGCCGTGACTGTGATCAGGCAGGCGCCTCGGACTGCGGCAGCCGGGCTGCCCGCTCCTCGTCACGCCCGGGCCCGATACCCCGATGCGGCCGCGCTCGGCCTCCTGGTTATCGTCGCCGTCGGGCTGCGCGTCCCGCTCCTCAGCACTCACGGCCTCTACCGCGATGATGCCTGGCCGGCGTTGGCCACCCGCAGCGGCCTGGGCCAGGCCCTCCGGATCGGAGTGACCGCTCCCGGCTTCGAGTTGTTCGTGCGCCTCTGGGTGGGCCTGTCCGACGCCACGCCGTGGGCCCAGCTCCCGGCGCTGGTCGCCTCGGTCGCCGCGGTGGTGGGCGTCTACCTCGTGGCCCGCCGGGTCGGCTGCGGACCGCCGGCAGCTCTCGTCGCCGGGGCTGTGCTGGCCCTGTCGCCCATCAGCGTGCTCTACGCCACCCGGGTGAAGCAGTACTCCGTGGAGGCGGCGCTGGCCGTGGCCATTGTCGCCCTGGCCCTGTGGGCCGACCGCCGACCCAGCCCCCGTCGGTGGGCCGCACTGGTGGCCGTCGCCATGGCCGCCGGCATCTTCTCCCTCCCCCTGGTATCAGTCGGTGGCCTGACGCTGGTGTGGGTTGGATGGCGGGCGTGGCGCACCCGGGACCGGACCGAGCCGGCTGGGACGGGAGGCGGGGCGCCCAGGCCCCACCTCCCCACGCGGACGATCGTCGGCCTCGTCGCCTTCGCCGCCCTTGCCGCCGCGGAGGCGCTGGCGGTGCTGGCTTCGGTGCCACCGTCGCTGCGGCGACTGTGGATGACGAACTACATCGGTCTGACGACACCGGGGGCGGCGCTGGGCAGCACCGTCCGCGTGCTGAACGAGTTCATGGCCGGGCTCGTCTACCGGCACGGACCGACCGGCGCCCTCATGCTGGGGGTCATCGTGGTGGGCGCCGTCGCCTATCTGCGGGACATCGCCGTGCTCGTCCTCGGGCCGCTCGCCGCCGCCGTGGCCCTGGCCGCC
>JBBSIS010000150.1:0-7671 GCA_038231955.1 Acidimicrobiales bacterium
GCGAGGCCGCCGCCAGCTCGGGGTCGTTCGAGCCGGTGATCCTGACGACCTCGTCCTGGCCATGGAACACGCGAACCGCCTCGGGAACGAAGAGGTGGTTCCAGTAGCCCTGCTCGGTGTAGAGGTTGCTGAACATGGTGAACGCGCTCTCGGTCTTGAGCCCCACGTACGGGGCGATGCCGTTGGCCAGGACGAGCGCCACGCCCACGGCGAACACCGGGTGCCCGAGCCGCAAGGACCGGAGGGAGCGCAGAGGTGAGGGCATCCTGGCCAGACCGATGCACATGACGGCTCCCGCCGCCAGCATCCCGAACAGCACCAGTCGCAGGCCGACGGAGATGGGAGAGGGCCGTGGACCCGGCGACGGGTAGACAGCCGCCCCGACGACCCAAGCAGCGACGGTGACCACCAGGGCGCCAGGCGACGTCCCCCACCGGCGGGCGCGGCCGGCCCACTGGACGATGCCGGGCCGCCGCATGGCGCGGGTGCGCAGGTACGACGGCGCACCCGAGGGGAGGAAGACCACATAGACCGAGAGGGCCAGGGCGGAGAACGGGGCATTGCCGGCGAGGGCCAGAACGGCGCTGAACGTCGTTCCCACGGCCAGCCCGACCAGGCGAGTACGCCGCACGGCGAGCAGCACAGGAAGGGCGGCCTCGACCAGCACGGTGCCCCAGATGGCAGGCACGATCCGCCAGCTCCCGTCGAGAAGGGACGGTCGGAACCAGGCGACCTGGCGCGACATCACCGCCGCGCAGCTGGTGTGGACGTCGAAGAAGCCGGTGTTCATCTTGGCGAGCGCCGACAGGCCATAGAGCAGTAGCAACTGGACGCCGAGGAAAGGGGCGATGCGAGTGAACAGCACGCCAGCGTCCGGGAGCTGGCGGTCACGGCACGCGGTCCAGCCGACGTGGACCAGGACCGTGGCCCCGATCACCAGCACGAGGAGGGTGTGGCTACCGACGTCGGGCATGTCCAACCCCACGGCGACCACCTCGACCGCGATCATCACCAAGAAGCGCGCCATGGATGTCGGACGACGAAGGACCGCCAGGGCGGCCAGGACGACAAGGGAGTGCCTGGCGTCGATCCCGAAGCCGCCCCACCAGAGCTGGTGGACGATCAGGGAGAGGGCGAGGAGGAAGGCGAACAGCCCGAACAGCCATGTTGCGTCGCTTCCGGACGCAGTCACATCCTGAGCATCGGCGATGATCAACTCAGCCCCATGTTGGCGCTCGCCATGGGCCGGCCCGACCGGCCCAGGTCGGTCCCCGAGTCGGTCGGCCATATGACCGTTCTAGGTGATGTGACCCGGTAGCGGTTGTCGGCGCGGCCTGCGCCGCAGTCCGGCGGTCTCTTGGGCCCGACGTCCTTCGAGGACGCGGGTTCGACGAGTGTCAACGGTCAACTCGATCTCCCCGTGGGCGGACAGCGGTTCTCCTCACCGGCGACCGCAGAATTCCCGGTGGGCGGACAGCAGAATTCCCGGTGGGCGGAGCAGATCTCCGGTCGGGGCGTTGGCGAAGCGGTCGGGACCGGTGGGCGCGAGAGCGACATCGGTCGTGGACGTTCAGGTCGGGATGAAGCCTTGGCCAAGGCGTTGCTTGTCGGTGGTCGAAGGGAACAAGACGCGTCCCGGGTCGGAGGTCCTCGGCACCGGGCCGACGACCGGGGGCCCGCAGCGGGATCCCGCAACGGAACTGACCAGGTGACCTTCGAGGCCCACGACACCACCGGGGGCCCCACCACGGCTGGTGTGGGCTCGATCTATCTCGTCGTCGCCTCGGTTCGACCTGCGCGGTGTCGCCGGGTTTGGGACCGAATAGCAGCGGCCGTCGGACCCGAGCGCCGAGGAAGCACGCTCGACTCGACTTCGGGGATGGTCACGCTTTCACCGGGCCTGGACCCGGGCGATCACTCCGCACGATGGGGTAATACGTGACGCAGCTCCGGAAATCCCGGCGCCGGCCCGCCGGCCTTGGGCCCCGGCCCGGATCAGCGCCCGACGGCTCCGAAGATGGCCACCGAGACGACGCTCTCCTCGAGTGAGAGCCCGCCGTGGCCGTAGCGCCCGGTCGCCCCGCGGCCCCATGTACGGTTCTCACGGAAGCCATGGTCGGCCAGCACGATCAGGGGCACGTTCGCCGGCAACTCCCTGAGCGTCGGGATCACCCGGCGCTCCAGGCCCGTGGCCGCCTCGTCGACCAGGCTGGCCACGTCGGACGACGAACGGTGCAGCGCCTCGTCGACGCCCGTCGCCACCGCCACGGTGATGCGGGGGCATGTCCCGGGCGGGCCGCCGGCCCATAGCTCCCTGAGGGCATCGTCTTCCACGGTGACCGTGGCAGCCGGGAGTAACTCTGATTGGGCCCCGCCTCATCGCCCGCCTCGAGTGGCATCTCGGTTCATACGTAAAGCATTCCAAACGAAATAGGCTCCCATCAGAGCACAAAAACCAAAGGCAAAAACTGGCCGAACGTCGAACACCAGCACGAAACCTAGGGCTAGTGTTAGCAGGAATAGAGGTACAAGGAGCAACAGTATTGGTTTGATAGGCCGTGCTCCTGAGGTGATCCTTATGGTGGCGGCAGAAATAACCTTGGTCACAATAGGTGTAAGAGCTCTCTGGCTTAGCATGTGCAGAGAACCTCGGGTGTCTGACGTGTATTTGCGTTGGTCCGACCGAATGCATGAACATCCTTGGCTGTTGTACTGCCTACCCTTAGCGGTTTCCGCATGGGGCATTCTCATTGGAATTCGGGACGTCACCGGGTCCGAGGATACGACCGAAGCGGCGCTTCGCGTTGTGTTTCCCTTACTGAGCCTCATCGGTCTGGCCTTGACCGTTCGGGTATGGCGGCTGCACCCCGCTGACGGGGGTGACGAGCGCACATGCTCCTCCGACCCTTGATGTAGATCCCCGAACGAACGGCGTCGCATCGGCGCAGCGCTCTAGGCCGCCGGCTACGGAGTTCATGCCCATGTTGGACGAAGTAGTCAGGGATCTCATCGGGTCCCCTGACGCGACCGCGTCATCCCTTCTCGACTGGGCGCAGCTCGCTCAGATGCTCGAGCGCAACCTTCGTGAGGGCTGATCTCGATCTGCGCTATGCGGTGCGCGTCACGAGCGCCGCCAGGTGCTCTCGCCCCGTGGCTCCGAGGTACTCGAACACGAGGCTTTCAGCCTCCCGGCGGATCTCCTGAACAGAGCGTCCTTGTTGAACGGCGTATTCGCCGAGCGCCTCGCGAGGGTTCACCTCGTTGCTCTTGCTGAGCTGCGGTGGGGGAAGCAAGAGAACGCGCGGCTGGCGGCGCTCAATCCTTCGCTTCAACTGCGGCAGATACGCGAGTAGGTGACCCCACTCGGCGACCGGGTCGTTGAACGGACGGCGCCACGACACGACTGTGAGCTGGAGATTCGAGAGAACCCACAGCTCCTCGGGCTGGTCGACCTGGTGCCAGTCCCGTGTCACGAGGGCGTCGAACCCGTCGTCAACGGCCCGCAGGTAGATCAGCCAGTCCGGCGTGCCTGCCTCCGTGAGGGCGGGATCGTGATCGAAGACGTGTACGGCCTCGACGGTGGCATCTACCGAACCCAGGTCGAAGCCCGGTGGGCGCGGAAAGTTCTGATCGAGCAACAGCCGCAGTGTCATGCGGCGCGGCGGAGTCGATCCTCCAGCGCGATGGCGTCGTCGACTTGCTCGGCGGCGAGTTCGGGATAGAGAGCAACGATGCGGTCAGTTTCCAGGCCACGTTCATGTCGGAGAGCATGAAGAGACGCCGTTGGGATCCGGGTGGCACGCACGACCGGTTCGCCGCCCATCACCCATGGTGAGATGACCGTGAGGTATGACGGCGTGAGCAGATCGGGGCCCCAGAGTCGCTTACGGCCGAGCTCGGCGATCGGCTCGAGGAGGTCGAAGACCGCGAGGAAGCTCGCCATCCCGTCGAGTACCTGTTGACCCGTGAGCCGGTCCACGGTCTCCTCGCCAAGGAGAACGATCGAGCCATCGCTGCGGACCTCGGTGACCTGCTGCGCGGCGTCGGCCATGACCGACCGAAGTGCACATACCCGGGTAGCGGCGTCTGGGCGATCGTGGCCCTGTTGCCGGAGCCACGCGAGCAATCGCGCGAAGCCGAGATCCCGATACGACCATGCCTTCGGGCGAGCATTCGCATAGTCGGGAACGAGAACGCCAGCCTCGGCCCAGTCGTACAGCGTGCGCGCGGGCACCCCCGACAGCTGGCCAGCGCGCTCTGCGGCGTAGTGCCCTCGAGGATGACGGAACGCGAAGAGAACGAGCTGCTGCTCGTCCTTGGTGAGTGCGCGAGCTGTCATGGTCACGCGGCGCCCCTTACGGCGTAGCCGTGAACGTCGGCCCAGGTCTTCACGGCGCTCCAGTCCCACACGACCGAGCGGCCGACGCGCGCAAGCGGCGCGGGGAAGCCGCGCTCTGGGGCCTTGGCCCATTTGCGCACGGCCTCCCGGGACACGCCGAGCCGCCGGCCGATCTCCGCGCCGGAAAAACGAGGTCCTCAGTCACAGCTCCACGTTGCCACATGTCAACCGGTCGGTCGACGCCGCCGTGCTTTGGCTACACCTTCGGAGACCTCGGGCAGGTTCGGAGCTACTTGTCGGTTCGTGCCACGCTCCTTAACGTCACCCCGTTACGCGGCTCGGGCCCGCTTCCGTGGGCGCGCGTCGTCGGCCTCCGAGCGCCGAACACCGGACTACGACCGCTCCGGACCGTTCAGTGGCCTTCGCCCGTTCAGGATCCTGCACCAACCCTCGTCAGAGGCCAACTCGCGTTAGAGGATGCATTGTTGGCCACTTTGGCACCGGAGCGTCTCGGCCACGATGGTGGCGAGACGCTCCATAGGGCGGGATAATCGACAGAATCCTAGGTAATAGCGCGCCTAGGATGACTGGCGTGATCGAGGACGCTGGCTGGGAGCTTCGCTGGCCGCCGACCTTGTTGACGTCCGAAGGTCGGTGGCTTCTGCGTCCGGCAGTCCTCCGCCTCTCGGACTGGCGAGATCGCGTCGAGCATCTCCTCGAGGAGGCTTTCGTCGGGTCCGAGGCCCGAGACGTGTTCTCTCGCACCCCCAAGGACTCACGTTACGAGAACGACCCCTTCGGCGAGGATCCCGAGGATCTCGATGGCCTGGCGTTCCTGAAGGTGACGGTTGAAGCTGTCGGCCGGTTCCGCCCCGAGAGGGAGGTGAAGCCGTACTGGCCGGAGCGCCAACGAGGGTCGTTGGCGCCGCCTGACGTCTACCGGCGATTCGTCCAGCTGGTCGACGACATGCGAGTCATGGGTTATCTGGACCAAGAGCTGCCGTGGGGCTGCGTTGACGGCGGCCCGGAGATCGACCCATCGCCCGTCCTGGAGCAGCGGCTCGGAATCCCCGATCTTTGGCCGCTCGATGAGAGCCGGCGTGCTTGGGGCGACGACACCTTCTACGGGCTGATCGAGGTGATCCATGACCTCGTCTCTCGTCCTCGTCATCGCTCCTACCACTCCTACAGCGACTGCGGCTGGCACTGGAGCGAGTTCGCTAGAGGCCCAGGTCAGGCCCTCTACCGGTGGCGGGTCAATCGGCTGTTGGAGCACAGCGATGCTGGTCTGCGCCTGGCCGACGACGGCGAGGACGTGGGCCGGCTCGTGGCCAGCACGGATGCGGCCCGCGCCGGCCTTGCCACGAACATGGCCGGGCGGACCGATCTCTCGACTGGGGACCGCATCCGCCACGCACTGGCCCTGTTTCGGGCCCGAACAGCGAGCGAGCACGACAAGCGCTCGGCCATCGTCACCCTGGCCGGGGTGCTCGAGGAGCGCCGGAATGTGCTCAAGGTCCGGCTCCGTCGTAAGGACGAGGGTGCTCTGTTCCAGATCGCCAACCAGTTCGCGCTTCGACATCAAGGCACTGGTCAGCAGGCGGACTACGACCCCGTCTTCCTCGACTGGGTGTTCTGGTGGTACCTGGCCACCATCGAGCTCAGCGACCGGCTCATCGAGCGGACGGATGCGACACCGCCGTGATCGAACCTCACGAAACGGCCACCCCCCTCCCTGCCGCCGTGCCCACCAGCGATCCGTTGGCCCTGGTCGACGCCGCGCTGCTGAACGAGGAGGAGGCCCACTACGTCAGCGCAGCCCGTGCCTCCAACACCTTGCGTGGGTACCGCTCGGATTGGAAGGAATGGTGCGCGTGGTGCACGTCCACGCATGTGGATCCCCTCGCCAGTGGGCCGGCAGCCCTCTCCCGCTACCTGACCTTCCTGGCCGGCCATGGCGCCGCCGTGGGGACGATGAGCAGGCGCCTCTCGGCCATCCGCTTTGCCCATCGCATCCACGACCTCGGTGATCCGACCGCCAATGCGCGGGTGGTGGCGGTGTGGGAGGGGATACGGCGCACCCACGGCGCCCCTCCAGAGCAGGCGACACCGCTCATGCCGCCTGAGCTGTTCCAGGTGCTCGACGCCTGCCCGGTCACTCGGATCTGGAAGACTCGCGGCCGCCCACCTGAGCCTGATCTCGCCGGGGCCCGGGACCGGGCGCTGCTGCTGGTGGGCTTCGTGGGCGCGTTCCGGCGCTCCGAGCTGGCCAGCCTCGATGTCGAGCACGTCGTCGAGCACCCCAACGGCTTGGTGCTGAGCATCAGGCGCTCCAAGACCAACCAGTTCGGCACCGAGCCCGAGCTGGTGGTGGTCCCTCGTGCCGGCAACCGCCAACGATGTGCCGTGCACGCTCTGCAGAGGTGGATGACCCTGGCCGGTCTCACCACCGGCCCGATCTTTCGAGGTGTGACCAAGGGCAACCGTCCCACCGCCCGAGCCCTCCACCCCGAATCGATCAACCAGCTAGTCCAGGCTGCGGTGGCACGGGCGGACCTTGACCCCGCTCGCTACAGCGCCCACAGCCTTCGTGCCGGCTTCGTCACCTACGCCCACCTGCGAGGAGCCTCGGATCGAGCAATTGCCCATCAGACCCGCCACCGCTCCCTCGCCACCCTCGGGGCCTACGTACGGGTCCACGAGGCCTGGGAGGACAACGCCGCTACCCAGCTCGGCTTTTAATCTCTGGTCAGTCTGGGAGACCGGCGCTGCTGAGCATCAACGGTGCCGCCACTTGGACGTTCGTCGTCAGCTCAAGCAAGCGCTCCGCGGAACACACGCCAGAAGAGGCGGACTCGTGCGCGACGGGTGCGAGCCCGTGGATCCACTTGTTCCTAGCGGGTCGGCCGCGCGCCAGCTCGTCAAACAGCTGTTGGTCGATGATGCCGGCCAGGGCAAGAATCTCAGCGACGGTCGCCGTTGGGACGCGGTCGAGCCGAGCCCGACGTCGGCTGCCAACGACGTACCCGTTCGGTTCCTGGGTGGTAGAGCTCTGGTCGACGTAGCGTCCCCAAAGTACGGCTAGGAGGGCCTCGGCGGCGGTCCAGGCAGCGATGAGGGCTTGGTCGAAGCGCCAACCTCGATTATTCGCGCGGGTAGCTCCTGAGGGGCCCGAGCATCCGCGAAAAAGCCCTCCTGGCCTGGAAGAATGCAAGTTGCTGAAAACCGCAGTCCAACCAGGAGGAGGGCTCCTTGAAGGTACATCGTACATGCTCGGTTCGTCGCCCGAGTGTGACCACCGACGGTGACAACCTGGTGTCGCATGCAGGGAC
>JBBSIS010000151.1:0-7606 GCA_038231955.1 Acidimicrobiales bacterium
AAGGACCTCGACGAGCGGGGCATCATCCGCATCGGCGCCGACGTCGGCCCCGGCGACGTGCTGGTGGGCAAGGTCACCCCCAAGGGCGAGACCGAGCTCACCCCCGAGGAGCGCCTCCTGCGGGCCATCTTCGGCGAGAAGGCCCGTGAGGTCCGCGACACCAGCCTCAAGGTGCCCCACGGCGAGACCGGCAAGGTCATCGACGTCAAGGTGTTCTCCCGCGACGAGCAGCACGAGCTGGCCCCCGGCGTCAACCAGCTGGTGCGGGTCTACGTCGCCCAGAAGCGCAAGATCAGCGAGGGCGACAAGCTGGCCGGCCGCCACGGCAACAAGGGCGTCATCTCCAAGATTCTGCCGATCGAGGACATGCCGCACCTGGCCGACGGCACCCCGGTCGACATCATCCTGAACCCACTGGGCGTGCCCAGCCGGATGAACGTCGGCCAGGTGTTGGAGTGCCATCTGGGCTACGCCGCCCGCTACGGGTGGGAGGGCGCCAACAACGGCACGCCTACGTCGACCACCGCCACCAAGACCCGCCCGGTCACCGACCCCGCCGTCTGGGTGTCGTCGCCGGTGTTCGACGGGGCCCACTGGGACGAAGAGGGCGATGCCGGCTCCGGCCGTCACCCCACCATCCAGCAGATCCTCACCGAGCGCCTCCAGCCGGACTCGGCCATGCCCAACGGACCCCGGCTCATCCAGGCCGACGGCAAGCAGACCCTCTACAACGGCCGCACCGGCGAGGCCTACGACCGCCCCGTCACCTGCGGTTTCGTCTACATCCTGAAGCTGCTCCACCTGGTCGACGACAAGATCCACGCTCGATCCACCGGTCCGTACTCGATGATCACCCAGCAGCCCCTGGGCGGGAAGGCCCAGTTCGGTGGCCAGCGCTTCGGGGAGATGGAGGTGTGGGCCCTCGAGGCCTACGGCGCCGCCTACGCCCTGCAGGAGCTGCTCACCATCAAGTCCGACGATGTCCTCGGCCGGGTCAAGGTCTACGAGGCCATCGTCAAGGGCGAGAACATCCCCGAGCCGGGCATCCCCGAGTCCTTCAAGGTGCTCATCAAGGAGATGCAGAGCCTGTGCCTCAACGTCGAGGTCCTCTCCACCACGGGCGAGGAGATCGAGATGCGCGAGCTCGACGAGGATGTGTTCCGGACGGCCGAGGAGCTGGGGATCGACCTGTCCCGTCCTGAGCGAGGGTCGGATGAAGAAGACGCCCGCCGCGCCGCGGAGAGAGCCGGGCGTCTGTGACGTCGGTTTCGGCGGCCCGCCTGGTCGGTTTCTTTGCTCGTCGTGCTGCGAAGTAATTAGAGAGAGAGAAGGTAGGAGTGCTCGACGTCAACAATTTTGATCAGCTTCGGATCGCCCTGGCCACGGCCGACTCGATCCGTACGTGGTCGAACGGTGAGGTCAAGAAGCCGGAGACCATCAACTACCGCACGCTGAAGCCGGAGAAGGACGGCCTCTTCTGCGAGAAGATCTTCGGTCCCACCAAGGACTGGGAGTGCTACTGCGGCAAGTACAAGCGCGTCCGGTTCAAGGGCATCATCTGCGAGCGCTGCGGCGTCGAGGTCACCCGCTCCAAGGTCCGGCGTGAGCGCATGGGCCACATCGAGTTGGCCGCTCCCGTCGTCCACATCTGGTACCTCCGCGGTACCCGTAGCTGGCTGGCGTACCTGCTCATGGGCACTGAGGCCCGTGAGGAGCTGAAGGCCAAGCAGCTCGAGAAGGTCATCTACTTCGCCGCCAACCTGGTCACCTGGGTCGACGACGAGCGCCGCCACACCGACCAGCCCGAGCTCGAAGCCGAGCTGCTCGAGGAGCTGGCCGAGATCGAGCGTTCGCGGGACGTCGAGATCGACCGCCGGTTCAAGCAGCTCGAGGACGAGGTCACCGAGCTGGAGGCCGGCGGGGCCAAGGACTCCGAGATCAAGGCCCGCCAGAAGCAGAGCGACAAGGAGATCGGCCTGCTCCGCGACCGGGCCCAGGCCGAGATGGACCTGGGTCGGAAGGCCTTCGACGAGTTCAAGGATCTCTTCGCCCGCAAGATCATCGAGGACGAGGTCGTCTGGCGCCAGCTGCGCGACCGCTACGGCGAGTACTTCCGGGGCGGCATGGGCGCCGACGCCATCGCCCAGCTCATCGGCGAGATCGAGTTCGACTCCGAAGAGGTCAAGCTCCGCGAGGGGATCGACGCGTCCGACGGTCGCAAGCCTCTGTCGGCCCAGCGCAAGCAAAAGGCCATCAAGCGCCTGAAGATCGTCACCGCCTTCAACCGGCGCGATGAGACCACCGGCAAGCGGGTCAACGAGCCCAAGGCCATGATCCTCGACGCGGTGCCGGTCATCCCGCCCGACCTGCGCCCGATGGTCCAGCTCGACGGTGGCCGGTTCGCCACCTCTGACCTCAACGACCTGTACCGCCGGGTCATCAACCGCAACAACCGCCTGAAGCGCCTCCTCGACCTCGGCGCTCCCGAGATCATCGTCAACAACGAGACGCGCATGCTGCAGGAGGCGGTCGACGCCCTGTTCGACAACGGCCGTCGCGGCCGCCCCGTCACCGGGCCCGGAAACCGTCCGCTCAAGTCGCTCTCCGACATGCTGAAGGGCAAGCAGGGCCGGTTCCGCCAGAACCTGCTGGGCAAGCGCGTCGACTACTCCGGGCGTTCCGTCATCGTCTGTGGCCCGACCCTCAAGCTGCACCAGTGCGGTCTGCCGAAGCTCATGGCCCTGGAGCTGTTCAAGCCCTTCGTCATGAAGCGCCTGGTCGACACCGAGCTGGCCCAGAACATCAAGTCGGCCAAGCGCATGGTGGAGCGCCGCCGGTCCCAGGTGTGGGACATCCTGGAGGAGGTCATCAAGGAGCACCCGGTCTTCCTGAACCGGGCCCCCACCCTCCACCGCCTCGGCATCCAGGCCTTCGAGCCCCTGCTGGTCGAGGGCAAGGCCATCCAGATCCACCCCCTGGTGTGCGCGGCGTTCAACGCCGACTTTGACGGCGACCAGATGGCCGTCCACCTGCCCCTCTCGGCCGAGGCCCAGGCCGAGGCCCGGGTGCTCATGCTGTCGGCCAACAACGTCCTGTCGCCGGCCCACGGCCGTCCCCTCACCGTGCCCAGCCAGGACATGGTCATCGGGATCTACTACCTCACCGAGCAGACGCCCGGCGTGGCCGGTGAGGGCCGCAAGTTCTCCCACCGGTGGGAGGTCGAGCGGGCCGTCGACGAGGGCGAGGTTCAGCTCCACGCCCGTATCGAGATGCGCGACGGCGACGACGACGGCAAGCCGCGGTACCGGACCACCACCCCGGGCCGGCTGTTCTTCGAGGGCGCCCTGCCCGCCGACTTCTGCACGCCCACGGGATCGAACACGGGCGGCCACATCACCGATGTGGTCAAGAAGCGCGACATCACCGACATCGTCGAACGCCTCGTGGCCGACTACCCCAAGGCCACCGTGGCCGAGAGCCTCGACGCCATCAAGGGCCTCGGGTTCCGCTACGCCACCCAGTCCGGGCTCACCATCGCCATGTCCGACGTCACCACGCCGCCGGACAAGGGCGAGATCCTCGACAAGTACGAGAAGGAAGCGGACAAGATTGAGTCGCAGTTCCGCCGGGGCATCATCACCGACGACGAGCGGCGCCAGAAGGAAGTCGAGATGTGGACCAACGCCACCCGCGAAGTGCGGGTGGCCATGGAGAAGACCTTCGACGAGATGGTCTTCAACCCCATCGAGATGATGGTCGGCTCCGGTGCCCGAGGGAACATCATGCAGGTCCAGCAGATCGCCGGCATGCGCGGTCTGGTGGCCAACCCCCGGGGCGACATCATCCCCCGCCCGATCAAGAGCAACTTCCGTGAGGGCCTTTCCGTCCTCGAGTACTTCATCTCCACCCACGGGGCCCGGAAGGGCCTGGCCGACACCGCCCTGCGTACCGCCGACTCCGGCTACCTGACCCGCCGGCTGGTCGACGTGGCCCAGGAGCTCATCATCCGTGAGCTCGACTGCGACACGCCGCGCGGCATCTGGCTCGAGAACATCGAGCCCGACACTGCCGGTCGCCGCAACAGCCTGGAGACGCGCCTCTACGGGCGGATCCTGGCCGAGCCGGTCACCCTGGCCGACGGCACCGTCCTGCCCCGGGGCATCGAGATGACCGACGTCGAGATGGCCATCGTGCGCGACGACCCGGGTGTCAACCGCCTGCGGGTCCGCTCGGTCCTCAACTGCGAGGCCACCCACGGCGTGTGCGCGGCGTGCTACGGCCGCTCGCTGGCCACCGGCAAGGACATCGAGATGGGCGAGGCGGTGGGTGTCATCGCCGCCCAGTCCATCGGCGAGCCCGGCACCCAGCTCACCATGCGGACGTTCCACACCGGCGGCATCGCCCAGACCGACATCACCCACGGGCTTCCCCGGGTGGTCGAGCTGTTCGAGGCCCGCACGCCCAAGGGCAAGGCCGTCCTGGCCCGCACCTCGGGCGGGGTGCGGATGGTCGACGACGATGTCAAGGGCCGCACGGTCACCATCGTGGGCGACGACGGGAGCGAGGAGAACTACGCCATCTCCACCCGGGACCTGGCCCGCCTGCTGGTCACCGAGGGCCAGGAAGTCGTCGCCGGCGACGCCCTGGTCGAGGGGCCCAAGGACCCCAAGGAGCTGCTGGAGATCAAGGGCATCCGGGAGACCCAGCAGTACCTGGTCGACCAGGTGCAGCAGGTGTACCGCCCCCAGGGTGTGTCCATCCACGACAAGCACATCGAGCTCATCGTCCGCCAGATGCTCAAGCGGGTGCTGGTGGCCGAGCCGGGGGACTCGGATTTCCTCCCCGGCGAGCGGGTCGACTCCCGGCAGTATGCGGATGTCAACCGCCAACTGGTCCAGGAGGGCAAGACGCCCGCCGAGGGCCGGCCCGAGCTCATGGGGATCACCAAGGCGTCGCTGGCCACCGAGTCGTGGCTGTCGGCGGCGTCGTTCCAGGAGACGACCCGGGTGCTCACCGAGGCCGCCATCGAGGGCAAGCGCGACCAGCTCCTCGGCCTCAAGGAGAACATCATCATCGGCAAGCTCATCCCGGCGGGGACGGGCATGCTCCGCTACCGGGGCCTGGAGATCCAGGCGCCGGAGTACGAGCCGCTGCCGTACTACTCCTCCGACGTCCAGGACCCGGCCGCATGGCTGGCCAACGTCGGCCGCGACCCCGACGCCGCCGACGGCGCCACCCTCACCGTCGCCCCCGATCGTCCCAGCGAGGATGAAGAGAGCTTCTTCGGGACGGCCCCCGAGGTCGCTGGGTAAGCCCTCGAACTGGTGACACCGGGTGCGACATGTCGCCCTCCGTGTCACCAGTTCGGCGCGCCGGCCCCCCTGTAGGCTCGGTTTCGTGAACATCGCTGAGTTCGGAGTGGCCGACAGAGGCCAGATGGCACTGCCCGCTGAGGCACGACGCCGCTGGAACCTGGGGGCAGGGGGGTCGGTTGAGGTGGCGGACCTGGAAGACGCACTGCTCATCGTCCCCGCCGGTCGAGGCGGCCTACGACTCCTCTTGAGCGACGCAATCGAGACGGCTGGTGGCTACGCGAGCCTTGCCGCTCGGGTGTCCGCAGAAGAACCCGATCTCGCCTGAGGCGTTCCGTGGATGTCGTCATCGATGACCACTTGCTGCTGCGGATCCTGCTGGCTGACGAGAGGGATCAAGCGTGGTCCGGCGGAGCTGGGATCACGTCGTTGTGTCGACCGTTCTGCCAAGCACAGCCTGGAAGCAGGGGTGATTGCGAGTAGTTGACCATAGATGTTGACCATGGGTAGGGTGGGCCTGTGGAGTCGATCGCCATCTCGGAGTTCAAGGCCACATGCCTGGCCGTGCTTGAGAGGGTCCGGCAGAGCGGCCAGCCCATCCGTGTGACTCGCCGGGGCGAGCCGGTGGCCGAGATCGTGCCGCCCTCGCCCGCGGGGCGCGCCGACTCCTGGCTCGGGTCGGCACGGGGGACCGGCGAGATCCTGGGCGACCTGGTCGCTCCCGCGGCCGATGAGGGGGACTGGGAGGCGCTGCACCCGTGAGGGCGCTCCTCGATACCCACATCTGGTTGTGGGGCCAGCTCGATCCTGATCGGCTCGGGCCGAGCGTGCGGCGCCGGCTCGACGACACGAGCACCGAGCTCTGGCTGTCGCCGGTCAGCGTGTGGGAGACCCTGGTTTTGGCCGACAAGGGCAGGCTTCGCCTTGGGCCGTCACCGGAGGCATGGGTGGAGGAGCGGCTGAGGGTCACCCCGATGCGCGAGGCGGTCCTGGACCGGCGGGTGGCAGTTGCCAGCCGGCGTGTCGACTTGGCCCACGACGACCCGGCCGACCGTTTTCTGGCCGCTACCGCCGCCGTCTACGACCTCACCCTCGTCACGGCCGATGCCCGTCTGCTCGAATCGAGATCGATGCAGGTGCTGGCCAACCGCTGAGCTGTGGGGTGCGGCCAGCCACTCACCTCAACAGTCGACTACGTCGGCCCATGCTTGGCAGGCCTGGTGCAGCCGGGCTGGGCCAAGAACGCAGATGCGCTCGGTGAGGAGCCTCTTCGGCACGGTCACGACGTTGTCGAACGACAGGGCGCAGTGGTCGGGCATTCCGTCGTCGGGTCCGAGGACGACCTCGGTGGGGATCCCGCGCACGGTCCTGGTGGTGGGGACGGTGACCACTCGATTGAGAACCGGGATGGCCGCAGCACGGGTCATCACCAGGACCGGTCGCCGGCCCACGGCCGGGAGATCGGCCCACCACATCTCGCCTCGAGCTACCACTCGCCCAGCTCCTCAAGGAGCCGGGACGACGCCTCCTCTACCCACGGATCCGGCTCTTGGGGACGGAGTTCGTACCCCTTGACAACCGCCTCGTCCACGATCCTCGCGCGCACGTGCCGCACGAGCTCCGCGACGCCCGCTGTGAGAGCGGCGTCCAAGTCAGGGTAGGCGCCGACACGTACAAGGCCGAGGAGGATCTCGCCCACGCTCTCGCGGACGACATCGGCTGCGGGGATCATGACCGCGACCGGCTGGCCACGGTCGGTGATGCAAAATGTCTCACCACCCGCCACACGGCGCAGGTGCACACTGGCGTTCTGTCGAAGTTCTGCGACGCCGATCTTCTCCATGATGCTACAAGAGTAGCACATTGAAGCTCGACCGGTCCCTCGATTGCGATAGGATGTCTCTTCGTGCCCACCATCGCCCAGCTTGTACGTAAGGGCCGCGAGTCGAAGTCCGAGAAGACGAAGACCCCGGCCCTCAAAGGCGCCCCGCAGCGCCGAGGGGTGTGTACGCGTGTCTACACCCACACTCCCAAGAAGCCGAACTCGGCCCTTCGCAAGGTGGCCCGGGTCCGGCTCACCACCGGCCAGGAGGTCACCGCCTACATCCCCGGTGTGGGCCACAACCTCCAGGAGCACTCCATCGTGTTGGTCCGTGGCGGCCGGGTGAAGGATCTTCCCGGTGTCCGGTACAAGATCATCCGCGGTGTGCTCGACGCATCCGGCGTCCGTGACCGCAAGCAGGCCCGTAGTCGCTACGGCGCCAAGAAAGGCTAGAGATGCCTCGGAAAGGACC
>JBBSIS010000152.1:0-7583 GCA_038231955.1 Acidimicrobiales bacterium
CGCGCCCACGCCCGCCCAGAATGCGACCGGGTGCTCGTAGGTGACGCCGAGCGCGGAGCGCCGTTCGCGGCGGCTCGTCGACTGCCTGCTTGGCGTCCCTGTCATCCCCGAGACGGTGGCACACCCCCCGTAATGACGATGTAATTCCTCGACAGTTCCGGCCGCGCCATCACCGCCGGGAGGATACGCCACGTATACGCGATACGTACGGCTCAGCGATAGCGTGGTGGTTCATGAGCCGAGTCGAGGCCCCTCAGGCGACAGATCCGGGCGAAGCGTCGGCGCCGCGCAAGTCTCCGGTCCGCCAGGTCATGACCTGGTTGGGCCTGGCCGCCCTCATTGTCAGTGCCGTACTGGGACGCAACATGTTCGGTGTGCGCGATCGCCTGTTCGGGGCGGCCACGCCTGAACCGGCGGCTCCCGCCGCGGGCCGGGCCGCCGGCGGGCCGACGCAGGAGACGGTGCCGGCCGCACCCACGTCGCTGCGTTCGTCGCCGTGGTGGCAGGACGTCACCACGCTGGAGGGCACGGGAACGGCCACGTCGTCGTCCTTCACGGTGGCGCCCGGGGCCATCCAATGGCGGGCGAAGTGGACATGCTCCTCCGGCCACCTCGTGGTGCGGGCGCCCAAGCAGGTCAAGCCGGTGGTCGACGGGAACTGCCCCGGCGGCACCGAGGGTTATTCGGTCCAGAAAGGCCCGATGACCGTCCAGGTCACCGCCGAGGGACCGTGGCGGCTGGAGATCGCCCAGCAGGTCGACCTGCCCTTGGTCGAGCCTCCGCTACCGGCCATGACCGCCGCCGGGGCCACGACCGCGGCCACGGGAACCTTGTACAACGTCGACAAGACGGGAACGGGACGAGTCACCATCTACCGCCAGGCCGACGGCAGGTACGCCGTGCGGCTCGAGGACTTCTTCGTCAGCCCGAACGTCGACCTCGAACTGCGCCTGAGCTCGCTCGACGCCCCCCACAGCTCCGGGGAGTTCGCCAACGCCCCGCAGGACCTGGTGACCGTAATGGACGTCACCGCCGGGTCGCTCAACTACACCGTCCCCGCGGGCGTCGATCCCACCAAGTACCGGTCGATCGTCATCTGGTGCCCGCCGATCAAGAGCGCCTACGCCGCTGCCACCCTGGGGACGATCCGATGACGACTGCACCGCCGATCTCGAGCGTGGCGACACTCCCCCCAACGCGCCCGGAGATCGTCGTCCGAGGTCGGCACATCCCGGTCATCCTTCCCAAGCGCACCGACCCTCGCCTGAAGCTGTCGGCCACCATTTGGGCCCTCACCATCCTGGGCCTGACCATCCTCAGACTCCAGGTGTCCATCCCCCAGATCGCCGTGTGCGTCCTCCTGCCCGCCGTCATCGAGATCGTGGCGACCTACCGGCGCGAACGGGTGCTGGTGTGGCCCGCCAGTTCCCTGCAGACCGGTATCAGCGTGGCCTTCATCTTCCGGGTGAGCGGCACGCAGCACGGCGACTGGTGGAGCGTCCGGGGCTTGCACTACTTCGCCCTGGTGATCGTCCTCTCGCTCCTGCCGAAGTACCTCCTCCGCCACAACAACCGCCACATCTTCAACCCGTCGAACATCGGCCTGGCGTGGGGACTCCTGCTGATCGGGCCGAGCCACGTCTTCTCCGAGCATCTCTGGTGGGCCCCGCTGGGCGCGCCGGTGCTGATCTCCATGGCCGTGATCGTGGCCGGGGCCTTCTGGCTCCTCCGCCAAGTGCGGATGATCCCGCTGGCCGCCGCATTCCTCGCCACCTTCTTCGCCCTGATCGGCCTGTGCGCCCTCTCCGGCCGGACCTACTTCGCCGTCTGGCACACCGGCCCGGTAGGCGGGAGCTTCTACTGGTTGACGATCGCCCTCTCCCCCGAGGTGCTGATCTTCGTGTTCTTCATGATCACCGACCCCCAGACGGCCCCCAAGTCGCCGCTCGGGCGGATCATCTTCGGGGCGTCCACTGCGGCGGTCGCCGCCGGGCTGATCCTTGTCCAGTCCACCGAGTTCGGTATCAAGGTTGCCATCCTGGCGTCGCTGCTGGTGACCTGCGCACTGGTGCCGGTCATCGAGGCGGTGAACCGCAGGGTGCAGGCCCGCCGCCCGGGAGCCCCGGTCCTGCCGCCGCTGGCCCCGCAGCCACCCCTGGCCCGGCGTTTGGTCACGTCGCTTCGCAACCCCGTCCTGGTCGCCGCTCTGGTCATTGCGGTGGCGGCGCCGGTGAACACCGCCCTATTGGGCCGCGACAAGAAGATCGTCCTCATCGAGAAGGGCCTTACCACCCGCAACGTGCAATAAGGAACTGGGTTCACGCAGAGCGAAATCGAAGCGGTGGGCCGACGATCTCCTCGACCAAGTACATCGTGGCGGGATCGAGGAGTGCTACGAAGGGATCCTGGAGGAGCATCTGCATGCGTCCTCGGAGCGCCTCCAGGGCCCGGCCGTTGGCGCCCGACAGGTCGGTGCCGTCGAAGGTGATGGTGCCGGCGTCGGCCTCGAGCAGCCGGACCGGCAACGTGCCCAGCGCCGACTCTCCGGCGCCGGTCGAGCCGACGAGGCGGTGCCTACGTCGACACCTGGTGCGGTCCCGCTCACGTGGCCGCTCGCGCCCTCGACAACGCGTTGGTGTGAAGGAAACGTGAGGAGCCGGGACGTCAAACGGCCGGCCCGGACGGGTGGGTACCCATCGGGCCGGCCAGTTGTGCTGCGTGCTGCCTGGTGTGGGGCTTTAGGCCTGGCTGGCCGTGAGCCTGACGACGCCCAGGGGGATGCCTTCCTTGAAGGCGCTGACCCCGAACGTGGAGTTCAGCGCGCTGGCCCCGGTGGCCGTCAGCTTGGCCACGGTGCCCTGGAGGACCACATCGGAGCCTTCCTGGGAGACCTGGACGGCGGCGCCGTCGAGGGAGAGCAGGGGCACGCCAGCCTTCCCGCCGGCGGTAGCGGTCAGGGTGGAGGCGCCGGGGTCGACCACAAAATCGCTGACCGTGATCGACTTGCTGCCCTTGCTGAACTTCAGCCCACTGCCCTGGTGGATCACGTTACCGACGATGTAGCCGGGCTGGTAGCCCTTGTCGGAGTGGATGGCGGCGAACCCGCCGGTGATGGGGAAGGACACCGTGGAGGTGGCGGCGTCGAACTTGGCGTTACCGCTCGGGGCCACGGCCACGCCCAGGCTCTTCAAGGCGGCGGCGGTGCCCGGGTCGAGCGTCACTGCCGTCTGCTTGCCGCTGAGGCGGTTGATCTCCGCCGTCTTGTCGCCATTGGCGTCGTAGGTGTTCGCCGTTCCCTTGGCCACCAGGCGCACGACGCCCAGGGGGAGGCCCGGCTTGATGGCGTCGGTCTTGAACGCCCCGTTGAGGGCGGTGGCCGCAGTGTCGGTCAGCTTGGCCACGGTGCCGAACAGGACGACGTTGCCGCCCTCCATGCTCACCTTGACGCCGGTGCCGTCGAGGGACAGCAGGGGGATGCCCGGCTTGCCGCCCACCGAGCCGTACAGCATCGAGTTGCCGGGGTCGACGATGAAGTCGGACAGCTCGACCTTGGTCTTCCCGGCGCTCAGGGTGAAGCCGCTGCCCTGGTGGACGATCGAGCCCAGGATGTTGCCCGGCTTGGTGGTGGGGTCACTGTGAATTTCGGCGTAGCCGGACGTGATCGGGAAGGTGATCGTCGAGGTGGAGGCCTCGAAGGTGGCCTTGCCGGAGGGGGCGATGGCGACGCCGAGCGACTTCAGGGCGCCTGCGGTGCCGGCATCGAGGATGACCGACGTCCCCACGCCGGAAAGGCTGGGGATGGCCGTCACCATGTCGGCGGGCCGCTGCTCGGTCTGGGAGCCGGGGGCGTTGGAGGACGACGAGTCCTTCTTGTCGCTGCCGCACGCCGCCCCGGTAAGGGCGAGAACTCCCACAAGCGCGGTGAGTGACGCCCTTTTCTTGATGTGCATGGTCTCTCTCTCTTTCGCCGGTCCGGCGACGGGTCGGTCGAACGGAGTGGGTGGTGTCTCGTTGCTCGGTCTACGGAGCAACCCGAAGAAGCGTATGAACCTTCGCCGGCAGAAATACAGCATACCCCGGGCGCGCCTTGCGCCTCGAAAGTGGTCGTGCGAGCCTTCACCCGTGCGTCCCACCCTGTTCGATTTCGCTGGGGGCGAGCATGCGTTCCTGGCCCTGGCATCGGCCCACCACGCCCGGTGCCTACGGGACGCCGACCTGAACCACCCGTTCTCCCATCCCGGCCAGCACCCGGAGCACGTCGAACGGCTGGCCGCCTACTGGGCCGAGGTCATGGGCGGTCCGCCGCGGTACTCGCAGACGTGCGGCGACCATTCCACGGTGCTGCACATGCATGCCGGCAACGGGGACATGGGCGACCTGGGCCGCAGGTTCGTCGACTGCTTCGTGGGGGCCATCGACGACGCCGGCCTTCCCGACGACCCCGAGTTCCGGACTGCGCTGCGGGCCTACATGCAGTGGGCGGTTGACGACGTGCTGGCATTCTCGGACGCAGGCGCCGCGGTGCCGAAGGGGGTGGCGGTCCCGCACTGGTCGTGGGGCGGCCTGCAGACCGGCGGGCCATCGACCTGATCGACGCTCGGTAGGCGGTGAAGCGGCGCCCCCAACGGGATTCGAACCCGTGCTGCCGCCTTGAAAGTGCGTGACATACCATGTCGCTCGGTACCGCCGAATGCAAACGTGCTGGTCAGAGGGGGTGCGCCAGTCCGCCTGATTACGCCGATTCCGCCTGATCCGCCTGAATGGATTGGCAAAAGGATTGGCGAGAATCGCCGGGCCGCGGCATGAGACCGCTGCCACCGACCGCCGGTACGGCGCGCCCCAGCACCTCGCGTCCCCTCGCTCTGTCGAGCCAGGAGCCTATCTGGCGCCGCTGGACTTCCTTCGCGATCGGCTGCCGCTCGCGGCCGTCGCTCTGGTGGCCACCGAGGACTTCGGGGGTGCATCCTGCCTCTCGCGTTCTTCCCCATCGCTTGTTCCCACGCTGAGTGGCATACCGCCACCCTGGGCGAGCACCACGCTCGGCGGCGACCCGGAACGTTATGGGCGCCCGGATCGCGACCAGACCACCCCGATAACCGGCATCAATTCCGGAAGGTGCGGACCGCGACCGCGCTCCCGACCAACGCAGCACGTTACCGGGCGCGCGACTCGTGCCGTTCCCGGGCGGTCCCATGGGAAATCAACTCAGACGGGTCGGAGGTGGATCGGCGCGCTGCCAACTCGGTGGACGAGGTCCGCAGTCAGGCGGGACCGTCCACGTTGACGGTCGGCACCCCTTGTCCAGCGCGGACGACCACGATGTGGCTCTCGGCGTCGCTCGGATTCGACTCGCGGTGGATGGCCCCGGCGGGAACGTGGACGAAGTCGCCGGCCACCGCCTCCACGACCGCGTCCCCGCCTCCATTCGCAGCCTTCCCGAAACAACGTAGATCGAGGTTTCGTACCCACCGTGGTGGTGCCAGCCCGATGTCATGCCCGGCGCCGTTCTGGCCAGCCCGGCCCAGAGGCCCTCGATCGCGATGGCCTGCTCTCGCACGATCCCCGGGGTCGGGTCGGTCTCGACGCGGCCCTCAGGGGTGATGCAGGACACCGGATCGCTCGCGGCCACTGTGAGAACTGTACGGCCGGGTGTCCTCCCGATCAACGGAACCTCGGCTGAGACGCCACACGCCCCGAAATAGGACCGACTGATGATTGGTCGCCGCGAGCGGGAGGTTGAAAGGACCGCTCGGATCGGAGTGGTCACCGACCGTAGCGGCGCCGACCGCTGCTCCAAGCGTTCTATCGCGCCGCACCCGTGCCGTTCTCGGGCGGGTCGCCCGGGGGGCCGCTGTCGCCCGGCGCCGGGAGCGTCCTCGCCTGCGGTAATCCCACCTAACCGCTGTTATGGGACACCCTTGCCAAGGTTGACGACGGAGCGTCGGCGCATGCCGACCTTCCTTCAGGAGGCGAAGGTGGCGCCGAGGAGCGCAGCCCGGCGCTCGACCGGGACTTGGCGGCCGTCGTAGACCGAGGTGATCCGGATGATGAGGCCGTCGGCATCGAGCTCGATGGCGGTGATGCCGACGAGGCCCTCGGCCGCTGTCCACTCGAACCCACCACCGTGGCGGCCGCCGACCACGTGGCGCAGGACACTGCCCTGCCCGTAGGGCACGTCGGCAAGCACCCGGCCCAGGTAGGCCGAGGTCTCGATCCGGCCGAGGAGCCGGGTGCGCAGCGCCATGTCGTCGAGCACAACGTCGGTGTGCAGGAGCGCCGTTGCGGCCTCGGCATCACCGGCGGCGAACGCCGACTGCAGCGCCGAGGCGGCGGCCATCACCTCGGGAGCGGCCTGGCTGGCGACGACGTCGTCCTTCAGGTCGGTGGGGAACACGTCGGCGGGGGTGCGCAGCTGGGCGTACAGGCCGGCGTCGAAGGGCGTGGCGTCCCAGTAGTCGACCCAACGGACGATCTTGCCGCCGGCGAAGTCGACCGCGGCCAGGATCCGCAGCTCGCCGCCGAACAGCTCCGGCGTGTCGACCATGTGGATCAGCGCGCTGTTGTCGTTGGAGAACATGGCGGTGAAGTACGACCGGGCCGGCGGACCCCAGTTGGGCATGTACTGCTCGAAGATCGCCTGGGCCGCATTGAAGCTGTCGATGTCCCAGCCGAGGGTGGCGTCGGTGTAGGTGGCGAGGTCGGGCGAGAAGAACGACATCGTCCCAGCGACGTCGCACGACGTCTTGGTCCGAAAGAAGTCCTCCATCGTCTCGGCCAGCGGCGACTCGACGGTGTTCAGCGTGGTGGTCATAGTGGGTTCCTTTCTGTATGGGGACTCAAGCGCGGGCGCGCGCGCGGGCAGAGGGGCGTCGCCGCTGTGAGGGCGGGCGACGGGTGAGCCTGGGGCGGTCGGACTCGGCGACGGGGCTCGACCGCCCCGGTCCTCAGCGGGCCTGACGGGCCCTGGTCTTCAGCTGGTCGACGATCAGCTGGACGGTGTTGGCGATCGTGTCGGGGACACGCTCGATCGGCAGACCGTATTCCTCGTGCATCGGCCAACAGGTATCGGCGCCGGCGAGGCTGAGAAGCATGGCGATGGCGTCCTCGGTGTCCCGCCTCGGCGCGCCGATCTCCCTGATTGACCGCCGGATGGCCTCGAGGCGGGCGGCCCGACGCTTGGCTCGGACCTCATTCCACATCGGGCTGCGGAACTCAGCCAGGGCCCGGGCAATCGGGGACTTCAGGGCGTTGGCGTGGATGTGACGGAAGTAGCGGGCGAGATCGTCGGGGCCCCGGGCCACCTCGACCGCCTGCGGGTGGACCTGCCGGTCGAACCACTCGCCCAGCGCAAGGATCTGTGCGTCGGCATCGGGGAAGTAGCTGTGCACCGTGCGCACCGAGACGCCGACACGCTCCGCCGCTTCCTTGGGCGAGAGCGTGGAGCGGTCGGCGTCGGCGAGCTGGTCGGCGAACGCCGAGAGGATGGCGTCCCTGGTCGCCGCTGCCTGCGCTTCCCGTTTGGGGCTGACGTAGGTGCGGCTCTTGCCGGTCACACAAAGCTGACATCGTGCTCGCCGGCGACC
>JBBSIS010000153.1:0-7575 GCA_038231955.1 Acidimicrobiales bacterium
AACAGGAGACGTCGAGAGACCTGGCGGCGATGGTCATACCTCAGGTCGGTCGCCTGGTGGCCACCGGTGACCCGTGGTCACCCCACAGCCTCCTCGACGCGGACGGGGTGAAGGTGGCGGCGGTGGCCACGTGGTTCGCAGAGCTTCAGGCGGCGGGGCGGTCGTCGGCGACCCTGCGTTCCTACGGCATGGACCTGCTTCGGTGGTTCCGGTTCTGTTGGGCGGCGGGAGTGGCGTGGGACCAGGCCACGCGGACCGAGGCCCGGGACTTCTCGCTGTGGTTGGCGGTGGCCGACAAGCCGGTGAGGCCGCACTGGCGCCATCCGGAGGAGGCCCCGGGCCAGGCTCCCGGCGGGGTGGGCGGTCAGCGCTATTCGGCTTCGGTGCGCGCCCACAGCGAGACGGTGCTGCGCGCCTTCTACGACTTCCACCGCGACGCGGGGAGCGGGCCGGACCTCAACCCCTTCCCCCTGGCCCGTTCTCGGGGGGGCCGGGCCAACGCCCACCACAACCCGATGGAGCCGCACCGCAACGAGCGGGCCGGCGCCTATCGCCCGAAGGTGCCGACGAGGATCCCTCGGGCGGTGCCCGACGCCGAGTTCAACGAGATCTTCGCCCGCCTGCCCTCCCACCGCGACCGCGCCATGGTCGCCTTCTACGTCTCGACCGGGGCGCGGGCCTCGGAGCTGTTGTCGACGACGGCGGGCGGGGTCAACCCCGAGCGCCAGCTGATCGCTGTGGTGCGCAAGGGGACCGGGGCCGTCCAGGAGCTGCCCGCCTCCACCGACGCCTTCGTGTGGCTGCGGCTCTACCAGCTCGAGATGGACGGCCTCATCCCCTCCGGGCGCCGCCAACCGCTGTGGTGGACACGGCGGCGCCCCGTGCACCCGCTGAGCTACCACGGCGCCCATCGCATGTTCGAGCGGGTCAATGACCTGGTGGGCTCGGGCGCGACCCTGCACTCCCTGCGCCACACCGCCGCCTACCGGATGGCCGAGGACCCGGCCCTTCCCCTCACCGACGTCCAGTTCGTGCTGGGCCATGCGCAGCTGACCACGACCCAGATCTACCTGACCCCCCGCAAGGAGGACGTCATCCGTCGGCTGTTGGCCCATCACGCCGAGCAGACCCGCCGAGCGGCAGAGCGGGTGGCGCCCCCGCCGGCGCCGGGCTACCGGCCCGAGACCCTCGACGTCCTCTTCGGCACGGCACCCTCGTGAGCCCGCCCCCCGATGGCCCCGCCGTGGTTGCCGTGGGCCGCAAACGCGCCGCCCTGCGAGCGGCGATGGCCGAGGACTTCCCCCCGCGCCCGGCGCCGGCGTGCTGGCCGGCGACGCGACTGAGCCGCGACGACGCGATTGCGCTGTTGACCTCGGCGCCATTCGTGGCCGAGAGCCCCGACGCCCAGCGCAGGCGCAGGATCGGCGTGGAGCTGTTCCTCGAGTGGCTGGCCCTCAGCCCGGGAGCGACCTGGCAGCAACGATGGCACCACGTCGAGGCCGACGTGGCCGGCATGGCCTGGCGGCGGGCCCGCACCGCGTGGGTGGTCGGGCGTGCTCAGCCGGTGAGCTGGCACCAGGACTTCATGGCCCTGGCCCTGCGGGCGGCGATCAGCGCCGAGGTGCTGCGTCCTTCGCTGGCCTGGCTGGTGTCGGGCCCTTTGTCCAATGGCTCCCTGGTCCGCACCCTGCGCGCCACTCGGGACCCCGACGGGCTCGCCCGGTTGGCCGAGCACTGCGATGCCGACCCCGGGGTGTCGGCCAAGGCCCGCGGCCACACCCTCTACCGGGCCGCGCTGATCATGGCGGCCAAGGGAGGCGTGGTGGGGGACATCACCGTCGGCGACGTGCTGGAGCTGCTCGAGGCCGAGGCCGATGACCCCGGGGGGATCTCCGATGGCGCCACGCTGTTCTACCGGATGCTGCACGGAAGCGGGGTGCTCGGCGAGGAGGCGCCGCCAAGCCTGCGCCAGCTGCGCACCGTCGGCCAGCGCAGCCCCGAGCATCTGATCGACCGCTACGGGCTGGTGTGCCGCCCGGTGCGCGACCTGCTGGTCGACTACCTCAAGGAGCGCCAGCCTGCCTTGGACTACAACACCCTGGTCAGGCTGGCCAACCTGCTGGGCCGGCTCTTCTGGGCCGACCTCGAGGCCCACCACCCCGGCATCGACAGCATCGCTCTACCGGCCGAGGTGGCCAGCGCCTGGAAACAGCGCCTGGCGACCATGGTGAAGAAGGTGGGCGGCGACGCCGGCGGCGCTGAGGTGGTCGTGGCCCGTCTGAGCTACCGGGAGTGCCTGACCCCGGTGCGGGCGTTCTACTTGGACCTGGCCCACTGGGCGATCGAGGACCCTGGGCGCTGGGGCGGGTGGGTGGCGGCGGCGCCCGTCGGCGAGGAGGAGGGCATCCGGGCCAAGGCCACGCGCCAGCGCAAGGCGCGCATGGACGCCCGCACCCGCGCCCGTCTGCCGGCCCTGCCCGCCCTGGTGCGGGCCCTCAATGAGCGCCGCAAGGCGACCGCGGCGTTGCTCGACGCCGGTGCTCGGGCCGAGCCGGGCGAAGCCTTCACCCACGCAGGGTCTCGGTTCACCCGCCGCAGGCGGTCCGACGGCGTCTGGGTGGATGACCCCGAGCGCGGCAGGCGTCGCGACCTGACCAGCGAGGAGACCCGCGCTTTCTGGGCTTGGGCGAGCGTCGAGATCCTGCGGGCCACCGGCATCCGGGTCGAGGAGCTGCTCGAGCTCAGCCACCACAGCCTGGTGCAGTACCGGCTCCCCACCACCGGCGAGCTGGTCCCACTGCTGCAGGTCGCCCCGTCCAAGACCGACGCCGAGCGGCTCGTGGTGGTCAGGCCCGAGCTGGCCGAGGTGCTGGCGACGGTCATCGGCCGGAGCCGGGGCCGCCACGGCGCCGTGCCGCTCGTCTCGACCTATGACGACTACGAACGCGTGTGGTTGGCGCCGGCGCCGCGCCTGTTGCAACGGCGCATCCACGGCGAGGACCGGGGGATCGCGCACAGCAGCCTGCTCGTGATCCTCACCGCGGCGGTCGCCGAGACCGGCCTCGTCGACGCGGTGGAAGGTCGCCCGCTCCACTACACACCCCATGACTTCCGCCGGATGTTCATCACCGACGCCATCGTGAACGGCCTGCCGCCCCACATCGCCCAGGTCATCGCCGGCCACCGCGACATCAACGTCACCATGGGCTACAAGGCCGTCTACCCCGAGGAGGCGATCCAGGCCCACCTCGCCTACCTGGCCCGGCGGCGATCACTGCGCCCCAGCGAGGAGTACCGCGTCCCAACCGACGAGGAGTGGCAGGAGTTCCTGGGGCACTTCGAGCGGCGCAAGGTGTCCCTCGGGACCTGCGCCCGGGCGTTCTCCACGCCGTGCATCCACGAGCACGCCTGCGTCCGCTGCCCGATGCTGTGGCCCGACCCCGCCCAGCGGGGCCGCCTCGTCGAGATCCGCGACAACCTGACCGCTCGTGTCGCCGAGGCCCAACGCGAAGGGTGGCTGGGCGAGGTCGACGGGCTGGAGGTCAGCCTGGCCGGGGCGAACGACAAGCTCGCCCAGATGGACCGCAGCGGCCGTCCCAGCACCGTGACGCAGCTCCCCTTCCCGACCCTCGCTCGTTCCCCCGCCCCGGCGATGGCCGGCGAAGCGGGCTCGCGATGAGCGCCGGCTCCCAGCCCCTGTGGCCCGAGGAGGCCGACGCCAATCCGTCTCGGGCGGGCACGTCGCCACCCAGCCCAGCGTCGATGCCGCCGCTGGCCCGCCCCGAAGGTGACCCCTGGCCCGCCCCTCCGTCCCCGGCGGCGTTCTGCGGCCTGGCCGGGGAACTGGTGGCCGCCATCGCCCCTTCCACCGAGGCCGACCCGGTGGCGGTCCTGGTCCAGCTCCTCGTCGGGGTCGGCTCGATCCTGGGGCGGGGGCCCCACTACCAGGTGGGGGCCAGCCGGCACCGGGGGAATGAGTTCGTGGTCCTCGTCGGCCCGTCGGGCTCGGGGCGCAAGGGCAGCTCCTGGGACGTGGTCGAGGCCGTCCTGGCCGAGGTGGACCGGCCCTGGACCACGGGCCGGGTGGTGTCGGGGCTGAGCTCGGGCGAGGGGCTCATCTGGCACCTGCGCGACACCGAGCACGGCCCGGCGCCCGACCCCCGGCTGCTGGTGCTCGAGCCGGAGCTGGCCTCGGTGCTCAAGGCCGCATCCCGGGAGGCCAACACGTTGTCCCCGGTGCTGCGCAACGCCTGGGACGGCAAGTCCCTCCAGGTCATCACCAAGCACGACCCGGCCCGGGCCAGCGCCGCACACGTGTCCATCGTGGGCCACATCACCGCGGATGAGCTCCTGCGGCACATCTCGGGGACCGAGGCCGTCAACCGGTTCCTGCTGGTGGCCGTGCGCCGGGCCCGGCTCCTGCCCGAAGGCGCCAGCCCTGACCAGGCCCGCCTGGCCCCCCTGGTCACCCGCCTGGCCGAGGTGATCGCCTCCCGGCGGACCGCTGATCGGCTCGGCCTCGACGACGAAGCCCGCGCCATCTGGTGGGAGCTCTACCCGGCCCTCAGCGCCGGGCGGCCCGGCCTGCTCGGCGCCGTCTGCGGGCGGGCCGAGGCCCACGTGGTCCGCCTGGCCCTGCTCTACGCCCTCTTCGACGACCAGGTCGCCATCGGCGCCGCCCACCTGCGCGCCGGCCTGGCCCTGTGGGACTACGCGGCGCGCTCCGCGGCCTTCGTCTTCGGCGACTCCCTCGGGGACCCGGTGGCCGATGAGATCAACCGGGCCGTCAGCGAGCACCCCGACGGCCTCACCCGCTCCCAGATCCGGGACCTGTTCGCCCGCAACCGGCCCAAGGCCCAGATCGACCGGGCCCTGCACCTGCTCGTGGGCGCCGGCGCGCTCGACCGCCAGCTCCTCGGCGGCCCGGGCCGGCCGACCGAGGTGTGGTCGGCCCGATCAGCGCCGCCCGGAGCGCGGTCCCACCACATCGCCGTCAAGATGACCGTCGAAGGGCCCGGTCCCATCGCCGGCTCTGGCCAGTTGCCTGGGCCCTTCCCGCCCGCCACCGGTGCAAGGGCAGCACCCAGCAGCGAAGCGGCCCCGTCAGGCACCGGGCCGGCCCTCGTGACCGGCGCCGACCAGGGCGGTCAAGCCGACCGGTGTTAGGGGGAGGCGCCCGCTTGCGGGAGGGCCCCCCTAACAGCGCAGCGGCTTGACGGCCCGGAGCGCCACCGCGCAGAGAATCACCCAAGGAGGATGGCGCCCCCTGCTCCGCGACCCCCGCTGAACGTCGCTCCCAATCCTTGATTCGGGCGCCATCCTCCTTGCCTGGCTTGCTGCTTTCTCAAAGGCCCATCGACAGAGGTCGGCGCGCTCGTTCCTCACCTGCTCAATGTCGTTTCAATCGTTGGTCGTTCCGGCGTGTCGAAGGAAGAAGAACGACCTGTCAACAAAGAGGCAATCCCCTGGTCTCGACTCCAACACTTAGTTCAGAGAATGCGGCGAACCGGTGGCCATCGCCGACCTGACCGAGGGGAGGTGATGCCAGCCGACCATCCTGGGCACATCTGCTGACCGTGTGTGGGCAGGTTTGCTGGCCGTTACCGGGCCGGTTTCACGACCGCCCCCGGGCAGAACTCAATTGGCCCTTGACACTGCCCCCGGCGCGCCGAAAGGACAGCACCGTCTACGAGTGCGGCGGCTGCGGCGACCGCTTCGTCGGGACGCACCGATGCTGCGCCAGGTCGAGCACGCGAACCACTTGCGCGATCGCGCTGACGCTGCTAACTTTCCCCGATATAAGGACTCCGTCGCCCGACGGGGGTCGCCCGGGCCAACGATTGGATAGGACGTATGTCGTCGACCAGTTGTCCGAAGCGCCGTGGTCGTTTCGTACCCTCAATGCTTGCCGCTAGCGTGCTCCTCGGGTAACTGTTCAGGCCGTCGCCGCGGTGGGGACCGTCCAGGGTTGGCCGTTGAATAGCTGGGCGAGCAGGTCGAGAGGGTTGAGGCCGTGTTTGCGGCCGGTCTCGATGTAGCTGCGCACGGTGGCGAAACGGCGGGCTCCGTGATCGGTCCGGAACGAACCGCTGACCTTCTGCTGGAGCTTGGCCATGCGCAGGTCGCGCTCGCCCTGGTTGTTGTCGAAGGGGACGGCCAGGTCGGCGACGAAACGGAGCACCTCGTGGCGGTGATCGCGCAGGGCGATGGCGAGGTTGCGGGCGTCACGTCCGTAGCTGCCCTTGCGCCAGCCCTCTGGCGGTGGCGGGTGGGCGGCGAAGAAGTCGACGACGAGCGCGTCGTAGCGGGCGAGCACGAGCTGGCGCTGGCCGCGGGGCAGCTGGTCCCGGCCCTGTTCCCGGGCGCGGTCGCATCGTCGTTTCGCGTCGACGAGAAGGCCGGCCATGGCGTCGGCCCACGGTTTGTAGCGGTCGACCTCGGCGACGGCGGCAAGGTCGCGGAGGATGTGGGCGTTGCAGATGGCGTGACGGACCCGGCTGTAGGTCCAGTAGGGGGCCCACCGGTCGTGCACGAGCACGCCGTCGAAGCGGCCCAGGATGCCCATGTCGTCGGTGGCCTTGTTCCCTCGCTTGGCGTGGACGGCCAGGTAGGTCAGCAGCGCGGTGGAGAAGACGTGGAACCACTGCTTGACGCCGGCGACCCGACAGCCGGTCTCATCGGCGTGGGCCACCGGCTCCGCGGCCAGGCGGTCCTTGAGATTGGCGATGAACGGCCCCAGGTCCTCGGCGGCCTCGCCGGTCAGCCCGGCCAGCCACCCCGTCGACACCGGCGCCCCCAGCAGGTCGGAGAGGATCTCCGCCACCCGGGCGATGGGCAAGTGATGGCGGACCATGAGGTAGACAGCCACCGCCCGCACCTTCGGTCCCCAGCATGCGGGCGCGGTCGCCTCGGAGGGGAACTCGGCCGTCGTCTCACACCCGCAGCCGCAGCGCCGCTTCTGGGCTCGGTGGTCGGCGACCTCGGCGCGACGCTCGGGCAGGTCGAACACTTGTCGGGACTCGGTGCCGACCACTTCCGCGTCGGCCAGGTCGGCGCCGCAGCCCCGACAGGTGGCCGGGACGTGGGCGACGACCCGGTCCGGATTGGCCACACGTTGGAGGTGGGCGCCCGGTGCGCCGGGCTGCTTGCCCTGTCGGCGCTGGCCCTTCACCCGCTTGGCCGGCTTCGGCCGGGTCTGGCGTTGGGCCTGGCTGTCAGTCGACGGCGGCAGCGAGGAGTTGCCGGAGTGCTTGCCCAGCAGGCGCTCCAGCTCGACGATGCGGGCCTCCAGCCGGGCGATCAGCTCACGCTGGAGGGCGTTCTCCGCTTCCAGTTCGGCGACCCGCTCGGCCGGCTCCACACGAGTGTTCTATCCCACTGCGCGCGGGGAGTGGTGGACTCGCGCGCTCCGCGCGAGAGCACGTGAACAGTTACTGTCACCGGTGTAGCGCCGAGTGAGTCAGGTCGGTTGATCTCCTCCCAGGGGGATGAGATACTGGTTCTTTCGCACGACGATAACCCGGGCGGCTATTTCATCGCTGGGACTGCCGCATCGACCTCGCCGGAGATGCGGTG
>JBBSIS010000154.1:0-7568 GCA_038231955.1 Acidimicrobiales bacterium
CTACTGGTCGAGGCCACCGGCCATCCGTTCGACCTGGTGAGCGGGCCGCTGTTCCAACCGCGGCTGTTGCGGCTCGGCCCGGACGACCACCTCCTCGTCGTGCGGTTGCACCACACGGTGTTCGACGACTGGTCGGTCGACGTGTTCCGGCGCGAGCTGTCCGCTCTCTACTGCGCCGGGCTGGCCGGGGTGCCGTCACCCCTGGTTGAGCCGCCCACGGCCTTCGTCGACTTCTGCCGCGGCCAGCGGGCCAGGATGGCCGGAGAGCTCGGCGCCGCCCAGCGCTCGTGGTGGCGCCGCGAGCTGGACGGCGCCCCGCTGGCCGTGCAGGTGTCCATCGCCGGCGGTGGCGGCGTGGGCCGGCCGGGGCCCGGGGAGCCCATTCGCCTGGATCTGGCGCCGGCGGTGGCGGTGGGGCTGCGGGCCCTGTCGCCCCAGCTGCGGGCCACGCCGTTCATGATCGCGTTGTCCGCCTTCTCGGTGTTGCTGGCCCGCGCCACCGGTCAGGACGACCTGCTGATCGCCACGGTGGTGGCCAACCGCGACCGCAGTGACCTCGAGCCGCTCGTCGGCTGCTTCACCAAGAAGATCCCGCTCCGGCTCCGCCTGGACGGCGACCCGACCTTCCCGGAACTGGTGCTGCGCACGCGCTCGTCGCTGTTGGGATCGCTGTCCCATCAGGCGGTGGCGTTCGAAGCCGCGTTGCAGGAGTCACTCGGCGGTACCGCGGCCGACCACGGTGTGGCGCCCCAGGTGGCGGTGGTGTTCCAGGGCGAGACCCCACAGCAGGTCACGCTGTCGTTGCCAGGGCTGGCGTCCAGCCGGTACGAGACCCCGTCGTCGGCCCGCCGGGAGCGCCATTTCAGCTCGGGCCCGGATGATCCGGTCGACGACGGCCGCCCCCGTCGTCCTGGAGGAGCAGGTCAACCGGCGCCCGTCTGGGGCGATGGCATCTACCTCGGGAGCTTCCTCATCCTCTCCCTGCTCGACAGCCCCGATGGCATGGCGCTGGTCGCCCGAGGAGTGTTCGACGGTGCCGCCGGCCGCCGGCTGCTGGAGGACTTTCACGCCCTGCTGGCCGACGTGGTGGCCGACCCGTCGCGACCGGTCTCAGCCCTGTGGGCGGGCGAGGTCCCACCGGTCGCGTCCGACGACGTGGTGGAGCTGCGGGGGTTCCATGCCCGGCGCAGCCACTTGGAGCCGGCCCTGGCCCGGTGCCCGGGCGTGGCCGAGGTGGCGGTGGCGGTCGACGACGACGTCGACGCCGGCTGCCGGCTGGTTGCCTATGTGGTGGCCGACTGCAAGCCCCCGCCGGCCCTGGCTCAGCTGCGGCGGGCCCTGTGGGGCGACTTTCCCGGAGTGCTGTGGCCGGCCGAGGCCGTCATGGTCGACGTCCTGCCCCGTCGTCGCGACGGGCGCATCGATATCGCCGCCCTGCCGTCGGCCCGCCCGTGCGGCAGTCCCGGTTCGCCGGGGGGCGCGGAGTCCTCTCCCGGGGCCGTCGACCTGGCCGCCATGTGGGGAGAAATTCGCGGCCGCCCCGCGGGGCCGGGGATGAGCTATTGGCAGGACTTTTCTTTCCTCCAGGTGCTGGCCGAGGCCCGGGACGCGGGAATGGTATTCGGCGACGACCAGGTCGTGCGGTGCCGCACGCCCGAGATGCTGGCCGCAGCGATGGCTGTCGCCCCGCCGGTGGGGGCCTGATCGCCGGTGCTGCCCGATGCCGAGCGCCACCGGATCCTGGTGGAGTGGAACGATACCGCCGCCCCGTACCCACAGGTGGGCGTGGCCGACCTGGTCGCCGCCCAAACGGCCAGGGCCCCACGGGCGCCGGCGGTGACCTTCGGCCCCGACACCCTCACCTTCGACCAGCTGGAGGCCCGAGCCGACCGCCTGGCCCGGCGCCTGACGGCCGAAGGTGTGGGCCCGGGCGTGCTGGTCGGGACGTACCTCGAGCGCTCGGTGGAGATGGTGGTCGCCCTCGTCGCCATCGCCCGCGCCGGCGGCGCCTACGTGCCCCTGGACCCGGGCTTCCCGGCCGAGCGGGTGGCCTTCATGCTGGGCGACTGCGCCGCTCCCGTTGTGGTGACCCACACCAGCCTGCTCGCCTCGCTGGCCTTCCATCCGGTACGAGTGGTGTGGGTCGACGGTGACCGGGCCGACGGCGACGACCGGCCGGCCCCCGCCGGCGCCGGCCCCGACGATCTCGCCTACGTCATCTACACCTCGGGTTCGACCGGGAGGCCAAAGGGCGTCGCCGTGGCCAACCGGGCGCTGGTCAACTTTCTGACGACGATGGCGGAGCGTCCCGGTCTGGGCCCTGACGACGTGCTGCTGGCCGTCACGACCCTGTCGTTCGACATCGCCGGCCTCGAACTGTGGTTGCCCCTGGCGACCGGGGCCCACGTCGTCGTCGCCTCCCGGGCCGCGGCCAGCGATCCCCTTCAGCTCATGGCCCTCCTGGAGCACTGCGGGGCCACGGTGATGCAGGCCACGCCGGCCACGTGGCGAATGCTGGTCGAGGCCGGGTGGACCGGCCGTGACGGCTTCACCGCCCTCTGCGGCGGCGAGGCGCTGCCGGTGGCGCTGGCCGACCGGCTTCTCGACCGGGGCGTCGAGCTGTGGAATCTCTACGGCCCCACCGAGACGACGATCTGGTCGACCGCGCTGCAGGTGACGACCCGCGGGAAGCCCCTCAGCGTCGGGCGGCCGGTCGCCAACACCAGCCTGTATATCCTCGACGAGCGCCTCGATCCGGTGCCGGAGGGAGTGGCGGGCGAGCTACACATCGGCGGCCACGGCCTGGCCCAGGGCTACCTGGGGCGCCCGGAGCTCACGGCCGAGCGCTTCATCGCCCATCCCTTCGACCGGTCAGCGGGCGCTCGCGTGTACAAGACCGGCGATCTGGCCCGGTGGCGGCCCGACGGCGAGGTGGAGCTCCTCGGCCGCCTCGACCACCAGGTCAAGATCAGCGGGTTCCGCATCGAGTGCGGTGAGGTCGAGGCTGCGCTGGAGGCCCAGCCCGCGGTGCGATCGGCGGTGGTGGTGGCCCGGGAGGACACGCCGGGCGACGTCCGCCTCGTGGCCTACGTGGTGCCCGAGCCCGGGCCCGACGGTCTCACCGGCGCGATAGGGACGGCCGGGGCGGCCGACAGGCAGGCGTTGGCGGCCACGCAGGTCGCCGAATGGCGCCACGTCTACGACCAGGCCCAGGGCGCGCCATCTGCCGACGTGGCCGACTCCGGCTTCGACACGGCCGGCTGGGTCAGCAGTTACACGGGCCGACCCATCCCCCGCCAGGAGATGACCGAGGCCGTGGATGCCATCGTCACCCGCGTCCTGGCCCTGCGGCCGGAGCGGGTGCTCGAGCTCGGCTGCGGCACCGGCCTGCTGCTATGGCGGCTGGCACCCCACTGCGTGAGCTACGTGGGCACCGACCTCTCGGCCGCCACCCTGTCCGCCCTCGACGGCCGTCTGCGCCGCGCCGGCATGGACGACGTCGTGCTCTTTCATCGGGAGGCGACTGACTTCTCCGGGTTTCCCGACGAGCCGTTCGACGTGGTCCTGGCCAACTCCGTCATCCAGTACTTCCCGGGCGCCGAGTACCTGCGGGGGGTACTGCTCGAGGCCACCTCCCGGCTCCGCGAGGGAGGTTCGATCGTCCTGGGCGACGTGCGCAGCCTTCCGCTTCTGCGGGCGTTCCACGCGTCCGTGGTCTTCGACGGAGCCGACGACCGCGCCCCGTCGGCCCGCCTGCGGGCGGCGATCGATCAGCGGATCGACGAGGACAACGAGCTGATCGTCGACCCTGCGTTCTTCTCCGTGGTGGCCTCGGAGCTGCCGGGCATCTCCCACGTCCAGATCCACCTCAAGCGGGGCCGCCACCTCAACGAGCTCACCCGCTTCCGCTACGACGTGCGCATCCAGGTCGGGGAACCGCCGGTGCGGACGGTGGCGCCGAAGTGGCTCGACTGGGTGGGGGAGGGGCTGAGCCTGGCCGTGCTGCGCCGCCTGCTGACCGAACCGGGCCGCGACGAGGTGGGAGTGACGGCCGTCCCCAATGCTCGCGTCCACGAGTCACTGCTGGTGGTGGATCTGCTCGAACAGCCGGAGCCGCCGCCCGACGCGGGGGCCCTCCGGGCCGAGGCTCGACGGCGCGCCGGCGGGGTCGAGCCCGAGGAGTTGTGGGCGCTGGGCGACGAGCTCGGCTTCACCGTGGAGTGCAGCTGGGCCGGAGCAGATCAACAGGGAGCCTTCGACGCCGTCTTCCTCCGAGCTGGCGCCGGGCCGGGCCCCGTCGTGTGCTTCCCATCTGCCGCCGGCGGGAGCGACGTCCGGGCGTTGACCACCGACCCGCTGGCCACCCGGGAGCGGGCCAGCCGCGCTCACCGGCTGGCCGGCGACCTGCGAGCGGCGTTGCGGTCGTCCCTGCCCGACTACATGGTGCCGTCGGCCGTCGTGGCCCTCGACTCGCTCCCGTTGACGCCGAACGGCAAGGTCGATCGCCGGGCCCTGCCGGCGCCTCCCCGGCGGGGGGCCCGCCGGGGAGATGCCCCCGTGGCCCCGGCCCGTACCGTCACCGAGGCGTCGCTCCTGGCCATCTGGTCCGAGGTTCTGGGCGCTGACGAGCTGGGCGTCGACGACGACTTCTTCGATCTGGGCGGCCACTCCCTCCTCGCCGCCAGGGTCATCTCCAAGGTTCGAGACGTCCTCGCCGTCGAAGTGCCGCTGCGGGCCATGTTCGACTCACCCACCGTGACCGGCCTGGGCCGGGCCGTCGAGGCCGCCCGGGCGACGGGCCGGGCGGAGGGGCCCCCACTTGCGCCGGTCCGTCGCGACGACGGCGAGGAGCTGGCGCTGTCGTTCGGCCAGGAGCCCCTGTGGTTCCTGGACCAACTGGCGCCCGACAACCCGTTCTACAACATGCCGTCGGCCTACCGGCTCACCGGCGAATTGGATGTGAAGGCCCTCGAGCAGGCGATCGAGGCCGTCGTGGCCCGCCACGAGGTGTTGCGCACCAGCTTCCCGTCGACGAGGGGCCGGCCCCGGCAACTCGTCGCCCCACCGGCGCCGGTGCCGCTCGCGCTCGACGACCTGAGCGGGCGCGACCGGCTCGACGCTGAAGCCGACGCCCGCCGGCTGGCCGGCGTGGAGGCGGCTCGACCCTTCGACCTGGCCCGGGGGCCGGTCCTGCGCGCCCGACTGCTCCGCCTGGGCCCACGCGAGCACGTGCTCCTGCTCACTGTGCACCACATCGTCTCCGACGGCTGGTCCACCGGCGTGATGCTTCGCGAGCTGTCGGTGCTCTACGGCGCCTTCTGCCGCCGCGAGCCCTCGCCGCTGGGCGCCCTCGCCGTCCAGTACGCCGACTTCGCCGCCTGGCAGCGTCGGCGGTTGGCCGGCGCCGAGCTGGAGGCGCATCTCGATCACTGGCAGGCCCGGCTGGCCGGGGCGCCGGTGGCCTTGGAGCTGCCCGCCGGCCGGCCCCGGCCGCCCATGCCGTCGTATCGCGGCGCCATGGAGCGCTTCGAAATCTCCGCCGCGGTGGTCGCGTCGCTGCGGGCCCTGGGCCGGTCCGGCGGCGCAACCTTGTACATGACCCTCCTGGCCGGCTTCAAGGCCCTGCTCGCCCGCGCCACCGGCAGTGTCGACCTCGTCGTCGGGGGGACGACATCGGGGCGGATCCGAGGCGAGCTCGACGACCTGGTCGGCCTGTTCGTCAACCCCGTGGCCCTGCGCACCGACCTGTCGGGTGATCCCTCGTTCGAGGAGGTCGTGGCGCGGGTGCGTCGGACCACCCTGGATGCCTTCGACCACCAGGAGGCGCCCTTCGACAAGGTGGTCGAGCGCATCGGGTCGCCCCGGGATCTCAGCCGCAACCCGGTCATCCAGGTCGCTTTCGAGTTCCAGGAGCACGTGGCCATGCCTGGCGAGCTGGGCGCCGGCGTGGCGGGGGCCGACGTCGGTGGGTACAGCGGCGCCGAGTACGGCTCCGTCGACGGCCGGGGTGTCACCGCTCGTCTCGACGTCGAGTTGTTCGTGGCCGGCACGGGCCACGGATCGCTCGACGCCAGCCTGGTCTACGACGTCGAGCTGTACGAACGCTCCACCATGGCCGCCCTGGCCACCCGGTACCGCCGGGTGCTGGACGCGGTCGCCCTCGACCCGATGATGCGGGTCTCGGAGCTGCCGGGGCTCCCGTAGGCTGGAGCACCGTGGGACCGGGGGGCACGACGGTGGTCGACCTGGTGGAGGCGGCCGCCGCCCGGAACCTACAGGCCATCGCCGCCGTGGCCGGCGGGGCGTCGCTGACCTTCGGCGATCTCGACGCCCGGGCCAACCGCCTGGCCCGGCATCTCCGGTCCTTCGGCGTCGGCCCCGACGTCACCGTCGCCGTGTGCCTGGAGCGCGGCCTCGACATGGCTGTGGCCCTTCAGGGCGTCCTCAAGGCCGGCGGCGCCTGCGTGCCGCTGGATCCCACCTACCCCGCGGAGCGGCTGGCCTTCATGGCCGACGATGCCGCCGTGGCCGCCGTCGTCACCCGGGCGGCCCTCGTCGAGCGGCTCTCCGGCGTCGGCGCCGCCGGGCCGGTCGTGCGCGTCGACGCCGACGCCGCCGACTGGGCCGACCGGCCCGCGGTGGCGCCATCCCGCACGACGGGCCCCGAGCACCTGGCCTATGTGATCTACACCTCGGGCTCCACCGGCCGGCCCAAAGGAGTGATGCTGACCAACCGAGGCCTGGTCAACCACCATCGGGCCGCCATCGACCTCTACCGGCTCGCTCCCGGTGACCGGGTGCTGCAGTTCTGCTCCATCGGCTTCGACGCCAGCATCGAGGAGATGTTCCCCACCTGGGCCGCCGGAGCCACCGTGGTGTTCCGTCCCGAACAGGGCATCCCGCTCCTCGGCCGCCCCTGGCTCGACTGGCTGCGGGACCAGCGGGTCACTGTGGTCAACCTGCCGACGGCCTACTGGCACGCCTGGGCCCGCGATCTCGAGGCGCTCGACGAGCGCGTCCCCGACGACATCCGCCTCGCCATCGTGGGCGGTGAGAAGGCCTCAGGGCCGGCGTATGCCACCTGGGCCCGGGTCAGCGGCGGGCGCCGCCGGTGGATCAACGTGTACGGGCCCACCGAGACGACCTGCATGTCCACCTTCTACGAGCCCGCGTCCGGCGCCGACATCGGCGCGGCCCACGACCCGCCCATCGGGCGGCCGCTGCCCGGCACCACGGTGGTCGTCGTCGACGACGGGTTGCGTCCCGTGGCCGCCGGCGTGACGGGTGAGCTGCTCATCGGCGGGGCCGGTCTGGCCCGGGGCTACCTCAACCGCCCGGAGCTGACCATCGAGCGCTTCGTCGACGGGCCCGCCGACCCCGCGTCCGGCGGAGATGACCGGGGCCGGATGTACCGCAGCGGTGACCTGGTCCGTGAGCTGCCGGGAGGGGATCTGGACTACGTCGGCCGCATCGACGACCAGGTCAAGATCCACGGGTACCGGATCGAGTGCGGCGAGGTCGAGGCCGCGCTGGCCCGCCATCCCGCGGTGGCCGCCGTCGCCGTCGTC
>JBBSIS010000155.1:0-7549 GCA_038231955.1 Acidimicrobiales bacterium
GTCAAGCAGGACAAGTTCGAGATCCTCACCTGGGCGGGGATGAACCGGGTCCGCATGGGCATCCAGAGCGGCAGCCAGGCCATCCTCGACTTCTACAAGCGGCCCACCCCGCCGGAGCGCATCCTCGAGGCCGGCGTGGTGACCGCCTCCTTCTCGCCGAAGTACCACATCCCCCCGGCCTACGACATCATCGTCGACAACCCGGTGGAGACCCGCCAAGACGTGGTCGACACCCTGGAACTGCTCTACAAGATGCCCCGGCCGTACATCCTGTTCATCTACTCGCTCCGGGTGATCCCTAACACCGAGTTGGCCAAGCAGATCGTCGAGGCGGGCGTCGACCTCGACGACATCTCGGCCAACTACGCGGTGATACCACCCCGGGCCGCCAACCTCCTCCTACACGTCCTGGCCCTGTGGAAGCCGCCCCGATGGCTCTTCGACCGAATGCTCCGCCGGGTGGAATCAAGCGCCACGCCCCAGACCATGTACCCCCGCCTGGGATTGACCCTGCGCATGGTCTACCTGTGCAAGCGCCTGTTCGACCATCTGCGCATCATGGACTTCTCGATGATCCCCGGCTGGTCCGGCTACATCGCCTGGCGCCTCGGCGTCGTCAAGGCCTGGCGCAGGCGCCTCCCCCGCCTGCCGCGGCCCGAACGCCAAGTCCGTCGCGTCGGCGGCGACGGGCCCGTCCTGATTCCCGTCAGCGTCGTCGAAGAGGCTGCCAAGTAGTGTTCGTAGCCCAGTGATCGAAGACCAGCGCGAATTCCAACAGAGCTACTACGACCGCCACTACCCGAAACGGGTGGCGGCGGTGCACGACCAGCTCAAGCACCCGTTGTTCCGGTCGTTCTACGACCGGCTCGCCGCCCGGTTACTCGACAGCGTTTCCGACCTCTCCCTGGGCGAGACCGGTCTGCGGATCTTCGAGGTCGGCTGCGGGGAGGGCTTCTTCGGCTCCGCCATCAAGCGCACGGCTGAGCCTCGAGGGCTGACAATTGCCTACAGCGGTGCCGACCTGAGCCAGGCCGCCCTCGAACTGGCCCGCCCGACCCTCGGTGACAACCTCACCGCCGGCGACGCCACCGAGGTCATGGCCGGGCTACCGGCCGCCAGCCGTGACCTGGTCATCATCAAGAACCTTCTCCACCACCTCGACGACCCGGCCAGCCTGCTACGGGAGGCATCGCGCGTCGTCGGCCCCGACGGCCGGGTGGCCGTGATCGAGGCCCGGCTGGGTTGTCCGCAGTTCTGGATATTCAGCGGGTTCGCGCCCCGGCGAGAGCGCTACTTCTTCTACGGCGCTCGTCGGAACCGGGCCGCCCTCAAGGCGGCCGGGTTCGAGATGGTGAAGCAGCAGCGCTACAGCGTGCTGCCCTACGAACTGCTGTTCCACATCCGATTCGGGATCTTCCGCAACCTGCTCTCCACCGACGACCCCACGTTCATCCGGCGCGTCTCCGACCTCGACGACCGTCTGACGGACACGCTTCCGTGGATCACCAGCTATGTGATCTGGATCGCCCGACCGGTCCGCCAGCCCACGCCGGGTCAGCAGACCACCTCCGGCGCGCCCACGACGCCCACGCCATAGCTGGCCGCTCTCCGGGACGGCTGGCCCTTCGGGTTTTGTGGAGGCTGACATGAGCCTGTCGGCAGTGGTCGGTGCGTTACCCTGAAACCGTGCCGAACCCAGCGGTCAAAGACGAAACGACGGCCGCCGAGACCTCGTCGGCGCCGCAGCACGGACTGTCGCTCCGGGAACGCTTTCTCGCCGGGCTGTGCGCGACGCTGATGGTGCTGGGCATCTCGGCGGCCATCACCCACTCGGCCGGCACCGACACCAGCGGGGCGCAACAGGTGGCGGCCGGACCGGCCGGTGATCAACCGGCGCCGGAAGAAACGACGACCACCACCACCACCGCACCGGCGCCCGATGCTGCGTCCGGCGACCTCGACCCGCTGGCGCCCCTCGGGCCGCCGCCCTCGCACAGCGGCGGGCCCAACCTGGTCGCCACCGCAGTTGTGCCCAGCGTCGAGATCTTCTCGTCGCCCAGCGGGTCATCGTCCGCCCGCACGATGGCGAACCCGCAGGAGTCGGGCGCCCCCCTGGTGATGCTCGTCCGCAGCCAGCAACCCGGTTGGGTGAACGTGTTCCTTCCTGTCCGGCCAAACGGCAGCTCCGGATGGGTCAAGAGCGATCAGGTGGGCATCTCCCCGACCAGCTACTTCATCGTGATCGGGCTGCGCGAACACCGGATCACTGCATTCAACGGGAACGCCGTCGTCCTCGACGAACGGATCGGCCTCGGCGCCGGGGGCACCCCGACGCCGACCGGGCTCTTTTTCATCAAAGAGCTGCTGAAGCCGCCGAACCCCGGCGGCGCCTACGGGCCCTACGCCTACGGCCTGTCGGCCTTCTCCGATGTTCTCTTCAGTTTCGGTGGCGGGCCGGGCACTGTGGGGGTCCACGGCACGAACGACCCCTCCTCGCTGGGTCGCAACGTCAGCCACGGGTGCATTCGCATGAGCAACACCGGTGTGACCAAGCTGGCCAAGATGCTGCCCCTGGGGGTTCCGGTCCAGATCACGGCCTGACCTGGGCAGGCGCCGGTCGCGGGTGCGCCGGGGTTGCCGGTCCGCATAGACCGGCCCGCTCAAGGTTTCGCATGGTCATGTCGATACACAGGCATGCGGGGAACGCCCACGGCCACGCGCCGTACTGTCAGCGCGACTGTCGTCACTCTTGCCTTCTTGGTCCTGGCCGCCCTGCCGTTCCGAGCCTGGGCGGCCACGGCGGCGGACCATTCCGTTGTGCGAGTGGGAACGGTGAGCGTCCTTCATCAGGACGACTTCGTCAACGACCGGTCGGCACACCGCCTCGTCCTGCGGGCCGACGGCAAGGACTTCCTACTCAACGGTGTCGACGCCGACGCCGGGCCCAAATCGGGCTCGACGGTCCGCGTCGCAGGAGCGGAACAGGGTGCCTCGATCGAGGTCTCCGCTATCACGTCACTGGCCGCGCCGTCGGCGTCAGCGTCAGCGGCCCCAGCCACGGGCGCTCGAGCAACGGCCGTGGTCCTTTTCAACTTCGCCGACAACGCTCAGCGGCCCTTCACCGCCGCCGACGCGCTCACCCGGGTCTTCACCGGCGCAGACTCGGCGAACGCCTTCTACCAAGAAAGCTCGAACGGCGCGCTCTCTCTCGTCGGGAAGAACTCGCCGGCTGGTGACGTCCTCGGCTGGTACACCATCCCCCAGACCGCCTCGGTTTGCGACCAGGTGCGCTGGGCCGAATCGGTCCGGTCCGCCGCCGCCTCCTCCGGCCACGATCTCACTTCCTACGACAACGTCGTCTACGTGTTCCCGAGGGTGCCAGCCTGCCCGTGGGGCGGCTGGGGCTACATCGGCGACGGCCCCGCGGGCATGGGCGAGGCATGGATCAACGGCTACCTGGACACCGGGCTCATCACCCACGAGCTCGGTCACAACTTCGGCATGAACCACGCCAGCACGCTGAGCTGCTCGGCGGATGGCCGCCGGGTGACGGTGGCCGAGGGTTGTCTCGCCGATGAGTACGGCGATCCCTTCGACGTGATGGGGAAGGCGACTTTGGTACAGCGCGGGGGCAATTACTACGGCCGCCACCCGCACAGCCTGCACCTCGAGCAGGCGGACCTTCTGCCCGCATCGGCGGTGACCACCATCACCTCGAGCGGCGACTACGCCGTGACCGCAGGCGAGCTGGAGACCGGTACCCGAAGCCTGCGGATACCACTGCCCGGGCTGCCCGGCTGGTACTACTACCTCGATGTGCGTATCCCCGAGGGCCGGTTCGACGACTTCCCCGTCGGCGCCCCGGCGGTGAGTGGCGTCACCTTCCGGCTGAGCCCGGACGCGCGAGGCTACGGCGGCTCGTACCGGTCCTATCTTCTTGACGCCACGCCGGAGACGGCCACCTTCGACGACGCTCCCCTTCCGGTGGGTCGTGAGTTCTTCGACCCTGGATACGCCCGATCGGCGATGACGGTCGTGTCGATCACCGGGGGCGTCGCCGTCGTCCACGTCGACTTCGACATCCTCGGCGCCTCAGTTGTGAACGTCGACCCGCCTTCGACCATGGGAGGCGTGGCTCTCGACAACAACGTGGTGCTGACGTTCTCGGGGCCCGTCGACCCGGCCAGCGTGGAGAACGCCTTCGCCCTCCTGCAACTGCCGACCACGAAAGTGTCAGGCGCATTCCGCTGGAACCCGACCTCCACCGTGGTGACATTTGACCCCGCTTCCTACCTGCTTCCTCGAACGGGATATGGAATCGTCGTCGGCTCCGGGGCCAAGGACGCCTCCGGGCGGCCGCTGTCACCATGGCCCCAGACGTCGTTCTTCACCGATGGATCGGGCCCACGCGTCGCGTCAATCGATCCGTTGGCCAGCGCAGTCGGTATCCCCGTCGACCGGAACGTGGCAATAACCTTCAAGGCGCCAGTGGCCCGCACGTCGGCCCAAGCCGCCTTCACCCTCCGCCGGGCCGGGACCACGGTGAACCTCGGCGGGACGTTCAGTTGGGACACGTCGTCGACGGTGATGACGTTCGATCCCTACGCCAGCCTGGCCGCCGGCTTCGGCTACGACGCCGCCATCGCTCCCACGGTCAAGGATGCTGTCGGCAACGTCATGGCCGCCGGCTACGCGTCGAGCTTCACTACCTCCGGCCAGGCCGCCTCGGTCGTCGGGGTCGAACCAACCGCAGGAACCTCAGAGGTGGCGGTGGACCGCAACGTGATCGTCAGATTTTCGACACCCATGGAGCGCTACTCGACCCAGGCCGCCTTCTCGCTGCGCAAGGTAGGGACCCTGGTCAACTTGGGCGGGTCGTTTACCTGGAACGCAACGTCAACGGTGATGACCGTCGATCCCTATGCCAACTTGGCCGCCAGATCCGGCTACACCATCTCCGTGGCGCCCTCGGCCATGAACGCGGCTCGTGACCCCTTCGGCGGCGCCTTCACCTCGGACTTCAACACCGACGGCCAAGCACCATCGATCGCCACCGTCGATCCCGCAGCCGGGACCGGCGATGTGGCCGTGACCGGCAACGTGGTTGTCACCTTCTCCGAACCCTTGGAGCGCAACTCGGCCCAGGCCGCCTTCACCCTGCGCCGGGTGGGGACGACGGTGAATATCGGCGGGTCATTCTCGTGGAACACCGCCTCGACGGTGATGACCTTCGACCCGTACGCCAACCTGGCCGCCGGCTTCGGCTTCACCGTCGACGTGGCCGCCTCCGTCAAGGACATTGCGGGTATCCCCATGACAGGAGCCTTCGCCGCCGGCTTCACCACTGTTGGCCAGCCGGCATCGGTCGCCGGGGTCGCTCCCGCCGCCGGGTCTACCGGGGTGTCGGCGGACCGCAATGTGGTCGTCACCTTCTCTCAAGCGATGGAGCGAAACTCCGCCCAGGTCGCCTTCTCGCTGCGCAAGGCGGGGACGACGAACAACCTCGGCGGTGCCTTCCTCTGGAACCCAACCTCGACCGTGATGACCTTCGATCCCTACGCCAACCTGGCCGGTGCGACGGAGTACAACGTCTCGGTGGCTTCCTCGGCCATGAACGCCGCTCGCGACCCGTTCGGCGTCGCCTTCACCTCGTCGTTCACCACCGACGGCCAGGCCCCGTCGGTGGTCGCCGTCGACCCCGCCGCCGCGGCCACGGACGTGGCGGTGAACCGCAACGTGGTCGTCACCTTCTCCGAGCCGGTGGAGCGCACCTCGGCCCAGAGCGCCTTCTCGCTGCGCAAGGCCGGGACCACGGTCAACCTGGGCGGCGGCTTCCTCTGGAACACAGCCTCCACGGTCATGACCTTCGACCCCTACGCCAACCTCCTGGCCAACAGCAACTACTCGGTGGTGGTGGCGGCCTCCGTGAGAGACGTGGCCGGCAACGTCCTTGCACCCGCCTTCGCATCGACCTTCACCAGTGACGCCCAGGCGCCCACGGTGGTCGTCGGTGCCTCGGGTGGGGCCACCGGTGTCCCCGTCGCCCGTGATGTGGTCGTCACCTTCTCCGAGCCCATGGAACGGACCTCGGCACAGGCCGCGTTCGCCCTCCGCAAGGCGGGGACGACGATCAATCTGGCCGGGGCCTTCACCTGGGACGCGGCGTCGACGGTGATGACCTTCAACCCCTACGTCAACCTGAACGAAGCCTCGCCCTACACCGTCGCCGTGACCGCATCGGCCAAGGACCTGGCCGGCAACCCCCTGGCGGCCGACACGGGCTGGGTCTTCACCACCGACGGCCAGGCCCCGTCGGTGATCGCCGTCGACCCCGCCGCCGCGGCCACGGACGTGGCGGTGAACCGCAACGTGGTCGTCACCTTCTCCGAGCCGGTGGCTCGCTACTCGGCTCAGAATGCCTTCTCGCTGCGCAAGGCCGGGACCACGGTCAACCTGGGCGGCGCCTTCACCTGGAACACCACCTCGACGGTGATGACCTTCGACCCCTACGCCAACCTCCTTGCCGACAGCAGTTACGTCGTGGCGGTGGCCGCCTCGGTAACCGACGCGACGTCCAACGCCGCCGCCGCCGCCTTCACCTCGGGCTTCACCACTGCGCGGTGACTTCACCGACTGTCCCTGCGTGAGTTGACCGGAGCCGGCGCAGATCGCCCTGCCCGGGCGGCACTTCGCCTCCCGGGCGGATTTCAACGCCCAGCTCGGTGACTGGCCGCCGACGACCGGGTCGACTCGACGCTGCCTGCCGGTCCTCGGAGCGCCACCCTCGGGCCATCGGCGCATGATCGGCCTGCGTCTGGATCTCGAGGAGTTGGCGCATGAACGATGGTCTTACGCGCGACAATCACCCATGGCCGAGTGGTCCCCTGCACCGGCAGACGTCGCTGCCTCGGAAGGAAGCGATCGCCCAGGTGTCCGCCGTCGCCGACACTGCGGGCGGCGTGCTCCTCGGTGAGACCCATGGCGTGGTCGAGAACGCCGCCGTGCTGGAGTGGTTCGTTCGCCGCTTTGGACCAGCGCAGCTCGGCCTCGAGTGGCGACCTTCGGCCGCAACTGCGCTGTGGGAGTACGCGAAGGGCCTCGACCTGGACGTCTCACGGTTACGCCCCAGCGCAGACGGTCGGATCACTGCCGGGCATCTCCACGTTGCCCGACAGCTGGTGAAGGACGGTCTCGTCACGAGCGTCGTCGTCTTCGCGCCCGACGACGAGTTCGAGCTCGCCGGGGACAATCGTTCCCGGAACGTCTGGAAGCGCGCCCTCGCCGAACGCCTCCTGGCCTCTCGCGACGACCGAACCCCCATAATCGTGAGGGTGCGGCTCCGCAGGAGTGACATGCGGGCTGCTGCGCGGAGGTCCGCCGGGGCCACGGGGGCAGGCCCGTCCGGCCTTCCTGCACCGCGCCGTGCCCATCACGGGGGTGGCTTGGTTCTCCGGTGCCGCCAGCGGTTGTGATAGCCGCAGGCGGCCCGGGCGTTGTCGTCGGTGGTCGGCCCGCCGACCGAGTAGGGCTGGATGTGATCGACCTGGCA
>JBBSIS010000156.1:0-7498 GCA_038231955.1 Acidimicrobiales bacterium
GCCATGAAGGCGGCCGCCTCCTCGTGGTGGACGAGGACGAAGCGCATGCGGTCCTGGTGGCGCCGCAGTGCCTCGGTGATCCCGTTGATGCCGTCGCCGGGGAGACCGAAGATGGTATCGACCCCCCAGTCGAGGAGCCGCTCCACCAGCAATTCAGACGCGATCTTCGCCATCGTCCACCCTCCCGCTCCCGGTCACCCCGAGTCTTGCCCGTGCCCCCAGCCCATGCAAACCTTGCCGCCATGCACACTAGCCAGGGCGTGGAGGAAATCGTCGATTCCGTGCTGGCTGCCAGCCGGGTCCTGATCGGCGTCGCCATCCGTTCGCTGCCCGAAGGGTCCGACGTGACCATGCACCAGTTCCGGGCGCTGGCCCTGCTCCAGGCCCACGATGAGATGACCGTCACCTCCCTGGCTGGGCTGCTCGGCGTCGGGCCGTCGACGGTCACCAGGCTCTGCGACCGCCTGGTTCGCAAGGGGCTGATCCGGCGCCGCCACGGTCGCCAGAACCGGCGGGTGGTCTGTATCAGCATCAGCCCGTCCGGTGGCGCCCTCGTGGACGAGGTCCTGTCTCGACGGCGGGCCGAGATCGCCGCCATCGTCGCCGACATGCCGCCCGGCCAGCACGGTCGCCTCGCCGGCTCGCTCAGGGCGTTCGTGGCCGCCAGTGGCGAAGAGGTCGCCATCGGCCCCGACGTCGCTTAACGGCCGCCATCGGGCGGCCCGGGCGTCGGGCCCACCCGTAGTCCCCGCAGCCGGGCCTCTCCCAGCCACTCGGGAAGGCAAGGTGCGACGTCGAGGCGGCCGTCGGTGGCGTCGGGGGTAAGGGCCGGCAAGGCTCGACATGAGGTGGATGACGGCCCTGAAGCCCAGGCCTGGGGGACGTTGGCACCGAGATACTGGGCCGGGAACGACCCGGGATCACGCTCCAGGCCGGCGACGACCTCCGGCAGGCGGCCCGCTGGAAGCACATCGCAGCCGTGGCCCTGCACGCCGCCGATGTCGGCATATCGGTCGAGTCGACCACCGACGTGGCCAAGTACGCGGCCGACATCGTGCTGCTGGACAAGGACCTCGGGGTTCCTCACGTTCCTCACGTTCCTGCCGATGCTGCCGAGCCCACGCACGAGGAGCGGCTCGATCACCGCGTGCGCCGCTACGCCCACCGGTTCACGCGCCACGAGGGCCCGCGACGCAGGCAAGAGCCGGGCACTTCGGCTAGCCCGGCCACCCCTGGCGACCATCCCGGAGGTCGCTAACCGAGTGGCTGGTCAGCGTGCGCTGAGCGCGATCGTGACGAGCAGGCCCGGCGCCGCCGCGGCGGACGAACGTCGCCACATTGCCAGCGAGTCTCCATGACCTCGTTGCCCACCACGTCCGCCTCATCTGGTGCAGGCCAGCGCGGCCGCCGATCCGATCGCCGCCATCGCATGGCCGGGACTCTGCTGATTGAGGATGTGACAGCGGTCGGCGGTGGCCCGCGACCTGCTCGATCCGTCGTGTGAGAACCACGTTTCGGTTCCGCCAACACACCGATGACGTCGTCACCAAGGCGATTGCTGACGGGCGTCGGGTAGCCGTTGGGAGGACCGTCGGGGATCTTCCACGGCTCGAACACCTGAGGCGCGACCAGCGCCGCCAGTTCCGGCACCCACCGCCGGATGTGGGCCGCGTCGGGGTCGTGCTACTTGGCCTGGATGGTGGGGTTGAAGATGCGGAAATAGGGCGCGGCGTCGGTGCCGGTGCCGGCGACCCACGGCCAGCCGTGGTTATTCGACGCCAGGTCGCCGTCGACGAGGTGCTGCAGGAACCAGCGGGCGCCGCGCGTCCAGTCGACATGCAGATCCTTGACCAGGAAGCTGGCGACGACGAGACGGATGCGATTGTGCAGCCACGCCTCGCCGAGGAGCTGGCGCATTCCCGCGTTGACCAGGGGTTACCCGGTGCGGCCTGCGGCCCAAGCATCGAAGTGCTCGTCCGCGGTGGGGCCGGTATCGAGTCGCATGTCGGCCATGGCCGGCTGCAGTGACCGACGGGCGGAGTCGGGCCGGTGCCAGAGGACGTCGGCGTAGAACTCCCGCCACGCAACCTCGCTGCGCAGCTTCTCGTGCGCCTTCGACCGGTCGAGCCGGTCGAGGATCTGACGGGGATGGATGCAGCCGTACTTCAGGTAGGGCGACAGCCGGGTGGTGGCGTCCGACGCCGGCTCGTCCCGCCGGGTGTCGTAGGTGGGCGCCGCCCCGGCGAGGAAGTCCTCGAGCCGGGCCAGGGCCGCAGCCTCGCCGGCCGCCGGCAGCGTGGCGGCGATCTCAGGTTCGGGCGGGATCCCGTCGGACGCCACGCCCTCGGCCCACCGGATGCCGCCGGGCGACGGTACGGGCCGCGACCGACTGCGGGCCTGCCAGGCCCGGTAGAACGGGGTGAAGACCTGGAACGGGCCGCCGTCGCCCTTCAGCACCGTGCCGGGGTCGACGGCGTAGGGCGAGCCGACCCGTACGAGCCGCCGGCCGGCGGCCGCCAGCGCCTGTTCGACCGCTTCGTCTCTCTGGCGACCGCAGGGCCCGAAGTCGCTCGACGCGTACACCGCTGCCGCTCCCGCTTCGTCGGCCACCGCCGCCACCACGTCAGCCGGGTCGCCGTCGCGCACCACCAGGTTGCCGCCGATCGAGGTGTCGAGGGCGTGAAGACAGCGGGACAGGAACGCCGGCCGGGACGCTCCGGAGGGCGACCGCAGGTGGGGGTCGGCCACGAACAGTGCCACCACCGGCTCCCCCGACGCCGCCGCGGCCACGAGGGCGGGATGGTCGGCCAGGCGCAGGTCCCGCCGGAACCACAGAACTGTTGTCATGGCGGCTCTCCGCCGACGCCTGTCAATCGTCGAGCTTGAGGGCGGACACGAACGCCTCCTGGGGCACCTCGACCCGGCCGATCGACTTCATGCGCTTCTTGCCTTCCTTCTGCTTGTCGAGCAGCTTGTGCTTGCGGGTGATGTCGCCGCCGTAGCACTTGGCGATCACGTCCTTGCGCATGGCCTTCACCGTGGTGCGGGCGATGATCCGGCTGCCCATGGCCGCCTGGATGGGCACGTCGTACTGCTGGCGGGGAATGAGCTCCTTGAGCTTCTCGGTCATCTTGCGGCCGTACTCGTCGGCCTTGGACCGGTGCAGGATGGCGCTGAAGGCGTCGGCCGGCACGCTGTTCAGGAGGATGTCGACTTTCACCAGCTCGCTGCGCTCGTAGCCCGACAGCTCGTAGTCGAGGCTGGCGTAGCCCTTGGTGCGGCTCTTGAGCTGGTCGAAGAAGTCGATCACCACCTCGGCGAGGGGAATGCGGTAGATCACCTCGACCCGCTCGGGCGACAGGTACTCCATCTTCTGCAGCTCGCCCCGGCGGTTCTGGCACAGCTCCATGACCGTGCCGGTGTACGACGTGGGCAGCAGCAAGGTGGCCACGAAGATGGGCTCCTCGATGAAGTCGACCTCGTTGGGCGGCGGCATGTTGGCCGGGTTGTCGACCTCGACCACCTTGCCGTTGGTGAGGGTGGCCTGGTACTCCACCGACGGGGCGGTGGCGATCAGGGCCAGGCCGAACTCCCGCTCGAGGCGCTCGCGCACGATCTCCATGTGGAGCAGGCCGAGGAATCCGCAGCGGAAGCCGAATCCGAGGACCCCTGAGCTCTCGGGTTGGTAGGTGTACGACGAGTCGTTGAGCCGCAGCTTTTCCAGGGCGTCGCGCAAGGCGGCGAAGTCGTCGCCCTCCACCGGGTACAGCCCGCAGAACACCATGGGCTTCGGGTCCAGGTAGCCGACGAGCGCTTCGGTCGCCGGATTGCCGGCCAGGGTGACCGTCTCCCCCGAGCGGGCCTCACCCACGTCCTTCACCCCGGCCACCAGGTACCCCACCTCGCCGGGGCCGAGGTCGGCGAGGGGCACGGGAACGGGCGTGCGGGCGCCGATCTCGTCGGCGTCGTGGCGGGCCCCGGCCTGCATGAACCGCAGCTTGGCGCCGGTGGTGATCCGGCCGTTCATGACCCGGATGGCGCTGACCACGCCCCGGTACTGGTCATAGTACGAGTCGAAGATGAGGGCCTGCAAGGGGGCGTCGGGGTCGCCCTTCGGGGCCGGGATGCGCTCCATCGCTGCGTCCAACAGCTCGGGCACCCCCTGGCCGGTCTTGCCACTGATGCGCAGGACGGTGGAGGCGTCGATGCCCAGCACCTTCTCGATCTCCGCTGCCACCCGCTCGGGCTCGGCGAAGGCCAGGTCGATCTTGTTCACTGCGACCACGATCTCCAGGTCGTGCTCCATGGCCTGGTAGCAGGTGGCCAAGGTCTGCGCCTCGATGCCCTGGGTGGCGTCGACCAGCAGGATGGCCCCCTCGCAGGCGGCCAGCGACCGCGACACCTCGTAGCCGAAGTCCACGTGGCCGGGGGTGTCGATGAGATGGATGACGTTGTCCTTCCAGCTCAGCCGGACGTTCTGGGCCTTGATGGTGATGCCCCGCTCCCGCTCCAGGTCCATGGAGTCGAGGTACTGGGCCCGCATGTCCCGGGCGTCGACTGCGCCCGTCAGCTCCAGGATCCGGTCGGACAGCGTGGTCTTGCCGTGGTCGATGTGGCTGATGATGGACAGGTTGCGGATGCGGGACGGCTCGATCATGGCTGCTGCAATTGTCTCAGGCCGACGGGCCAGGCATTGTCTCAGGCCGGGCATAGCCTGCGACCCATGGTGAACCTGGCCACCACCGGTTACACGGTCGACGACCTCGACCGGCTTCGCAACGAGCTCAAGGTCGTTGCCCACCTGGAGCTCGACCCGTGGGGAAGCCTCATCGTGTCACCGACCGACGATACTCACGAGACCGCCGCAGCGGAGTTGGCTCGCCAGGCAATTCTTCAACTGTCGCACGTGGTTTCGGTCAACGGCTTCGCGTGGACGGTCCCCGGCGGGAGTGGGTATCTCATGATCCCCGACCTCCTCGTGCTCGCACGCGGCTGGCGGCGGTTTGACGAGTTCCATTTCGACCCGCCGCCCCTGCTCGTCGTCGAGATCGCCTCGCCGTCAACCCGGTACGTCGACAGGAGCCGGAAATTGGCTGACTACCGCCTCGGCGGCGCCCGCCTGTACCTTATGGTCGACCTGCCGACGACGTTCGAGCTGCACGACTTCGCCACCGGCACGGTCGTAAAGGCGACCGGGGTGATCGACCTGGTGGTGGGCAGCGAGCCGTTGCGCTTCTCGCTCCCGGGCGCCTCCGCTTAGAGCGTCGGGTCGGCGCCCCGCGGTGGGAAGCCGACCAGGTCGGACAGGAGCGAGGCGGCGGCGCGGGCCAGGGCCCCCCGTTCCACGTCGAGGTCGACACAGAGATCGTCGCTCCCGGTGATATTGGGGGACCACGGGGGCCGCAGTTCCAGGGCGAAGCACGCCCGCACATGCACCCGTAGCGGGGCGCTCGAGCGGGAGCGGGCAGTGACGGTGAGGTTGGGCTCGGTGAAGGTCATGGGTGCGGCGGAGGGATCCCGGGCCGCAGCGTGAACCAGCCAGGACACCAGCCGCTTCGTCTCCCACGTGGTCAGGCAGGGATCGACCACTGCCCAACTACCCTCGGGGGCCAACACCCGGACGGCGACCAGCAGCCAGTTGGAGTCCCACGGGTCACGCTCCTCGCCGGGGAACTGGTAGCCGACAATCCCGACCTCGAGCTCGTTGCCTTCCCGGCCCACCAGCAGCATGGGCTCAGTCTGCCTCCGGCGCGACGGCCCGGGCCGCCCTGCTGTAGCGTGGCTTTCGGCATGGCCAACATCAAGAGTCAAATCAAGCGCAACCGGACCAATGAGATCGCCCGCCTTCGCAACAAGGCGGCCCGCTCGGAGATCAAGACCCGGGTCAAGGCCGCGCTCACCAGCGCCACCGCTGCGCCCGACGAGTCGGCCGAGGCCCTACGCATCGCCCTCAAGCGGCTCGACAAGGCCGCATCCAAGGGCATCATCCACAAGAACCAGGCCGCCAACCGCAAGTCGCGGCTCATGCGGCGGCTGGCCAAGCTCACCGCCGCCTGAGCGAGCCCAGCTCTAGCGGGTCGCCCTCCGGCCCCCTGCTGTTCTTATCAGGCCGCTGAGGCGGGCAACGAGTACCTCGAGCACCATCTGGCCGGGCCAGTCGACCGCGCCCTTCAGGGCCAGGTCGGCCTCGGCCAGTAGGTGGATGGCCCGGGCGATGGGCGGATGGCCCAGTTTGCGTGCCTGGAGCAGGGCCTTCTTGGCCGGGTAGGTCGACCCCCCCGACATCCCGAGGAGGGTGGCCGCCGCGCTCTCGTCGGCCACGCCGGCGCCGTCGAGGCGCAGCATGCGCCCGAAGTGGGTGTGCAGGGTGGCCATGATCACCAGTGGATGGCGTCCCCCCGGCCCGGTGAGGCGGCGGAGGGCCTCGATGGCCACGCCGATGTCGCCCCGGTCGATGGCGTCGGTGAGCTCCCAGGGGGCCACCGACCCGGCGGCGCCGAGAAAGGGGACCAGCTCGTCGGGACCGATGCGGGCGCCCTGACCATAGGCCGCAGCCAGCATCTCCAGGAGCGAACGGAGACGGTCGACGTTCTCACCCAGGTGCTCGCCGACGACCGACGCGGCCCGGGCGTCGAGGCGGACCGGCCCGTCCTTGAGCCGATTGGCCAGCCACGTGGAGCGGCTCTTGCCCCCGGGCACGCCGGCCTCGACGACGTGGCCGGCCTTGCGGACCGCCTCGACGAGGGGGCGGGGCACCGTCCCACCCCCGGCAACCAGCACGAGCGAGGTCGTGGGCAGCGGATCGCGGAGGTAGGCGACGAGGGGTTCGACGTCGTGGGTGGAGAAGCGGCCGATGTCACGGGCGATCACCACCCGTCGGTCGCCCAGAAACGGCGGCGTCTGGGCCGCGTCGACCAGCGCTCCCACCGTGTACTCCTCGCCGCTGAGCTCCTCGGTCATCAAGCCGGCGTCGCCGGTGCCGGCCAGCTCGGCGACCACGGCGCGCACGGAGTCGGCCAGTAGGGCGGGTTGGTCACCCCGGACCAGATACGCGGGGAGGCCGCTCACGGGGTCACCGGGTCCGTGCCATGACGGCGGCCAGTGTTCGGCAGACGCGCCGGGCACTTCGCACATCCGCGGGGCCGGTGCGCACGATCCGGGCCCCTCTGATCACCGCCACCGCCATGGCCGCCAATGGGCAGTCGGGCGCTGTCACGTCGACCAGGACGGGGTAGGGCCCGCTGACGTCGCCATCGCACACCACGATACGGTCGGACCGCACGCCGGCGGCCTCAACCGCCGCCAGCTGCGACGGGCCGACGATCACCGCCACCAGTGCCTTCGCGCAGCAGCGGAGCGATCCGGCGGGCACATCGAGGCCCAGGCGGACAACGGACGCTCCGGCGGCCAGGCCGGCCTCGAGCTCGTCAACATCCCTGGGCGCCACTGCGATGGCTACGTCGACTGTCGACGGTCTCTGTAGATGGGCGACCTCCAC
>JBBSIS010000157.1:0-7452 GCA_038231955.1 Acidimicrobiales bacterium
GAACAGGGAGACCTCCGGTTCCTGTTGGAACACCGAGTAGACCGCCTGGACGACGTCGACCTGGCCCCGGGCCATCTGGACGTTGGCGTCGGTGATGCCCTCGTCGGGGACCGAGATGCCGATGGCCCGGATCTTGCCCTCGGCCTTGAGGGCGGCCATGGTCTCGAACCAGGCGTCCTCGTGGCCCCATGACCGGCTCCAGGTGTGCAGGAAGAGCACGTCGACATAGTCGGTGCCCAGCCGTTGCAGGCTGGCTTCGCACTCGCTGCGTATCCAGGCCGGCGGGAAGAAGCCCGAGACCGGAAGCTCCGGACGCGGCGCCCAGATGCCGCATTCCGGTCGAACCTTGGTGCAGATGACCAGGTTGTCACGCCTGGTCCCCTCGGCCAGCAGGCGGCCGATCAGCTCCTCGACGTGGCCGTTGCCGTAGTCGGCGGCGGTGTCGATCAGGTCGGCCCCCGCCTCCAGCCCGGCCCGCAGGGCGGCGAGCGACGTCTCGTCGTCCTTGGGCCCCCACACGTCGCCGGCCATCTCCCAGGTGCCGATGCCGACCTCGCCGACCTCGATGCCGGTCGACCCCAGCGGTCGACGGTTCACCCGACCACCCCGGTCATGCCAGCGAGTCGATGACGACCTGCAGATCCTCCACCGACGTCCGGGGGTTGACGACGCAGATGCGCAGGATCGTCTCCCCCTCGAAGTTGGAGGGGACCACCAGCGCCACGCCGTCGTCGAGCATCCGACGCGACCACTCGGCGTACTGCGCGCCGGTCCAGCCCAGGCGGCGGAAGGCCACCACCGACAGCTCCGGCTCGATCACCAGCTCCAGTAGCGGCGACGCCCGGATCAGTTCGGCGGCGGCCACCGCCGTGGCCAGACACGCCTCGACGGCGTCGCCGTAGGCCGTGGTGCCGTAGGCGGCCAGGGAAAACCAGAACGGCAGGCCGCGGCTGCGCCGGGTGAGGTGCAGGGCGTAGTTGGACGGGTTCCAGCCGTCGCTGCCGGTGATGGCCACGTCGAGGTCGAGGAAGCCGGCGTGCTGGGTATGGGCCGCGCTGGCCTTGGCCGGGTCACGGTAGAGCAGGGCGCAGGCGTCGAAGGGGGCGAAGAGCCACTTGTGGGGGTCGACGATCAGCGAGTCGGCCCGGTCGATGCCCTCGTAGCGCCAGCGGGCCGACGGCGCGGCCATGGCCGCCCCGCCGTAGGCGCCGTCGACGTGCATCCACACCCCTGCCTCCTGGCAGGCGTCGGCCACCCCGGCCAGGTCGTCGACCAGGCCCAGGTTGGTGGACCCGGCGGTGGCCACCACCGCGCACACTCGATCGCCGAGGGTGGTCAGCGCCGGGCCCAGCGCCTCGCCGGTGAGCTTGGCCCCCGGGACCAGGACCAGCTCGGCGTCCATCACCTGGGCCGCGGTGCGCATCGACGTGTGCGACGACTCGCCGGCGACGATGGCCCACCGGGGCGCAGCGGGGACCGGCCGGGTCACCTGGGCATGGTGGCGGGCGGCGACCAGGGCCGACAGGTTCCCCATGGTCCCGCCTGAGACGAAGCAGCCCCCGGCCTCGGCCGGGAGTCCGGCCAGGCCGGCGATCCAGGCCAGGGCCTGGTTCTCGGCCCATACCGCCCCGGCGCCCTCCAGCCAGGTCCCCCCGTAGATGGAACAGGCGCTCACCACCATGTCGGCGATGATGGACACCTCGGTCGGCGCGGCGGGAATGAAGGCGAAGTACCGGGGGAAGTCCACCGAGAGGCACGCCGGCTCCAGGACGTCGGTGAAGACCCGCAGCACCTCCTCCTCGCCCCAGCCGTCGTCCGTGATGCCTTTACCGACGGCCCGGTCGAGCTCCTCCTTCGGCCGGGGATGGCCGAGCTTCAGGCCGTTCATGTCGCGACTGGTGCGCTCCCGGGCGAAGTCGAAGGCCCGCCGGCTGAACTCCTCGATGATCTCGTCGTGGTGGTGCATGTCGGTTCGACAGGCGGCCTCGGCCGCCCGGGCCGCGGCCAGCGCCGCCGCCCCCCGCAGGTGGGGATGTTGCTCCTCGGGCGTCACGTGCCGGTGATCTTCGAGAAGCGGGCCTGAAGGTCGGTCTCCTCGGCGGGGGTGGTGCCCGACCAGAAGTACAGCCGGCGTCGGGTGGCCTCGTCGGGAAAGAGCACCGGGCTGGCGGCCAGCTTGGCCGCGTCGCCGCCCGCCTTGGCCAGCACGTCCTTCACGCCCATGACCGGGCTGACGTAGCCGACCGCGGTCGTGATCTTTGCCGCGTTGGCCGGGTCGTAGACGAAGTTCATCCAGTCGCCGGCGGCGGCCACGTTGGCGGCGCCCTTGGGGATGATCATGGAGTCGAACCAGCGCATGCCGCCCTCAGCCGGGAAGACGAACTTGAGGTCGGGGCGCTCGTTCTGCAGGCCGAGCACGCCACCCGACCAGGCCAGGCAGGCGGCGAACTCGCCGCTCTTCAGGGCGTCGACGTACTCGTTGCCGGTGAACCTCACGATCTGGCCTGCTCGCACGAGTGCCTCCAGGCGGTCGAGGGCGGCGTCGGCCGTGGCCACGGTGGCCCGGCTGGGATCCTCGCCCTTGGCCAGCATGAGGAACCCCAGCACTTCGCGCATCTCCGAGACCATCCCGACCTTGCCCTTCAGGGCGGGGTCGAGCAGGTCGGCGAAGGACTTGATCTCCTTGCGGGTGAGAGCCGGGTTGTAGGCGATCCCGGTGAACCCCGCCTGCCACGGCAGGTGGAAGCGGGCGCCCTGGTCCCAGGAGGTGCCCAGCAGCGCAGGGTCGAGGTTGACGTGGTTGGGGATGCGCTCGAGGGGGATCTCGTCGAGCAGGTCCCGGGACAGCAGGTCGGCGACCAGCCAGTAGGTGGGGACGATGACGTCGTAGCCGGTGGGACGGCCCTTCTCCAGCGTCGGCCCGAAGACCTTGTCCTGGCCGTAGCGGTTGTCGTTGTAGGCCTCGGAGTAGTCCACCTTGGTCCTGGTTGCGCTCTGGAAGCGGGAGACGGTGCCGGGCTGGCCGGGCTGGTCGGTATCGATGTAAAGGCCCCAGTTGAGGACCCGCAGCTTGCGGGTGCTGTCGCCCACGTCGTCGCCGGGGGCGGCCCGCAGGCCGCCCTTCGTGCAGGCGGCGGCGCCCAGGGCGAGGGCGGCGGCGCCCCCCAGGAAGCGGCGCCGGCTGATGAGATCGTGTGTGGTCATCGTCCTACCTGTAGTCGTTGATGCGTAGCTGGTAGCCCCAGAATGTGGCGCCGAGGGCGGCCAGGAGCAGAAGGGGGACACCGGTGGGCACCCGGGAGGTGCGCTGCGCCGCTGTCGCCAACCCGTCGAGGAACTGGCCCCGGTTCTGGCCCAGGATCGCCTCGACCGAGAAGTTGAAGCCGTTGAAGTCGGAGCTGGCCGGGCCCACGGCGATGGCGGTGGCCGCCGCCGGGGTGGCCGCCGCCCGCAGGGTCGCCACCGTGTTCTCATAGCGCTGCCAGCGCAGGGCGGCCTCGGCCACGGCCGCCCGCTCGCGGGCCGTGTCCGACGACGCCGCCGCCTGGCCGAGTAGTCCGCCGGGGGCGCCCCCCGCCTGGCCCCGACGGATCATGTCCGCCACCGACGCGGTGATCGCCGATGTGGCCACCCGTCGGGCATCGGCGTCGGCCGCGGTGCGCTGGGCGGCCTCGCCGGTGATGACGGCCAGGGTTTCCGACGCCTTGGCGCCGAACCCGGCGCTGCCCAACTGGGCGGTCAGCACGATGGAGTCGTAGCCGTCTTGTCGGGCGACGGCCAGGGCGGCGCCGCTGGTCCGCTCCGCGTTCACCAGCCAGCCCAATGCCCCCAGGCTCAGTACGGTGGCGGCCACCAGTGGCAGGTTGAGGAGTCGGCGGCTGGCCCGGGCCAGCGTCACCTGGCCGATGACGAGCACACCCAGGGACACCACCAGCGCCAGCACGGCGAGGTAGAAGCCCTGCCGGCGCTGGTCCTCGTCATGACGAAGGCTGGCCTGGGTACCGTCGGTGAGCACCTTGACGTCACCGCCGACCAGCTGACCGGCCAGGGTCACCGCGGAGATCAGGTAGCCGTTGGCGTCAGGACTGGCCGATTTGTTCGACGCCCGGGCCGCCTCGATCAGGCCGGCGTAGCGGGTGACCTGCACGGAGATGCGCCCCAGCACGGCGCGGATGCGCGGGTCGCGACCGGCCAGGGCGGCGATGTCGTCGACCTGCTGGCCGGAGCGGCCCAGGGCCTGCTCGTAGAGCCGCCGCTGCTCGGGATCCTCGGTGCGGCCCGACAGGAAGGCGGCGCTGGCCGCGGCATCGGCCTCGGCCAGGCTGGAGACGAGCTGCTGGGTGGCCACGAGGACCGGCCCGCTGTTCGACTCCGCCCGCCTGGTGGACGACCGCATGGCGGCCGCCGACGCGGTGGCGGCCACCGTGGCCAGGATCAGGGCGACCGCGGCGGCCAGGGACCAGATCCGGTGCCGGCCCGGTGTGGTGCGCGCCCCAGCCTGGGCCCGTTCCCCGACGCCCGGCGCAGGAGGCGGAGCCGTTGCGGTGGCGGTGGGGGCCGGCGGGCTCATGGCGCCTTGACAATGGTGACGCTGGTGAACGAGCCGACGTTGATCTTGTCGCCGTCGGCGAGGGCGGTGACCACGCCGTTCTCCACCGGCCGGGCCGACCCGTTGAGCCAGGTGCCGTTGGTCGACATCTCGTCGACCAGGGCCCACGACCCGTCGGCCTGCCGGCGCAGGGCGGCGTGGCGGTGGGAGACGCCGGGATCGGCGACGGGCGCCGACAGGTCGATGGCCGGGAAGAAGCCCTTGGCCTCACTGCGGCGGCCGATGACCACCTCGTCGCCGGTCAGCGGCACCTCGCGGGCGGCCAAGGCGTCGGGGAAGGCGATGGTGGTGGCGCCCTCCGCCTCGTTGCTGTCGAAGAACGTCCGGTCCGCCTCGATCACCGCCGTCCACCCCGAGGGGACGCCCGACGGGCCCGGCGGCGGAGCCGCAGCGACGACGGGCATCTGGCCGGTGGCGAAGTCGAGGCCGCACCCCTCGCAGAAGGCGTCGTCGCCGGAACGGGCGGCGCCGCAGTTCGGGCAGGTGGCCCCGGGTGCGTCAGTGGTGGCGGGAGCCGCCTGCGGGGCAGCACCGGTGGCGGCCAGCGGCGCCCCGCAGGTGTCGCAGTAGTCCGACGTGGCCGAGGACGCCCCGCAGGCCGGGCAGGTGGTGGTGGCGGGCACGGCTACTTCGTCCCTTCCGGAGCGGCGGGGGCGGCCCGCTTGACCTGGACGGTGCGGGTCGAGCGGGTGTCGAGCTCCATCTCGTCGAGCTTTTCCACGTTGCGCTTCACCTTCACCGTGCCGGTGGCCTCGTCGGTGACCTCTACCACCTTGCGCAACACTTTCATGGTCCCTTCGTTCCCCGACTCGGCGGCCAGCTGCACCGCTCGGCCCAACTTGATGGTGGCGGTGTCGATGTCGCCGTCCTTGCGTGCTTGCAAACCCTCCTGGATGGCCTCCGCCAGCTCGGCCTGGCCGGTGTAGTGGGCGACCTGGGCGTTGATCCGGGTGGACAGGGCGTCGTCGTCGGTCCACACGGCCCGCACCAGGCCCTGGGACACGGCGTCGGCGCCGACCATCAGGCTTACCCGGGCGGCCAGCTTCTCGTCGCCGACGTTGGCCGGCGGGACGTCGACGTACACGTGGTAGTCGCGGCTCTCGTCGCCGCTCCAGGCGCCGGTCGGGTACTCGTAGGTAAGAGCGTCGAGGGGCTGGGCCTTGGCCGTGAGGTCCTCGATGGTGGGGGCCACCTGTTTGACGAAGCGCACCGTGGATCCCTTGGGCGCCCACAGCCGCAGGCGGACGTCGGCCACCGACTTGCCGATGGCCCGTTCGAGGAAGGCCCGGAAGTCGTCGTCCATGTCCTCGGGCGAGGTGATGATGTCGACCTCGCCCAGGAGGGCGGAGGTGATCTGGCGCAGCTCCTTGACGTGCCAGTCGGCCCCCACGCCGCGTGCATCGCACTGGAAGACACCGGTGGCCCGGTCGATGGCCGCCTGGAACTCCCCGGCCGGCTCCCGGTTCTCCCCGTCGGTGAGCAGGTAGGCCAGTCGGATGGCGCCGGCGTGGGGCTCGAACAGCTGGCGGGCCAGGTCGAGCCAGGTGGAGATGGCCGTCCCTCCGCCCCCGACGAGCTGGGCGGCCACGTCGGCCGCTTCGGCCCGCGTCCGGGAGTCGGCCCGCACGAGGGGACCGTCGTATGGGTAGACGCACTGGGCCCCGTCCGCCCCCGCGACCAGGGCGAACCAGGTGCCGTCCGGCAGCATGGCGCAGGCGGTGGCGGCCGCCTTGCGGGCGGCGCGGATCTTGCTGTTGGGCGCCTCCATCGACCCACTCGTGTCCACGATCAGCAGCACGGCCTTCTCGACCGTCGAGGGGGCGGCCGCCCCGTCGCCGCCGGTGGAGGTGACGGTGACGACGGCGTTGACCTCGGTGGCCCCCTCGGGGAGGAACTCGTTCTGGAACACACGGGCGGAGAATGTGGAGGCGGTCATTCGGGCTGTCCTTTCGACGGGGCGGGATCGGTCCGAGGTGGCTCGTCGACCGGTTCGGTGGGGGTGGCGGGGTCGGCGGTCGCCTCGTCGGGAATGGGGGCCGGTTCGGTGGACTCGGGGGGTTCGGTGGAGTCTGCGGCAGCGGTCGCGGCGGCGCCGGGGACGTCGACGATCACGACCGTGATGTTGTCGTGGCCGCCCGCCTCGTTGGCGAAGGCCACGAGCCGCTGGGCCACGGCGAGGGCATCGACAGGGCCACCCCCGCCATTGGCGGCGGCGGCGACCTCGGCGGGGGAGGGCGCGTAGTTCCACAGGCCATCGGAGCACAGGACCAGGCGACCGGGACCGGCGGGCTCGAAATGGGCCAGACGCGGCCGCCAGGACGGGTCAGCGTCGCGGCCCAGCCATCGGGTGATGGTGTGGGCCAGGGGCGAGGCGTAGGCATCCTCCGGCGTGAGGGCGCCGGCGGCCACCTGCTCGGCGGCCCAAGAGTCGTCCTCGGTCAGGGTGGCGGCCGGGCCACGCTCGGGCAGCCAGAACGCACGGCAGTCGCCCAGAGTGGCCAGCTCGACGCCACCGGCCCGGACGACACCGGCGAGGAAGGTGCACGACGGCCATCCCAGCTCCGGCGGCTGGGGAGCGCCCTCCACGCCCAGGACAGCGGCCTGGGCCGCCGACGCGGCCGCGACCAGGTCGTCGGACGAGCTCAGGACGGTCATCGCCGCGTCGGCGGCGGCCTGGGAAGCCATGTCGGGGTTCACCGTGGTCGACACCCCGTCACAGACGACGGCGACGACCCGCCCATCCTCCTCCCGGCGCAGGGCGAAGGCGTCCTCGTTGCGGTGGTGCTTGCGGCCCTTGTCGGACACCGCAGCCACGGAGCCGTCGGCCACTTCGGTGTGGTCAC
>JBBSIS010000158.1:0-7444 GCA_038231955.1 Acidimicrobiales bacterium
GTGTCCAGGCCCGCATCGAGGAGACCGACAAAACCTTCCCCGACCACATCCTGGTCGGCCTCAACGTGGACAACCCCGAGCTCCACGACGTCTACCGGCTCGACCTACGCGACGGGAAGCTGGAGAAGATCACCGAGAACCCCGGGTTCATCGGCTTCGTGGCCGACGCCGATTTCAAGGTTCGTGCCGGCGTCGCCCCCTTGCCCGACGGTGGCATGGTGCTCATGGTCCGGGCCACCGAGGACGACGAGTGGCGGCCCCTCCTCGAGGTGGGACAAGACGACGCCCTGACCACCGAGCCCGTCGCCTTCACCCTCGACGGCACCGCCATGTGGGTGGTCTCGTCGATCGGCGCCAACGCCGGGCGGTTGGTCCGGCTCGACTGTACGACGGGCGCGGCCGAGGTCGTGGCCGAGGATCCTCAGTACGACGTGGGGTCGGTGCGACTGCACCCCGACACCCGGGAGCCGCAACTGGTCGTCTACGTGAAAGACCGGGCCGAGTTCCAGATCCTCGACCCGGCCGTCGCCGGGGACATCGAGGCCCTGGAGGCGGTCGACCCCGGCGACCTGAACCTGGTCGGCCACGACGATGCCGACCGCACCTGGCTGGCGGCCTACATGAACGACGACGGCCCCGTCCGGTACTACGCCTACGACCGCGCCAGCCGAGAGGCCACGTTCCTCTTCGCCCACCAGCCCGCGCTCGACGACTACCAGTTGGCCGAGATGGAGCCGTTCTCCTTCACGGCCCGCGACGGCTTGGTGGTCCACGGCTATCTCACCTTCCCGCCCGGTGCGTCCCGGGAGGGGCTGCCCACCGTGTTGAACGTCCACGGCGGGCCGTGGGCCCGGGACATGTGGGGTTTCGACGCCCAAGCTCAGTGGCTGGCCAACCGGGGCTACCTGTGCGTGCAGGTCAACTTCCGGGGCTCGACGGGGTACGGAAAGGATTTCGTCAACGCCGGTGACCGGGAGTGGGGGGCCAAGATGCATGACGACCTGCTCGACGCCGTCGAATGGGTGGCGGCCCAGGGCCACGCGGATGCGGCCAAGGTGGCCATCTACGGCGGATCCTACGGTGGCTATGCCGCGCTGGTCGGCGCCGCCTTCACGCCCGACGTCTTCGCCTGCGCGGTCGACATCGTCGGCCCGTCGAACCTCAAGACCCTGATCGAGTCGATCCCTCCCTACTGGGCCCCGATGATCGCCCAGTTCCACACCCGGGTCGGCAACCCCGACACCGAGGAGGACTTCATGTGGTCGCGGTCGCCGCTGTCCCGGGCGGGCGACATACGCATCCCCCTGCTCATCGCCCAGGGCGCCAACGACCCCCGGGTTAAGCAGGCCGAGTCGGAGCAGATCGTGGCCGCCCTGACCGAGAGGGGCATCGACCACGAGTACCTGCTCTTCCCCGACGAGGGCCACGGCTTCGCCAAGCCCGAGAACCGACTGGCCTTCTTCGCCGCCGCCGAGCGCTTCCTGGCCAAGCACCTGGGCGGCCGCTTCGAACCGGGCCCGAGCGGCCCCCTGAGCGGGGACCAGGGCCCGAGCGGCCCCCTGAGCGGGGACCAGGGCCCGAGCTGACGTCGCCGTCGGGTGCCCAGCACACGATCGCCTGGGGCGACCACCGGGCCACGGTGGTCGAGGTGGGCGGCGGCCTGCGGACCTACACCGTGGCGGGGACCCAGGTGCTCGACGGGTACGGGGAGGACGAGCGTTGCTCGGGCGGCCGCGGCCAGGTGCTCATGCCGTGGCCCAACCGCCTACGGGACGGCCGGTACGCCTTCGCCGGCGCCCAGCAGCAGCTCGCCCTCACCGAGGTGGATCGGCACAATGCCATCCACGGCCTGGTCCGTTGGCGCAACTGGGAGGCGGCGGTCCACGAGCCCGACCGGGTGGTCATGGAGCTGGTACTCCATCCCATGCCCGGCTACCCCTTCGTCCTCGGCCTCTCGATCGAGTACCGCCTGGGCCCGAGCGGCCCCCGGAGCGGGGATCAGGGCCCGAGCGGCCCCCGGAGCGGACTCACCGTCGCCAGCACGGCCACCAATCTGGGCGTCGGGCCGTGCCCGTTCGGAGGCGGCGCCCATCCCTACCTGACCGTTGGGACCGACCTGGTGGACGACGCCCTCCTGCAGTCGCCGGGAGCGACGTGGCTGAAGGTCGACGACCAGGGCATCCCGATGGCCGCTGCGGCGGTCGACGGGACTCCTTTCGACTTCCGGGACCAGCGCCGTCTCGGCGACGTCGTCCTCGACGTGGCCTACACCGATCTCTCGAGCGGTCAGGTCAGCCTGGCCAACCCCGACGACGGGCGCCGGGTCACGCTGTGGATGGATGAGTCATACCGGTGGCTGATGCTCTTTACCGGCGACACCCTGGGCCCGAGCGGCCCCCGGAGTGGGGATTCGAGCCCGAGCGGCCCTCCGAGCGGGAAGCCCGGCCCTGATCGCCGCCGGCGGGGTCTGGCAGTGGAACCGATGACCTGCGCCCCCAATGCCTTCGTCAGCGGCGACGGCCTGCGACTCCTCGAGCCTGAGGAGTCGTGGACGACGACGTGGGGCCTTTGGCCAAGCTGATGGCGCTGGCCACCACAAAGATCTGCGTCGCAGTCAGGCCCAGGCGCTGGAACAACCCGTCCCGGCCCCCGGCCAGGCTGGCTCCCAGGCACAGCATCGACAGGATCCCGGCTGCCGCCGCCGCCCTCGCCCATTCCGGCTGGCCACGGCCGGCGAAACGGGGCGCGGCCAACAGGGGAATGGCGGCGAGGGTGGCGTAGCTGAGCCCGGCGGCGATGCCGTGGCCAGTGTCGTAGGTCGAGCCCAGGGGAAAGGCGGCAACGCTCCAGGTCGTCACCGCGTTGGCGGCCGCCGCGATCCAGGCCGGTCCACCGAGGCGGGTACGCAGCGTCGCCGAGTACAGCGCCATTCCTGTCCCGAGGACGACCAGGGCGGCCGTCATCGCCGGCCGGGAGCTACTTCCGCTCGCGGCGAGACGGCTGATGGCGTCACGGGTCGGGTCGTAGCCAGGCGTGGTGGCGCCGAGGATGGCCCAGGCGGTGACGAAGGCGGTAGGACCGACCACCCCGCCGACGGCGAAGGCGGTCTCCCGGTCGGGGCGAAGGATCGTCCGCTAGCCCGTGACCAGGCTGGCCAGTGCCCACACCGCAGCCACGAAGCCAATGGCGATCATCACTGCGCTCCGTCCCGCCGGGGCCCGGGTCAGTTCGCCCTCCTTCGCCTGCCTGGGCGGTCGGACCAGAGCCATGCCGTTGCCGAAAACCAGGGCGGCGCCCAGTGCCAGCACGAGGAAGGGCAGCAGATCCTGGCCGAGGAACACGTCCCAACGCTAGACGGTAGGGCTCAAGATGTCGGACGCAGCTGCCGACACGGAGACTGCCCCGACGGGACGACGGAGGGGTCGGGACTCCCAAGGCCGTCCGCGCTCTTCGCCTGGCGTAGGACCCCCACTCGGCTCCTCCGTCGTCGAGTCGGGCACGACTTCCCGCTCTGCGGGGCCGCTCGGGCCGCGACTTCCCGCTCTGCGGGGCCGCTCGGGCCGCGGGAGTCCTACTTCCCCTTGCGTTCCCGGTAATGCTCGAGGGCCCGCCGGTGGCCACGGGCGCCGGTGCCGACCACGCCGCCGGTGCGCACTTCCTTCACCACGTCCTCGAGATCGTTGAGCAGCTCGTACACGTCGTCCTCGGGGCCGGACGCGTCCACGCGGTCGATGGCCTTGTGAATCCGGTCGAGGTGCCTGCGCACCTGCCCGTACTCGTCGTCGAGCTTGCGACGGGCCTCTTCCAGGCTGTCATCCACGGCTGGCGCTACCGGGCCACGGCGGTGTCGGGGTCGTGGACCATGCGCTGGTTGACCACGAACCCGCCGAACGGAAGGGCGGAGGCGATCAGGACGACGAGGGTCTGCCCGCCGGTCCACCCCTGCTCCTCGCGCACCATGAACACGAGGACGAAATAGACGAGGAAGGCGATCCCGTGGATGGGGCCCAGCACCCTGACGGCGTCGCCACCGTGCAGCACCCGCTTGACGAAGACGGCGGAGAGCAGGACCAGATAGCTGACGGCTTCCACCAGGGCAACGATTCGGAACTTGGATGTCACGGACAGGAGTATGGCTGGTGGGCGCCTCAGAGGGCCATCGCCCAGTAGGTCAGCCCGGTGGGGTCAGCCCAGTAGGTCACGAGAGGGCCTGTCCCATGGCGTGTAGGGCCAGGCCGGCGAGGGCGCCCACCACGGTGCCATTGATGCGCACGTACTGGAGATCGGGGCCGAGGAGCAGCTCGAGGCGAGACGCCGTCTCCTCGGCGTCCCAGCCCGAGATGGTGCTGCTGACGAATGCGGCGATGTCACCGTCGAAGTGCTCGGCCAGGTAGCCGACGGCCCGCTCGACGGCGGTCTCGACCGTCGCTGCCAGCTCGGGGTCCTCCTGCAGCCGGCGGCCGCCGGCCACGATCGTCTCCACCATCCGGCTCCGGAGCGGGGATCCCGCATCGCAGGCCTGGGCCCGGAGGGTGACCTTGGCATCGGACCACAGCGCCGCCACCCACTCCCGCACCTGGGGCTGGGACAGCATCTCCTGCTTGATCCGCTCGCCTCGCTCCCGCAGGTCGACCGAGGTCTCCAGTTCGGCGGCCAGGAGGCGGAGGCGGGCGTCGAATTGTCGGCGCAGCTCGTGGCCCCGGTCGGCGGCCATGTCCTTGAGCACCCCCCGGGCGCCGTCGATCAGCCGGTCGAAGATCCGGTCCTCGACCGCGCCGGGCAGCCACCATGGCGCCCGCTGGCCGAGCCGCTCCTTCAGCTCCTGGCCGTGGGCCCCCAGGTAGCGGTCGAGCCCGGCCAGGGCGCCGTCGAGTACCTCGTCGTGGCGGCCGTCCTCGGTGAGGAACCGCAACGCCCGGCCGGCCAAGGGGGCGAGGGGTATGGCGTCGACCCGTTCGCGGACCAGGCCCTCGATGGCCCGGTGGACGTCGTCGTCACGGAGCAGGTCGGCCGCCGCCACCGCGGCGTCGGCCAGCTCGCCGGCGACGCGGTCGGCGTTGTCCTCCGTCGACAGCCAACCGCCCACCCGGGCCACGACGTCGGCCGCCCGGACCCGCTCGACCAGCACGTCGCGTGTCAGGAAGCTCTCCCGGATGAACTCGCCGAGCGTCGCTGCGAACTGGTCCTTGCGCTCCACCACGATCGCCGTGTGGGGTATGGGCAGACCCAGGGGCCGGCGGAACAGAGCGGTGACCGCGAACCAGTCGGCCAGGCCGCCCACCATCGACGCCGCCGCCGTGGCCTGCAGGTAGTCGACCCAGGCGGCATCGCCACCCCACACCGAGACCATCACGAAGACCGCCGTCACCGCCCCCAGCAGGGCGGTCGCCCGGCGCTTCATCGTCATCAGCTCGGCGCGCCGCGACGCCGCCGGCGTGGGCCCGAGCGGCCCTCGCAAAGCCGCCATGTGTCAGTTGATTGATTCGACGTAGCGACGCCAGCGCGCACGCAGGGTGCGGCTGGGCGCGAGCGTCTGGTCGTCTCCTGGAGGCTCCGCCTCCTGGCCCACCTCCTTGTCGCCCACCTCCCTTTCGACGACGCCGGCGGTGATGCGCCGCACGGTGGCGTTCGTCGCCTCCAGGGCTCTCTCCGCCGCCTCGGCGCGGGCCAGTCGCTCGGCGGATGCGGTCTCGGCCACCTCCGCCCGGCGTCGCCACTCGGCCACCTCGGCGCGAAGGCGGTTGACCTCCTCGTCGGGCTGGGCGGTGTCCACGTCCCTCATGCTCGCGCGCCGGCCGCCGGGTAGCCTCCGGCGTGGGCCGGATCAGGCGGTGCCGACGTGTCGGGGCGGTGGCGGTGGTGATGGCTGTCGCCATGGCCGGTTGTGGTGGCGGCGGTGGCGCCGACCGGTCGTTGGACAACCTCGGTGACGATGTCGTCCGCCTCCAGCCGGGCGACAGACCGGTCCGGTTCCGCCTCGACACCTCCGTCGGCCCGGCGGTGACGGGGCCCACCGTCGAGATCCTGGCGTGGGCCCACGCCGATCTGGGCGACAGCGGGCCGCTCACGGTCCACGTCTACAGCGATGAGGACCATTTCGTCGCCGCCTACACCGCGGAGTACGCCATTTCCGCCGCTGAGGCCCGCCGGGAGCTGGCCGGTGGCCAGCTGGCCTTCGCCAGCCCCGGTGGCCACATCTGGCTCTACCTGCCGAACTACGACAAGGCCACCGAAGATGAGCGCCGCCGTGTCCTGTTCCACGAGTACACCCACACCCTGCAGGTGTGGCTGGCCGGGGTGCCGATCCAGAGTGAGGATCCGGCCCAGCGGTCCTTCGTGCCCCGATGGATGATCGAGGGCTGCGCCGAGTATCTTGCCGTCCAGGCCGGGGCGGCCCGGGGCTTCGTCGACCCCGATCGCCAGCGGGCCGTCATCGTGAACCGGGCCGGCCGCACCCAGGGCGTGTCTCTGTCGAGCCTGGAGTCCGGCGGCGAGGCAGGGTTCCTCGGGGGCAGCGGCGCGGCCTACACCCTCGGCTGGTTGGGGTGCGAGCGCCTGGCCACCAGCAGCGGCGTCGAGTCGGTGACCCGCACGTTCTGGGTGTCAATGGCGTCCACCCGGGACTGGCAGCAGGCTTTCGTCGACACGTTCGGCGTCACGCCCGCGGCCTTCTACGCCACGACGGGAGGCTGACCTGTGCCGACGCACCTGGCCCTCCTCCGGGGCATCAACGTCGGGGGCCACAACCGCCTGGCCATGGCCGACCTGCGTGGCGTCATGACCTCGCTCGGCCATGCCGACGTGGCGACCTACATTCAGAGCGGCAACGTGGTCTTCACCACCACCGGGCCCAACATGGAAGTGCTGGCCGCCGAACTGGAGCGGGCCATCGCCGAAACTCTCGGCGTGAGGCCCAAGGTGCTGGTGTTGAGCCGGGACGAACTGTCGCAGGTGGTGGCGGCCAACCCGTACCCGAAGGAGACCAACCCGAAGTGTCTCCACGGCGTGTTCCGCGCTGACGCGATGGGGCCGGACGACATCGCCGCCGTGGCCGACGTCCTCGAGCGGGCCCGGGCCAAGGGTAGTGCCGACGACGCCACGGTGGTCGGCCGCACCCTCTACTTGCGCACTGCCGACGGCCTCGGCCGCAGCGAGCTGGCGGCACAGCTCGCTCGGGCCAAGGGCCCGTTGAGCCGCGATGCCCGTACGACGGTCCGCAACTGGGCGACCGTGCTCAAGCTGCTGGCCCTGCTCGAGGCCTGACAGGCGGCGTCCATGCCGCGGCGAGCCGGTGGGATCTAGTAATCAGGCGACTGCTCTACGCCCCTTTGCGGGCGGGCAGCGGGTGGAGCTGGGGGACGAGGTCGAGCATCGTCTCGTCGAAGGGGACCAGGCGGCCCTCCGGCATGACGATGGCGTGCTTGGGCGCCAGCTGGGTGACGAA
>JBBSIS010000159.1:0-7424 GCA_038231955.1 Acidimicrobiales bacterium
CGGGCCACCGACAACTCCGTGGCCAGCGGGCGGGCCATCGCCGATGACAACTCCGTCGCCTCCGGCACCGCCGTAGCCCGCCACGGCTCGGTCGCCTCGGGCTGTTCCACCGCCATCGACGACTCCACCGCATCCGGAGGCTGTGCTCCCGCCACCGGCGCACGGCTGACCCCGGCCCCCACGCCGACGGCCACCCGGCCCGCCACCAGCGTCGCCGGCACCCCTGCCGGTACTGCGGCACGGGGGGCCACCGCCGGCCAGCTGGCCCGGACCGGTACCGACGCCACCGACCTGGCCACCGCGGCCGGGCTGAGCATGGCCATGGGCGGGGTCTTCCTGGCCCTGGGCCGTCGCCGCAAGCCCGTCAAGTCCCCGGCACTGATCGGCCAGGACTGATCGACAGAGCTCCTAGCCACCGCAGTCATCTCGACTGCCCGACTGACCATCCACCGAAAGAAGGAACGACGATGACGAAGACGAACAAGGGACTGAGGGCGTCGATGCTGACCACCCTCGCCGGGGTGGGCATGGTGGCCCTCCTGGCCGGACCCGCCGGTGCGCAGACCACCAGTCAGACCAGCGGCGGGGCGCGTGCCTCCGGCGGGTCGGTGGCCTCGGGCACCTGCGTGGCCACCGCGGACTCGGTCTGCTCCGGCAGTGGCCGGGCGTCGGGAGAGTCCACCTCTTCCGGCAGCGCCGTGGCCATCGATGGCTCGGTCAGCTCCGGCTGTGCCACCGCCACCAACGACGCCACCGCCTCAGGTGCTCCCTGCCCGAGGGGCACCACGGCCACCACGGTGAAGCCCACCACGCCGACTACGGCCGGCGGCGGGACCACCGGCGGGGGGACCACTGGGGGCGCCACGGCCAAGCCGGCCACCGCCACCGCGGCAGCCGCGGGCAAGAGCCTGGCCCTGACCGGATCCAGCAGCGGCGAGCTGACCGGCCTGGCCGGCGCAGCTCTGGCCATCGGTGGTCTGCTGGTGCTGGTGTCACGTCGGCGCCCGGCCGAGTCCTAGCCAACCGCGGCCCGGAACGAGGAGCTCGCCGGCGGTGACGTCGGCGAGCTTCCTCGCGTCCGAACCCAGCCCGTCGGCACTAGGCTGGACATCATTGCACGAGGGGACGAGGGGGCTGACCGCATTGGCGCGAGACGAATCGGCCTGCGGGCAGTCATCAGGCCGATACCGGGCCGCGACGTAGCGCCCGGTGCCTACTGACCGTGTCGCGGCCACGCGGGTGACCCGTGCCTGGTGGAGGGGCGGCCCCTTGCTGGGCATTGTCGTGCTGGCCGCCATGGCGCTGCTCGGCATGGCGGTGACCGGCGCCGACAGCTCCGTCGAGGGGCTGCGAGCCCAGGCCGGCCCGGTCACGGGGCCGTCGGCGGCGGCCGGTCCCGTCCGGCCATCGCCCGCGCCCCCCGGCACAATCGCGCCCACCGAGGCGGTGGTCCTCCCGCTCACGGGCTGCCCACCGCCGCCGCCTCGACCCGGCCCGGGTGGTACCTCCGTGACGCCGTGGCGGCCGCCGCACCTGGTTCCCGAGTCGGAACTGCCCCCCGCCAACCCCGCCCCCGTCGTCTCGGTGGGTACCGGCGCCCTGGACGGCAAGGGCATGTGGATCTGGAAGTACAAGCAATCCGAAGCGGGCGACGCCGACGCCATTGTCGCCCGGGCCGTCGCTCGGGGCCTGCGCCAGCTGTGGGTGAGGGTGGGTGACTCGCGAGACGGCTTCTACGCGGCCGAAGTGCTGTCGGCCCTGGTGCCCAAGGCCCATGCCGCCGGGATGGCGGTGATCGGATGGGGCTTCCCGTACCTGCACGACCCGGTGGCCGACGCCGCCTGGAGCGCCGACGCCGTGTCCTGGCGGGGCCCGGGCGGCGCCCGGTTGGACGGGTTCAGCCCCGACATCGAGCTGGCGTCCGAGGGCGTCGTGCTGACCGAGCACCGGATCACGCTGTACCTCGGCCTGCTCCGCCCGGCGGCGGGGGGCACGCTGATGGTGGCCACGGTGTACCGGGCCACCGACGCCCGCTGGAACGGCTCCTATCCCTACCGGGCCATCGCCCCCTACGTGGACGCCTTCGCCCCGATGGTCTATTGGGGTTGTACCGAGCCGGGGGTGGCCACCCAGCAGTCGATCGAGCGACTGGCCACCCTCAAGCCCGTTCACGTCATCGGCCAGGGCTACGACGCCGGCCCCGAGGGCGGCCGCCTGGGCCCGCCCAGCGCCACGGAGACCGTCCGCTTCCTCGACGTCGCCCGTCGCGGTGGTGCCCTGGGGGCATCGCTGTGGGTCTGGCAATCCATGGAGGCGGAGCAGTGGGACGCCCTGTCCGCCTATACCTGGCCGCTCGCCGCCCCGGCGGTCCCCAACCCATCAAGGAGAAATGGTGCCTGAGAGCGCGGTCAACCTGTCGAGCGGCCTGCCCGAGACGAGGCTCGATCCCGAGCCCGCCGATGCAAGGGAGGCCCTGGCCGCGGCCCTGGCCGCGCCCGAGGAGGTCCGCCGGGAGGCGGTGGCCACAGTGGCGACCCGCTGGCCCCGGTACCTCGATGCCTGGGCCCGCCTCGGTTCACTGGCCGGTCACGATGCCGACGCGTACGCCTGCTACCGGGTGGGCTACCACCGGGGCCTCGACCAGCTCCGCCAGTCGGGGTGGCGGGGCCAGGGTTACGTCCGCTGGGCCCACGCCCCGAACCGGGGCTTCCTGCGCTCTCTCGCCGGTCTGACCCGGGTCGCCGGGGCTATCGGGGAGGACGACGAGGCAGAGCGCTGCCGCACGTTCATCACCCAGCTCGACCCCACCTGGGACGGCGCCGACGTCGAGCGGGCAGCTCCATGACACCTGTGAGCACGGGCCCGGACTCGAGCAGGTGGTGGCGTGGTCGAGGGCACACCGGCGGGACTGGAGACATTCCGCATACAGTGACGCGTTCCTTTTATCGATCTGAGAGGAGATGCGGTGGCGACTGACGTGGGAAAGCGGACGAGGGCCCTGGCCGGGCTACTGGGCCTGGTCATGCTCATCGGGCTCACCGGCTGTGGCGGCGGCGGGAGTGACGAGGCCAAGAAGGCCGACGTCACCGTCGACCGCACCTTCCGGTTCGACCCCGGCAAGGTGGAGATCGACCTCAACCGTGAGGACACCTTCACGTTCCTCAACAAGGACAAGGTCGTCCACAACGTCACCGTCCCAGCCTTCGCCATCGACATGGACATCCCGCCCGGCCAGCGGGTCAGCGTGAAGATCCCGGCCGTCAAAGAGGCGCCGCGCGACGGTTTCTTCAGCTTTTACTGCAAGTTCCACCAGACCGAGGGCGAGTCCGGGCGCATCACCATCTCCAAGTAGCCCGGACTGTGCAGTAGCGGGCGCGTCGGAGTAGACAGGCGGCGGTGGATACCGTCGCCGTAGCTCCTGGGCAGGGACGCACGCCAGTCCTCACCGTGGGAACGGTCGTGTGGCTGGCGTCGGAGCTCATGTTCTTCAGCGGGCTCTTCGCCGCCTACTTCACCCTTCGGGCCACCACCCAGGGCCACTGGCCGCCGGCCGACGTCGAGCTGAACGTCGCCCTCAGCGGGTTCTTCACCCTCCTCCTCGTGCTCTCCAGCGTGTCGATGCAGTTGGCCGTCCGGGCCGTGGTCGCGGCCCGTATGCCCGCCTTCCGGGCCTGGTTGGCCGTCACCCTGGTTCTCGCCGGCGCCTTCGTGGCCAACCAGGCCCATGAGTGGTCGACGCTGGGGTTCTCGGTCAGCTCCCATCCCTACGGCTCCGCCTTCTACGTGATGACCGGGTTCCACGGCATGCACGTGATCGCCGGCATGCTGGCCATGGTTCTGCTGCTGGTCCGGGCCGGCAGCGACCGCTTCGGGCCGGGGGACACCCCGGCGGTGGAAATGGTGAGCTACTACTGGCACTTCGTCGACGTGGTGTGGGTCGGCCTGTGGGCCACCCTCTTCCTGATCCGATGAACGAGCCCCGGGCGCGCCACCAGGCCGACGGCGGCGCCGCTCGCGGTGTCCGGGCCGCGGCGGTCGTCGTGGTCCTGCTGGCCGGGTCGCTCGCCGTGGGTGTGCTTTCGGCCGGCGCCCAGTCCGGCGCCAAGTCCGGCGCCCTGCCCGTCCCGGCCCGCGCCCAGGTCGGCGCCCCGTCACCGGCGCCCACCCCCGCCGAGGTCGAAGGCGGCCGTCAGCTGTTCCTCGTGGCCTGCACCACCTGCCACGGGGCGACGGGGGAGGGTGTGGTCGACAGGGGCCCGTCGCTCGCCGGCGTGGGCGCGGGCTCGGCCGACTTCTACCTCTCCACCGGGCGCATGCCCCTCGACCGGCCCCGCACCCAGGCCGAGCGCAAACGGGTGGCGTACTCCAAGGCAGAGATCCGTCTGCTCGTGGCCTACGTGAGCTCGCTCGGGCAGGGCCCCGCCGTGCCCGCCGTTCGCGCCGCGTCGGGCGACCTGGCCGAGGGCAACCGCCTGTACGCCAACAACTGTGCGCCGTGCCACAGTTCGGCCGCGGCCGGCGGGGCGCTGGGCCATGCGGTCTACGCCCCGGCCCTGAACCGGGCCACGCCCACCCAGGTGGCCGAGGCGGTGCGCATCGGCCCCGGGGCCATGCCGGTCTTCGGGCCCGACACCCTCGACGACGAGCAGGTGGCGTCGGTGGTGCGCTACGTCGGGTACCTGCGCGAGCCCGACGACCGTGGCGGCTTCGGCCTCGGCCATCTCGGTCCCATCCCCGAGGGCTTCGTGGCGTGGGTCGCCGGTCTGGGGGCCATGCTGGTGGCCGTGCGCTGGATCGGGACGAAGGACTGATGGGCTCGCGGGCCATGCCGGCCGAGCGTCGGATCGCCGGGTTGCTGCTCGGCGCCACGGTGGCCGCCCTGGCCCTGGCCGGGGTGTACGTGGCCGGTGGCCAACCCCAGGCCGAAGGCGCCCTGCTCGGGATCTCCCTCGGGGGCATCGGCGTGGCCCTTATCCTCTGGGCCCGGGGGCTGACCACCGAGGGCACCGTGGTCGGCGACAGGGGGCGGCTGACCGACCCGGCGGAGAGCGAGGCGGTGGAGGCCCGTCTCGACGACGTGGCCGACGAGCCGGGGCGTCGCTCGGTGCTCAAGCTGTTCTGGGCCGCAGGAGGGGCGCTGGCCCTGGCCGCCGTCTTTCCCGTGCGCTCGCTCGGCCCGGCGCCTGGCCGGTCCCTGCTGCGCACCGCCTGGCGGCCCGGGGCCCGCCTCGTCGATCAGAGCGGGCGCCCGGTCAAGGTCGAGACCCTGCAGCCCGGCGGCACCCTCACCGCCTTCCCCCAGGGCGCCGCCGAGGCCGGCGACTCCCAGGTTGTGGTCGTACGGGTCGAGCCCGACCGGATCAAGCCCCGTCCCGGCCGGGAGACGTGGTCGCCCGAGGGCTACATCGCCTATTCCAAGATCTGCACCCATGTCGGCTGCCCCGTCGGCCTCTACCAGGCCGACACCCACGAGTTGCTCTGCCCGTGCCACCAGTCCACCTTCGACGTGCTCGACGGCGCCCGTCCCCAGTTCGGCCCCGCCACCCGGCCGTTGCCCCAGCGGCCCCTCGCCGTCGACGCCCAGGGCTACCTCGTGGCCCAGGGCGACTTCGAGGAGCCCGTCGGGCCCGGCTTCTGGAATCGCGGGTGAGGAGCGTCCGATGACCCGAGGCGCCCCGGTCACCCGGCGGGTGTTCCGCTGGGTCGACGACCGCCTGGGCGGCTCTCATTTCGCCCGCACCGCCCTCGACAAAATCTTCCCCGACCACTGGTCGTTCATGGTCGGCGAGATCGCCATGTACTGCCTGGTGGTCCTCATCGTGACCGGCGTGTACCTGACGTTCTTTTTCGTGCCCGCCTCGGACCATGTCGTGTACCACGGCACGTACAAGGCCCTCGAGGGCACCACCATGTCGGCCGCCTACGCGTCGACGCTGAATATCAGCTTCGAGGTGCGCGCCGGCCTGGTCATGCGCCAGATGCACCACTGGGCCGCCCTGGTGTTCGTCGCCTCCCTGGTCGTGCACCTGTGCCGGGTCTTTTTCACCGGGGCGTTCCGCCGACCCCGGGAGCTCAACTGGATCATCGGGGTGACCCTGCTGGTCCTGGCCATCATGAACGGCTTCTTCGGATACTCCCTGCTCGACGACCTGCTGTCGGGCACGGGGGTGCGGGTGGGCTACTCGATCGCCCTGTCGATCCCGGTGGCCGGGGAGTGGCTGGCCTTCCTGTTCTTCGGGGGGGAGTTCCCCAACACGGAGTTCATCACCCGGTTCTTCGTCCTCCACGTCCTCCTGCTGCCGGCGATGATCGTCGGCCTGCTCACCGTCCACCTGGCCGTCCTGTGGCGACAGAAGCACACCCAGTTCAAGGGGCCGGGCCGCACCGAGGACAACATCGAGGGCTCGCACCTGTGGCCCTCGTACGCGGCCAAGTCGGTGGGGCTGTTCTTCATCGTCACTGCGGTGCTGGCCGCCCTGGGCGGCCTGGCCCAGATCAACCCGGTGTGGCTCTACGGCCCGTACGACCCGGCCCAGGCGTCGGCGGCGACAGCAGGGTCGCAGCCCGACTGGTACGTGGGCTGGCTCGACGGCGCCCTGCGGGTCATGCCCGCCTGGGAGATCCGCGCCTTCGGCCATACCATCGCCAACCCGTTCTTCCCGGGAGCGGTCCTGCCCGGCCTCACCTTCGGCATCCTCTACGCCTGGCCCTTTCTCGAGCGACGCCTCACCATGGGCCGGAGAGGGGGGGACAAGGCCCGCCACAACCTCCTGGACCGGCCTCGCGACGCACCGGTGCGCACCGCCCTCGGGCTGGCCACCCTGTCGTTCTACGCCATCCTCTTCCTGGCCGGTGGCAACGACGTCCTGTCGTCGGTCTTCAAGGTGGCCCCGGAGTCGATCACGAACCTGTTCCGGTTGCTGCTCTTCGCCGTTCCCCTGGCCGTGTTCGTCGTTACTCGCCAGGCATGCCGGGAGCTCGGCAAGGACAAGAGCCACCCCTTCACGGGCCCGGTGGGCTCGCGTGTCCGACGCACGCCCGCCGGCGGCTACGAGACGATCGAACCCGAGGTGGAAATCGGCGCCACCGGGTCGGCCCAGCCCTCCCCCCGTCCTGCGGCCCGCTCACTCTACGGCCCACCTCCGCCGGGCCCCGACTGATCGTCCGGCCAGGTCAGGCCTTGGTATCGGCCTCACGGGCGTAGCCCACGATCCCGGCCACCATCACCAGCACGCCCAGGGCGGCGATGGGCGGCCCGAAGACCAGGCCGTTGGCCACCACGACTACGCCGGCAGCCAGCACGAAGGGCCACGCACTCGACGAGGGGTAGTACCCGACGTCGCCGGTGGCGTCGGCGGGGCTGGCGTCACCCCGGTCCTCGGGGCGGGGGCCGTGGTTGCGGTTCTGGAACCACAGATAGCCGC
>JBBSIS010000160.1:0-7314 GCA_038231955.1 Acidimicrobiales bacterium
CCCGACCGCGCTGATCGACGGGACCATATGACAGTCGCAATGGTCTAGCCTTGCCTTGCCGTCATGCGGCAGACCCTCGTTCAACTCACCGACGAGTTGGTCCTGACATCGAACTGGGCTCGCTCAATGTCGTACAGCGACCCTGAGCGAGCCCAGTTCGCCCAGGCCGACGCTGCCGTTGAGGCTCAGCAGCTGCGCAAGCCTGGTCAGGACCGCTTCCGGACGGTCGACGATGTCGCTCCAGGTGAACCGTTCGACGTGGCGCCAGCCACCGCCGAGGAAGCGGGCGTCGCGTCGCTCGTCGGCTTTGCGGTCGACCAATGCGCTGTGGTGCCGACGCCCGTCGAGCTCGATCAGCAGTCGGATCGCCGGGTAGGCGAAGTCGACCCGGCCGATCCAGCCGTGGTCGTCGCCGGCATCGAGCTGGCGAACAGGCGCCGGCAGTCCTGCCGCCCGCAGGAGGCTCAGGAAGCGGGCTTCCAGCTCGCTGGCCGGAGCGACGTAGTCCCCGTCCCGGTCAACCAGGATCGCCCGCATGACGGCCACGCCCTTGCGTCCGCGCCTGGCCAGGTCGTCGAAGGCGGTGCGAAGAGAGTCGACGGTGACCGTCCCCGCGGCCAGGCAGTTGTCGACGGCCCGCGCCGTGCGCTCCGGGTGCAGTACGCCGGCCACGTCGACCAGGGTTCGGGCCACCCGGGTGGTGACGATGCCGTCGATCACGGTGAGGTGGTGGTCCGGGAAGGCCCGCCATCGGTGCACGATCGACGCCGGCGCACGGTGCTGGCGGGCCCGAGGCGTGGTCACCTCGACGGCGCCTCTCCGCTCGAACCCCGGGATGCCCAACAATGCGGCCGCCGAGCGATGGGAGGCGGCCGCCGCCGGCCCGGCGGCCAAGGTGAGGGCAAGGAGCCGCTGCTCCCATGTGGGCGGCGACCCACAGACGCGGTACACGCCCTCGGCCACCGCCTCCCACCGCTGGACGGCCAAGGCGTGCCTGATCGCCCCCGGCGTCATCTCCGCGGCCCGGGCCTGCTCGTAAGTGACTACGCCGTGCTGCTTCTCAGCTAGCCTCGCTACCTTTCGATCCATGCTGTCGAGCATGGCGAACGGGTGAGACAGTGCCGAACCGGGCCAACGCAACGTCGTAGACCGACACTGAACGAGCCCAGTTCGATCTGTGGCCGGGCTGTGGCCGGGCTGTGGCCGGTCAGGGCCCTCAGACCTGGCACTGGGGGCAGAGGAAGGCCGAGCGGCCGTTGAACTTGACCTTGGCGATGGTGCTGCGGCACCGGCGGCACGTCTGGCCCTCGCGGTCGTAGACCTTGTGCAGGGTCTGGTACTGGCCCTTGACGCCGAAGAGGTCACGGTACTGCTCATCGGCCAGCGACGAGCCCCGGTGCTTGATGGCGTCCTGCAGGGTTTCCACCATGGCCCGGTACAGCCGCCGCACCTCCTGCGATGACAGCGTGTCCGACGACCGGTCGTAGCGGAGGCCGGCGCCGAAGAGGATCTCGTCGCTGTAGATGTTGCCGATTCCGGCGGTGAACTTCTGGTCCATGAGCAGGCTCTTCAGCTTGGCTTTGCGGACGGTCAGCAGCTCGCCGAAGCGGTTCCACGACATCATGTCCTCGACCGGGTCGAAGCCGAGGTGGGCGAGTTCGGGCACGTCGGCGGCCAGATCATCGGGTGTGGTCACGAACATCTCGCCGAAGGTGCGGGGGTCGACGAAACGCAGCTGGCCGCCCTGGGTGAAGGTGATGACGACGTGGGTGTGCTCGACGAGCGGATCCCGAGCTTCGCTGCGGGCCCGCAGGAGCTGGCCGCTCATGCCCAGGTGCACGATCAGGATGTCGCCCCCCTCGATGCGGATCAGCAGGTACTTGCCCTTCCGGTCGACGCCGGCGAGCTTGTGGCCCTCGAGCTGGGCGATGAAATGCTTCTTGTTGGGATGGCGCCTGATGGAGCGCATACCCGTCACATCGACCGTCTTGATGCGCTTGCCGACGACCTCCTTGTCCAGGTCACGGCGGATGGTCTCGACCTCGGGCAGCTCAGGCATCGTCCTCTTCGGCGTCAGGGTTCTGGGGCGGTACGGCGGGTATGGGCGGCTCGACGCCTGGGCCGACGTCGATCTCGGCGTCAGGCCCGGCCTCGGGCAGCGGCACGGGGATGCCCTCCTCGGACAGGCGTCGCCACGCCATACGGGCCGCAGCCTGTTCGGCCTGCTTCTTCGACCGGCCCTCGCCCCGCCCGACGGGGACGCCGTGGACGGAGACGGTGGCCGAGAAGCGCTTGGCGTGGTCGGGGCCCTCGGAGACATGGCGGTAGCGGGGCAGCTCGTCGTGCATGCGGGCGGAGAGCTCCTGTAGGCGGGTCTTGAAGTCGTGGCCGCCAGGGCCGGCGGCGCCGTCGACGATACGGGTGGCCAACAGGCGCATGACGAGCTCAGCTGAGGCGTCCCAGCCCCCGTCGATGTACACGGCGCCGATGACGGCTTCCATGGCATCGGAGAGGATCGAGGGCTTCTCACGGCCGCCCGACGCGTCCTCGCCCTTGCCCAGGCGCAGGGCGGGGCCGATCTCCATCTCCTCGGCGATCTCGGCCAGCACTTCGGCGTTCACCACCGACGCCCGCACCTGGGCCAACTGGCCCTCGGGTAGGTCGGGATATTTCCGGAAGAGGAAGTCGGTGACGACCAGGCCGAGGACGGCGTCGCCCAGGAACTCGAGACGCTCGTTCGACGGGTCCCCGGGCCGCTCCGCGCACCACGACCGGTGAGCCAGGGCGCGGGCCAGCAGCTCGCGGTCGACGAAGCCCCGACCCAAGCGTTCATGGAGGCCTTCTGGCGTGGTCCGGTCGCTCAGCTGGAGCCGGTCGCTCAGTTGGAGGCGGGCCCGTCGACGCGCGCCAGCACGTAGTCGACGGCGTCGCGAACGGTCTTCAGGTCCTCGAGATCCTCGTCCTCGATGCGAAAGCCACCGATCCGCTCGCCCAGTTCCTTCTCCAGATCCTCCACCAGTTGGATCATGGCCAACGAGTCGGCCTCCAGATCGTTGGTGAACGACGCCCCCTCGGCGATGGTGGACGGCTCGATCTCGAGAATGTCGGCCAGACGGTCACGAACCAACTGGAGCACCTCTGGGCGGTCAAGCGGGCCCGGCTCGATATGGGTTTCGGCAGGCACGACCGTCAAACGCTCCTCTATATGGGTCTCTACGGGAGTCTCAGACCCGGCACTATAGGGCCGCCAGACTTTGTGCGCTTGTGAAAATGTCAGCCCGGCGTGACGGCCCGGCCGATGCTGCCGACCAGGTCGCCGGCCACCATCTCGGCGGCCAGGCCGACCGCGTTCACGATGGCCCGGGCCGACGACGACCCGTGGCTGATGATGCACACCCCGTCTACGCCCAGCAGGGTGGCCCCGCCGTAGGTGTCGGGATCGAGCTCGGCCTGCAGCGGCAGCAGAGCCGGGAGCAGTACCTTGGCCGCAGCCCGGGTTTCGTCGGTGGCCGTCATCACGCCGAGCAAGGCGTCGACGACCACCCGCACCGATCCCTCCAGGGTCTTCAGCACCACGTTGCCGGTGAAGCCGTCGGTGACGACCACGTCGGCGGCGTCGGTGAGCATGTCGCGCCCCTCGACGTTGCCGATGAAGCGGCCGGTGTGCAGGGCGCCGGGCTGGGCGAGCAGGGCGTGGGCCTCCCTGACCAGGTCGTTCCCCTTCGACGGCTCTTCCCCGATGGACAGCAGGGCGACGAGCGGTTCGGGCCTGCCCAGGCGCCGGACGGCGTACGCGGCGCCCATCTGGGCGAACTGCAGGAGCCAGGCCGCGGTGCACTCGGCGTTGGCGCCACTGTCGAGCAGGACGGTGGGCGTCGAGCCGGGCACGGGGATCATGGTGGCGATGGCCGGGCGGGCCACGCCCTTGATGCGGCCCATACGCAGCAGTGCGCTGGCCATGACCGCCCCGGTGTTCCCGGCGCTGACCATGGCCGACGCCCGGCCGTCTCGCACGGCCTCGGCGGCACGGACCATGGAGGCGTCCTTGCGGCGACGGACACCCTGGACGGGGTCGTCGCCCATGTCGATCACCTCGGTGGCCGGCCACACCTCCAGGTCGCCGGGATCCCCGATGGCGTCGGGCCGGCCCACCAGCACGACGGGAACACCGAGGGAGGCGGCCGCTTCACGGGCCCCGGCGACGATCTCTGCCGGGCCCTTGTCGCCCCCCATGGCGTCGACGGCGATGGGGAGCGGGCTTGTCAGGCGTGACCCGCTAGTCAACCTCGATGGCCTGGCGCCCGCCATACCATCCGCAGTTCGCGCACACGACGTGGGGTGTCTTGGCCTGCCGGCACTGCGGGCAGGTGCTCAGAGCAGGCGGGCCCAGCCGCCACGCAGAGGCGCGCCGGCTCCGGCTCTTGGCCTTCGAGGTCTTCTTCTTCGGGACAGCCATACGCAGGAGAGACTACTACCCTTCCTCCACCGTCCCCTCGGCGCTGGCCTACTCCGGCTCGACCCGCAGGGCGTCGAGGGGGGCCCACCGCAGGTCGGCAGTGATCACCGGGCAGCCGCAGTCGCCCAGGTTCAAGTCGGCGCCGCAGGTGGCGCACAGGCCCCCGCAGTCCTCGGAGCACAACGGCGCCAGGGGCAGCTCGAGGGTCAGCGCCTCCCGGGCCAGGGGCTCGAGGTCGATCCGGTCGTGTTGAAGCGGATAGCTCTCCCCGTCACGGGGACGGGCCTCGAACAGCTCCTGGACCTGGGCGCCAAGTTCGCCCCGCACCGGTCCGAGGCACCTCCGGCACGGGCCCTGCCAGCCGCCGGTGACGACGCCGGTGACCAGCAATCCGTCGGAGACCCACTCGAGCAGGGCGTTCACGCCGACGGGGGTGTCAGACCGGATGCTCGAGTCGACAACGGTGATCGGGCCGTCGAGACGTCCCTCCACCCGCTCTTCGCGCCGGGCGCCCGGCTTGTTGAGCAGATCGGAGACATTGACGATGAAGGGCTTCACGGCAGGTCACCACTGGTCCTGGTCGAAGAACACCTCGCCGGTGTCGGAGTCGGCGTTGGCGGCGATCTGGTCACCCTCCGAGGCCTCGGGGAGAGGAGCGACCCGCAGCTTCTGGCGCCCGGCCACCACCGTCTTCATGACCCGCTCGAGGACGATCTCGAAGCTGGCCAGCTTCTGGTCGACGTAGTCCTCGGCCTCGTTACGGAGCCGGCGCGACTCGTCGTTGGCGTCCTCGACGGTGCGGTTCGCCACCCGCTGGGCCTCACGGACCAACTCGGTGCGCTGGACGATCCGCTCGGCCCGCTCCCTCGCCGCGCTGAGGATCTCGTCGCCCTCCCGCTGGACCCGGGCGAGGTACTCGGCCCGCTCCTTCAGCAGCCACCGAGCCTGGCGCATCTCCTCGGGGAGGCGGCCGATGGCCTCCTCGAGCATCTCCACCACCTCGTCCTTCTCGAGACGCACCGTCGACGACAGGGGCATCTTGGGCGCCGAGTTCACCACGTCGAGCACGCGCCGGAGCAGGACTTCGGTATCTGGGGCCTCGCTGTGGCGATCCGAGATGGTCATTTCGGGTGGCGAACCGTTCCTTCAGAAGCTGGGCGAGGGGGGCCGACGCTGCCGCCACCGTAGCCGGGGCGCCCACAGCTTCCCAGGCGGTCAGGCGCCGCAGTTCTGAGTGGCTTTCCTCTACAAATCAGGTAGGAGAGTCACTCAGAAAGTGGCCGCCTCCCGATGGGCCGGCGCCACCGCAGGCGGGGGAAGCGGCATCAAGCGCATCATGGGCGGTCCTCCTCAACGGCGGAGGACGACGATCGGGCACGTCGGGCCAGGCGCAGCCGCCAAACGGCGGTCAGCGGTGAAGAGCCTGCAGTTGAACGCCTCGGCCAAGGCGACGCAGGACGCGTCGTACGCAGTCAAGTTGTCGCGCAGGGCCCAAACGCGCGCCAGGAGGCCGACGACACCGAACCGGCGTAGGCCCAACCGCGCCCACCGCTCGAGGGCAGTTCGAGCGTCGGACTCGCGCGCTGCCCCCCGCCGGACTTGGGCACGGAGCGCATGGGCGATCTCAGAATCGGCCAGGTGGGGAACGATGACCGTCTCGCGAGCGAGCGCCTGGCGAGCGTCACCGTCATTGAGCAGACCCAAGACGGCCGCAGACGCGTCGATCACGATCACTGTCGGTCGCGTCCTGCCCCCAGGTCGGCAACGACGTCGTCGGACGAGATGTTGAGATCGGGAAGATCCCCGAGCAGCGTCGGGTTGTTCGCTCGCCGGGCCACCTCCCCCAACTCCCGCACGGCAAAGGCCGAGAGCGACATTCCTTCGCGGGCGGCAAGGGCTTGAAGACCTCGTCCCACGTCATCGGGAACACCACGAAGGTAGAGAGTGCTCATGTCGCACTATGCTAGCGCCTCATCACCGAGTCACTCGGTCTGATCAGGACGGGGGACGACCGGTTCTCACCGGAAACGGTCCTTCAGGCGATGGGCGACGGAGGCGGGCACCATCGACGACACGTCGCCGCCGAAGCGCGCCACCTCCCGCACCAGGCTCGACGACAGGAACGAGTGCTCGGGCGCGGTCGGGAAGAACACGGTGGCGATGCCCGACAGCCGTTCGTTCACCTGGGCCATCTGCAGCTCGAAATCGAAGTCCGACACCGCCCGGAGCCCTTTCACGATGGCGTCCACGCCCCGGGCCGTGGCGAAGTCCACCAGCAGGCCGTCGAAGCCGGCGATGTCGACGTTGGACAGGTGGCCGGTCACCTCGGCCAGCATGCTCTGGCGCTCGTCCAGGCTGAACAAGGGCTCGGCCTTACCCGGATTGCCCAGAGCGGCGACGATCACATGGTCGAAGAGCCGGGCCGTGCGCTCGATGACATCGAGGTGGCCGAAGGTCACCGGGTCGAACGAACCGGGTATCAAAGCTCTCGGCAACTATTCCCCTTCTGCGTCGGGCTCCGGGCACCGACGGGCGAGGGTGACGACGGTATCGCCGTAGCGCCGGGACCGCAGGGCCCGCCAGCCGTCGCCCACGTCTACGTGCGACCGGGCCTCGATGGCGATCAGCCGGGCGGGGATGCGATCCAGCAGCGACGCCCATTCGGAGAAGGCGTAGGGCGGGTCGGCGAAGGCCACGTCGAACAACGGCTCGGGCGCCGTCCGGTCGAGATAGCGCGACACGTCGGCCTGCACCACCCGCGCCCGGTCGCCGAGATGGGTGGCGGCCAGGTTGTCCTTGATGGCCCGGACGGCGCCGTGGTCGGCGTCGACGAAGGTGGCCGAGACCGCCCCCCGGGA
>JBBSIS010000161.1:0-7302 GCA_038231955.1 Acidimicrobiales bacterium
AAGGAGCGTTACGGGAGGTGGAGGAGGAGAGTCGCCGCGCTGGTCGTCGCCGTGGCTGTAGCCGGGTGATGGCCTCCTCCTGATCCGCCTCGCCCCAGCCGCGTAGCCTTGTGACAGATGCGCATCGCCGCCCTCGACCTCGGGTCGAACTCCTTCCACCTGCTGGTCGTCGACGCCCACGCCGACGGCACCTTCGTTTCCCTCGTCCGGGAGAAGGAGATGCTGCGGCTGGGTGACGCCGTGGGCCGCGACGGCCACATCCCCGATGCCCTCGCCGACCGGGCCGTCGCCACAGTCGACCGTTTCCGCAAGCTGGCAGAGGGAGCAGGCAGCGAGGAACTACTCGCCTGCGCCACCAGCGCGATCCGTGAGGCCGACAACGGCGGGGAGCTGGCCGACCGCATGGCCGCCGAGGCGGGCGTCAAGGTCCGCGTCATCAGCGGCAGGGAGGAGGCCCGGCTGATCTTCGCCGCCGTGCGGGCCAGCGTGGTGATCGACCCGGGGCCGGCCCTGTGCCTCGACCTCGGCGGCGGCAGCCTGGAGCTGATGGTCGGCGACCGGGCCGGCCTGCGCTGGGCCGAGAGCGTCAAGCTCGGCGTGGCCCGTCTGTCGGCCGAGCTGGTCACCGACGATCCACCCTCCGCCGATGACATCCGCCGGCTCCGGGAGCGGATCACCAGCGTGCTTTCCCCCCTCGCCGAGGACATCGCCGGGCTTCACCCCTCCATGAGCGTGGGCAGCAGCGGCACGCTCGCCGCTCTGGCCCGGATGGTGACGGCCCGCCGGACCGGAAGCGTCCCTCGCGCCGTCAATCAGCTCAGTTTCAACCGGGACGAGCTGCTTCCGCTGCACGAGGAGCTGCTCGCGGCCCGATCGTCGGACCGGGCCAAGATTCCCGGCCTCGAATCGAAGCGGGCCGACATCATCCCGACGGGATCGATACTTCTCCTCACGGCCATGGAGCTCTTCGGCTTCCACGACATGACGATCAGCGAATGGGCGCTACGGGAGGGCATCGTCCTCGACGCCATCCCCCGCCACGAGGCCGAGGACTGGACCGGTGACCCCGGGGCCATCCGGGCCACGTCGGTGGTGCAGCTGGCCCGGCGCTGCAACTGGGACGAGGGCCACGGTCGCCAGACCGCCCGCCTCGCCCTCGACCTGTTCGACCAGACCTCGATGCTGCACGGCCTCGGCCCACCGGACCGCGAGCTTCTCGAGCACGCCGCTCTGCTCCACGACATCGGCGAGCACGTGTCCACCGAATCGCACCACAAGCACAGCGCCTACCTCATCCAGCACGGCAAGCTTCGCGGCTTCGCCCCGGATGAGATCGACTTCGTCGCCGCCCTGGCCCGCGCCCACCGGGGTGGTGGTCCACGACCTTCACACGAGCCCTTCTCGGCCCTCGACAAGGGCGCCCGTGACCGTGTCACCCGGTTGGCCGCCCTGTTGCGGGTGGCCGACGGGCTGGACCGGGGCCGATCGAGCGCGGTGGGCGGGATCGATGTGGTGCTCGACGGCTCGCGAGCGCAGCTGGCGGTCGAAGCCGAGGGCGACATCACCATCGAGCTGTACGGCGGCCGCCGCAAGCGGGAGCTGTTCGAGCGAGTGTTCGACCGCCGTCTCGAAGTCGTCCCCTCGTCACGTCCGCAACGGTGACCAACTCCGGTCCACGCCGGAACACGCCTCGCTACCGACAGCAGTCGGCGTTGCCCCCGGGACGGGCGGAAGGCTCGAGCGTCGCCGGGTCGAGCAGATCGCCCAGTGTCCGCAGGGCTGCGGCCATCCCGTCGGGGTCCACGACGTAAAAGGTGAACGCGTCGTACCGGCGGGCCTTGATCAGCCCGGCGCCGGAGAGCACTCGAAGGTGGTGGCTCACCAGAGGCTGGGGAAGACTCTCGCTGGCCACCAGATCCCGCACGCAACGCTCTTTCTCCCGAAGGGCGACGAAGAGCCGGAGCCGGGTGGCATCGGCCAACGCCTTGACGAAGCCGAGTAGCTCCTCGTGATCGGGCCCGACCGGTGCCGCCTCACATGCCATACGATCAAGGCTCGCAGAGGCGTCGGCCGGCCGCAACCGGCTCCGCTCCGCCGCGTCCAACTGTTCGTGGCCCGTCACCGGTCCGTTGGTGATCAGGACAGCGGCCGGAACATCGCGTACATCTGATCGACGATGTGCGCCGGCGAGGGCTCGACGCCGTCGATCGCCACCGCCGCCGGTAACGTGCGCCCATGCCGGAAGGTTTGGAGGCGGCGGTCGACGCCTACGTGGCCGCGTGGAACGAGCCCGACGCCAGCGAGCGGGCGCGACTGCTGGCCGACGCAGTGACCGACGACTTCGAGTTCCACGGCCCGACCGGGACGTTCCGGGGCCGGGAGGCGGTGGAGGGCCTGATCGTCGCCCTGCAGACCCGCCTCGGTGACGCGAGGGTCGTCCGGCAGGGGCCGGTGGCCGACGGCGTGTTCCGCTGGGCCGTCGTAACAACCGCCGGAGCGACCCTCCTCGAAGGGACTGACGAGGCCACCCCGAGCGACGACGGGCGCTTGTCCCGCATTGCCGTCGCTGCCGAAGCCCCCTCACCACGCCTCAAGCCTGCTTGATGCCCCGTGCTAGCTTCTCAGCCAGTTCCGATCGCCCCCGGGAGGCCCCTCCGTGACCTTGACCCCGCCCCGTCAGAAGGTTGATCGAGACGAGGTCTTCCTCGAGTACACCAAGAGCATCTGCCCGGTGTGCAAAACGGTCATCGACGCCGAGGTGAACGTCAAGGACAACAGGGTTTTCCTGCGCAAGCGCTGCGTCGAACACGGCAAGTTCGAGGCCCTGCTCTACTCCGACGCCGAGATGTACTTCGCGGCCATGAAGTACAACAAGCCGGGCACGTACCCGCTGGAGACCCAGACCGAGGTCAAGGACGGCTGCCCGCTCGACTGCGGGTTGTGCCCCGAGCACAAGCAGCACGCCTGCCTGGGCATCATCGAGGTCAACAGCGACTGCAACCTCGACTGCCCCATTTGCTTCGCCGACTCCGGCAACAAGCAGCCCGACGGTTTCTCCCTCACCATGGATCAGGTCGAGGCCGGCCTCGACGCGTTCGTGCGCTCCGAAGGCGAGCCCGAGGTCGTGATGTTCTCCGGCGGCGAGCCCACCATCCACCCCCAGATCCTCGACTTCATCAAGATGGCCAAGGACAAGGGCGTCCACATGGTCACCCTGAACACCAACGGCATCCGCCTGGCCCATGACCGCAAGTTCCTGGCCGAGCTCGCCGAGCTCAAGCCGGTCATCTACATGCAGTTCGACGGGTTCGACGAGGCCACCCACCTCAAGATCCGTGGTCGCGACCTGCGGGCGGCCAAGCAGAAGGCCCTCGACAACTGCGCCGAGTTCGGCCTGGGCGTCTCCCTCGTGGCCGCCATCGAGAAGGGCCTGAACGAGCACGAGATCGGCGACATCATCAAGTTCGGAATCAAGCACCCCGCGGTGCGCTCCGTCGCCTTCCAGCCCGTCACCCACTCCGGCCGCCACGTCGCCTTCGACCCGATGCAGCGCCTCACCAACGCCGACATCATCCACGGCGCCGTCGACCAGATCCCCGAGTGGTTCAAGCTTTCGGACTTCGTGCCCGTCCCCTGCTGCTTCCCCACCTGCCGGTCCATCACGTACGTGCTGGTCGACGGGGAGAACGTGGTGCCCATCCCCCGGCTGGTCAATGTCGACGACTACCTCGACTACGTGAGCAACCGGGTCATGCCCGACATGAGCGTGCGGGGCGCCCTCGAGAAGCTGTGGTCGGCCTCGGCCGTGCCCGCCGGTGACGACGGCAACACCACCGTTCCCCTGGAGTGCGCCACGTGCGGCATCGACCTGCCCGACGCCCTCAAGGACATCGCCGACAAGTCCTTCATGATCGTGATCCAGGACTTTCAGGACCCCTACACCCTCAACGTCAAGGCCCTTATGAAGTGCTGCGTCGAGGAGATCACCCCCGACGGGCGCCTTATCCCCTTCTGCGCCTACAACTCGGTCGGCTACCGCGAGCAGGTCCGCGAGCAGCTGTCGGGCGTGCCCATCCCCACCATCGTGCCCAACGCCACCGGCCTGCAGCCCGTCCTGCTCACCACCCGCTACGGCTCAAAGACCGCCGGCGACGGTGACGGCAACGGCCACGCCCAGCGGGACGCCACCAACATCGGCAAGACCCTGCGATGACCGAGCATCCTGCCGCGGGCACCCGGGCGCTTCGCACCACGCCCGCTGCTGCCGGCGGAGGCGCCGACCCCGCCAGCGCAGGCCAGACGGTGGTCGACGACACAGATATCAAGGGGTGCTGCGCCCGGGCGTACCAGTCGGATGTCGTCGCCCTCATCCTGGGTGAGAGCTACCACCCGGGCGGCTTGGCCCTCACCCGCCACCTGGCCCGGTCCCTCGACCTGCGCACCGGGCAGAAGGTGCTCGACGTGGCCAGCGGGCCGGGTGCAACCGCCTTCCTGCTGGCCGCCGAGTTCGGCGTGGTGGTGGAGGGCGTCGACCTGGGCGACCAGGCCGTGGCCAAGGCCAACGCCAAGGCGAGGGAGCGGGGCGTCGACGGTCAGGTCCGCTTCACCGTGGGCGACGCCGAGCTGCTCGCCTTGGGCGCCGAGTCGGTCGACGCCATCGTGTGCGAGTGCGCCTTCTGCACCTTCCCCGACAAGCCCACCGCCGCCCGGGAGCTGGCCCGGGTCCTGCGGCCCGGCGGCCGGCTGGGCATCACCGACGTGGCCCTCGACCCCACCCGCCTCGACGACGAGCTGCGGAGCATGGCCGGCTGGGTCGCGTGCCTGGCCGACGCCCGGCCCCTCGACACCTACGTCGCCCTGCTCGAGGCCGAGGGCCTGCGGGTCACCCTGACTGAGCACCACGACGACGCCCTGGCCGCCATGATCGACCAGATCGACGCCCGCCTCGTCGCCTTCCGCATGGCCAAGGTGGCCGCCCTGGAAACGATCGACTTCGACCAGGCCCGCCGCCGGGTGGCTTCGGCCGCCCGAGCGGTCCGCGAGGGCATCGCCGGCTACAAACTCCTGGTGGCCGAGAAGCCGGCATAGGAGAACCGCCCTCGCTGAGGCCGGCGGCGGTACAGTCCCGGCATGCGCCGTCGGAGACTGGCCCTTGTCCCGCTCGCCGTCATGCTGCTCGCTGCGTGCAGTTCCGGGAAGGACAAGTCCCTGCCGCCTCCGCCGCCGTTCGAGCAGGCCACCACCACCACCGTTCCGGCCACGCCGGTCGTGGCCAAGGTGGTCTGGCCGGAATCGGGCACCGTCGCCGGCATCGGGGGGCGGGGCATGGTGATCGTCCTCACCTTCACGGCGGTGGATCCGGCCGCCCTCCCGGCGCAGTTCCGTCTCGGCGGAGAGCTCCCGGGCGCATCGGCCAAGCCGGGTCACAACCCGGCCTTCCCCGGATTGGTCGTGGGGACCACCGTCACCCCCGCCTCCCTGGGCGGTCCGGGCGCCAACCTGGCCAACCTGTTCCAGATCGTCAGCCCGTCCCGACAGGCGGACGGCTCCATCCAGGTGACCGCAGTATGGACGAACGCACAAGTCAGCTTCGGCACTGACGTCGACGTGACCGTCGGGGCCCTCACCGTATCGGGCACGGCCCCCGATCTCATCCCCCAGCCGCTGACCCAACTGAGCATCAACTCCAACGTGGCCTCGTCCACCTTCCGCCTCTCGGCCGGCGAGGCCGCCGCGGTCGGTGCGGCCACCACCACGACAACGACTAGCGGAGCGGGAGCGGGAGCGAAGGTGACCACGACCACGACCCGGGGAACGTCGTCGACGACCACCACCCGACCGGGCGTCAGCACCACCGTCAGGCCCGCCACGTCCACCACGGTGACCAGGGCGACCACCACCGCGGTGCCGGCCACGACGACGACGAAGTTCCTCGGCGTGCTCTGACCTCTACGGCTGGAGGGCGGCGCGCAGCAGGGAGCGGAGATGCTCGAGGCGGGCCTCGACCACATCGCGCGCCAAGGGGTCGCCGCCCAGCAGGCCGGCCAGCAGGGGGATGTCGCTGAAGTAGCTGACCAGGGCGCCGTAGATCGTGAAGAACAGCTGCTGGGGGTCGTGGCGGCGGAGGCGACCGGCCGCCATCTCCCGGTCGAAGAAGGCCACCGCGGTCTCGAAATAGGGGCGCAGGCCCTCCCCCAGCTCGACACCGAGGCGGCCGCCGCCCTCCAGCGCTTCGCGGCGGACGAGCCGCACGAACTCGGGGTTGGCCATGAAGAACTGGAAGCCGGCGGTGAGTATCCGGTCGACCTGGTCCCAACCTTGGCGTGGCACCTCGGTGGCCGCGTCGACCTGGTTGTACCAATCGGCCAGCAACCGCTCGAAGACCTTGCGGTACAGCGCCTCCTTGGACGGGAAGTGATGCAGGAGGCTCGGGCGACGGATGCCGACGCCGGCGGCGATGTCGTTGAGCGACGTTCCTTCGTAGCCGTGTTCGGCGAAACAGCGCAGTGCTTCGCCAAGGATGGCGTCACGGGTGGAGCGGATCGGCAGAGCCATCCCCTCAGCCGGCCCGGTCTCCGTCGTGGCTACCGGAACCCTGGCCCGCTCAGACAGAGTGGCTGGCGGCGATGTGGTCGACCCTCATGGAACGCAGGGTACCCGCCCGGGCGGGCCGGGCGGGTACCCACAGATCAGCAGCGTCCTAGCCGGCCAGCTTGCGAGCGGCGCCCACGATCGACTCGGCGTCGATGCCGGCGACGACGATGCATTCCTCGGGGGTGGCCGACCCGGGAAGCTTGACCACGGCCAGCTTGACGAACCGCAGCGGGATGTCGAGCTGGGCCTCGCTCAGGGCGGAGGCGACGGCGTCGCCGATACCACCTTCGGGCCAATGGTCCTCGACGGTCATGACCCGGCCGTCCGTGGCCCGGGCCGCCTCGGTGAGGGTGGCGGCGTCGAGGGGCTTGACCGAGTAGAGGTCGATGACCCGTGCGTTGATCCCCTCGGCGGCCAGGGTGTCGGCCGCCTTGAGCGACTCGTGCAGGGTGATACCGGCGGCGACGATGGTGACCTTGTCGTCGTCGGAGGAGCGCAGCACCTTGGACCCGCCGATCTCGAACGTCTCCTCGGGACCGTAGATGATCTCGGTGTTGCCCCGGGTGGTGCGGATATAGGCGACGCCCTGGGGGATGTCGGCCATGAGGGCGACGAGCTGGGCGGTCTGGGCCGCGTCACTCGGGTAGAGCACGGTGCTGTTGCAAACGGCGCGGAAGCTGGCCAGATCCTCCAGGCCCATCTGCGACG
>JBBSIS010000162.1:0-7136 GCA_038231955.1 Acidimicrobiales bacterium
GGCAGCCCGTCGCCGATCCACTCCATCTTCGAGCCCACGTAGTCGTAGACCTCGCCGAAGCCCAGGCTCTCGAGCCGCCACGCGGCTCGGGGGCTCATGTCTCAGAGGGAGTCGTAGCAATAGACGATCACCGGCCGGGCGGGGTCGAGGTGTTCGGGCGCCATTTCGTCGAGCTTCTTGAGCGGTGCGTGGACGGCGCCGCTGATATGGGACTCCTCCCACTCCGCCTTGGGCATCACGTCGACCAGCTGGGCTCCGGCGGCGATGAGCCGCTGTACCTCGTGGCGATCGATCTCGGTGGGCATGCAGGTTCTTTCTCTCCATGGCGGTCGCGCTGTCTGTACCCCTCAGCCGGCGAGGAAGCTCAGGCGCACCCGTCGGCGAGGGTTGTCGTCGTTGAGGTCGACGAGGACCACGCTCTGCCACGTTCCCAGCTGCATCCGGCCCCCCTCGACGGGGACGACCAACGACGGGCTCACGAACACCGGCAGCACGTGATCGGCGCCGTGGCCAGGGCCGCCATGGCGGTGCCGCCAGCGATCGTCCCGGGGCAGCAGCCGGGCCAGCGCCTCCTCGAGATCGGCCTCCGACCCGGAACCCGTCTCCATCAGGGCCACCCCCGCGGTGGCGTGGGGGACGAACACCGACAGCAGCCCGTCGCCCAGTGGGTGGCAGAACTCGGCGATCGGCGGGGTCAGGTCCATTATGTGACGGCCTGAGGTATCGAGGGAGATCTCGGTGGATCGCACGGCGAGAACCTATGCGCCCGCCACGCGGGCGGTGCCACTATGCGCCCGCCACGCGGGCGGTGCCACTATGCGCCCGCCACGCGGGCGGTGTCACTATGCGCCCGCCAAGCGGGCGACGACGGGGGCCATGGCCTCGTAGCACTCGCCCCCCACGACGATGTAGGAGAAGCCGAGCTCGTCCCGGCGGCGCTCGATCTCGTCGGCGATCTGGGCGACGGTGCCGATGGCGAAGTTGGGCATGGCCAGCACCTGCTCGGCGGTCAGGCCGAACCCCGCTCCCAGCCCACCGGCCACCGTCTCTCGATCATCGGAAATCATGGTGAGGTAGATGGTGTGCGACAGCTCGATGTCGTTGAACCGGTCGCCGGCCGCCTCCCGCACCCACCCGAGCTTCTCGGCGGTGGCCTCGGCGGTGGCCGTCGGGCCCACCTGTGGGCCGACCGAGCCAGATCGCAGGTCGAAGTTCACGTTCACGATGTCGGCCATCCGGCCGGCGACCGACAGGATCCTCCGACCGCCACCCCCCACGAGGATGGGCGGGCCCGGCTGCTGCACCGGACGGGGGGTGCCGGGATGACCGGCGACCGTGTAGTAACGCCCGGCGAAGGAGAACTTCCCTCCGGCCAGGAGGCCCCTGACCACGGCCAGCGCCTCCTCGAGACGATCGATCCTCACACCCGGCGGGTCGCAGGCGATGCCCGACTGGGTGTAGTCGCTCCCGAGCCATCCGGCCCCCATACCCAGCTCCATGCGCCCCTCCGAGAGCAGGTCGACCGTGGCTGCCTCCTTGGCGGTGACGAGGGGGTGGCGGTAGTCGTTGTCGAGCACCAGCGTGCCGATCCGCAACGTCGACGTCGCCGCCGCTGCCGCCACCAGGGCCGGGAAAGGAGCGAGCTGGTCGTCGAAGTGGTCGGGAACCGACAGGGTGGAGAACCCGAGCTCCTCGACCCGCCGGGCCTTGGCCGCCCATTGCGAGCCGGTGGCCGCGAAGGAGAGCTGGGCCCCAAAGCGGAGCCGTCGGTGATGGGCCATGGGGTCCGGCGCAGATTACAGGGATGTGAAAGGGCTCCATTTCGACCGACCCGGCGAAATGCAGCCGCCTGACGCCGGTAAGCTCATCGACGTGCGTACCTCCCGCACCGGCGCGGCACGCCCAATCGCCGGCCGGCCCCGACGGTGGCCGATCTTCGGCGCGACCGTGATGTCCCTCGTCCTCCTGGCCGGCTGCAGCGACTCGAAGTTCACGTACGTGAGCAATTCGTCGAGCAAGACCTACCTCAAGGTGCCCAAGGACTGGAAGCAGTTCCGGCAGGACGAGTTGGTGGGCGCCGAGATCAGCGCCGCCCGCGACGCCAACCGGCCATCGTCGCTCATCGACGTGCTCGTCAATCGCCAGTACCAGTGGCGCGTGGCCTTCGACGCCGACCCGGATCCCTCGCTCGACCATACGGTGGCCCTGGCCACCGAACCCGTCGTCGAAGTCAGCGTCCGTCAGCTCGATCCCACCGAGCGCGAACAGGTGAGCTTGGCCGCCCTCCGCAACGTCGTCGTCAACTACGACGAGCAGAAGCAGATGGCCGAGCAGGCTGTCGCCGAAAAGGCCGTCGGCATCAATGGCGAGACCACGACGACCTTCCGCTCCATCGACGAGCAGGAGATCAACCTGGCCGACGGCGTGCGCGGCGTCCGGCTGCGCTATGTCCTGCGTCCCAGCGCCTCCGCCAGATTCTACGCCTTCGACCAGACGGCCCTGGTCGACGCCAAAGCCCAGCGCCTCTACGTGCTGCTCATCCGCTCGGGCGAGTCCCAGTTCCTCCAGCACAACGGGCTGTTCACCGAGATCGCCAAGTCGTTCACCGTCAAAGCGAAGGGCTGACCCATGCCTGACTCCAGCATCGAACCCGCCGGTCTGGCACCCCCCGACGGGCCGGCATTCCATTTCCACAGTCGGGAGCGCATCGAGGACCGCACCACGCGCAAGCCCATGACAATGTGGGACCGGACGAAGATCCTTCTCCTGCTCGTGGTCCTGTGGTTCGTCTTCGTCCTGGCCGCCACCGGGGACAACCCGATCCTGCCCTTCGGCGAGGCCCTGAAGCAGCAGGCCCGCTCGAAGTGGTGGATCCTCACCCTCATCGGCATCGAGGTGCTGCGCCAGCTCCACTACCTGCTCAGCGAGCGCTCGGCGGCCTACCACCGGTTCTGGTCCCTGCAGTTCTTCGGCGGCGTCGAGCGCCGGGCCGGCAGGATGAACGACTGGAACCGCTACCGGGTCGGCCGCACCGTCCGACTCGTCGTTTTCCTGTTCGTGCTGGACATGGTGCTGGCATCGGTCCTGCACACGTCGCCCGCATTGGCCCTGGTGCAGTTGCCCATCACCCTGTTCCGGGCCCTCCCCCTGGTCTTCCAGCTCATGACCGGGGTGATCTTCGTCGTCCTGGAGTTCGGGGCGATGTTCTGGTTCCTGTCCCGGGGCGGCACCGACGTCTACTTCCCCGACGACATCAAGACCCGGTTTTCCGACGTCTGGGGTCAGGACTCGGTGGTAGAGAAGATCAAGGAGAACATCGTCTTCCTCGAGGATCCCGAGTCGATCGAGAAGCGGGGTGGCTACGTCCCCGGCGGGCTGCTGCTGTGGGGCCCGCCCGGCACCGGGAAGACCCTGATGGCCGAGGCGGTGGCCGGTGAGACGGGCAAGCCGTACGTCTTCGTGGACCCGGGCGCCTTCAATGCCATGTTCATGGGCGTCGGCATTCTGAAGGTCAAGAGCCTGTTCCGAAAGCTGCGCAAGCTGGCCGTGCGTTACGGCGGGGTCATCGTCTTCTTCGACGAGGCCGACTCCCTGGGCAGCCGTGGCGCTCTCACCCCCGGCGGCGTGTTCGGCGGCCAGATGTCTGGCTACCAGGCGGCAGGGCCGTTCGCCGCAGCGATGGCCTGCAACGGCCTGTCCTATGTCGACCCCGTCACCGCCAACCGCACCATGCAGCGCTGGCTCGATGCCAGCACCGATCCCGAGCCGGAGCGGCGGTGGCGCGACGCCATGATGCCGATGGGCATGGGTGGCGGCGGGATGGGCACGCTGCAGTCCCTGTTGGCCGAGATGTCGGGGCTCAAGAAGCCCAAGGGCTTCATGAACCGGGTGGTGCGCCGGGCGCTCGGGCTCAAGCCCAAGGCCCCGCCCAAGTACCGGATGCTGATCATGATGGCCACCAACATGCCCCAGAGCCTCGACGAGGCCCTCCTGCGTCCCGGCCGCATCGACCGCATCTACAAGGTGGGCTACCCGTCCAAGGCAGGACGGGTCCGCACGTACGAGGGGTACCTGTCGAAGGTGAACCATCAGCTCACCGCATCCGACATCGACAAGCTGGCCACCATCACGCCCTACGCCACCGGTGCCACCATCAAGGACACGGTCAACGAGTCGCTGATCAACGCCATCCGGGCCGGGCGAGATGCCATCACCTGGCAGGACGTGGTCAAGGCCAAGCAGATGAAGGACCTCGGCCCGCCCGAGGACGTCGAGTACATCGAGCGCGAGCGTCACGCCGTCGCCGTCCACGAGGCCTGTCACGCCGTGGCCGCCTACCGCGTGCGCGCCCACATGACCATCGACATCGCCACCATCGAGAAGGGCGGCACCTACCTGGGCATGGTTGCCTCGATCCCCCCCGAGGACCAGTTCACCCGGTGGCGATCGGAATACGAGGCCGACATCATCGTCAGCCTGGCCAGCCTGGTCGGCGAGCGGATGTTCTTCGACGGCGACAACTCTTCGGGGGTCTCCGGAGACCTGGAGACGGCCACCCAGATCGCCACCCTCATGGAGGGCTACTGGGGCATGGGCTCCACCGTCGCCTCTCATGGCGTGACCCAGAAGGTGGGTATCGGCGGGGGCGGCAAGCCGGGAAAGGGCGACGAGAAGGACAAGAGCAAGGATCTGCTCGAGGGGAACCTGGGCGAGCGCATCGAGGACAAGCTCGCCGACCTCATGGACCGCACCCAGCGCCTCCTCGAAGGGAACCGCCGGGCCATCCTGGCCGTCGCCCACGCCCTCGAGACGCACAAGACGGTCACCGGCGACGACATCCAAGCCATCATCGAAGGCCGCCCAGGCACCCTCATCGACGGCACGCCCTACGGGACGGTGGAGTTCGACCGGTTGGCCGAGGACTACCACCACCGCGTCGTCGCCGCCCACAAGGGCCATGGCAAAGTCGACATCCCGCTGCCACTCCTCAACGGCCATCATCGTGTGATCCGAGCCGATGGAGACGTGCTGGTCGAGGTGGACGTGGAGCTGAGCGAGGCCGAACTGGCCGGCCGAGCCTTCCGCCGGCCACCGACCCCGCCAGAGAACGGCAATGGGAACGGCGACGGGCACATCGCGAACCACGACAGCCAGTAAGGCCATGGCTGCGCCGTCCCAGCTCGGCCAGGGCGTCAGCGGCATAGGCCTCGGAGGCTCATGGCGGCCCGCAGCCCGGGCCGCGGCGAGGAGCCGGTGGGGGATGGGGCGCTATCGGACGCTGCATGGTCCTTGCAGTGCTTGCGATGGCGAGTGAGGCGGTCTCAAGCCCGAGTGGCGAGGCGTTCTTGTAGCCCGGTCAGGCCGCGGCGGATCATGGCGCCGTACCCGTCGTCCGGTAGTGCGCTGCGCGTGGCGAGGCCGGCGTCGAGCTGGTCTTGGGCTTTCGTGATGTGTCCTTGGCGGAGGTAGCCGTCTCCCAGATTGAGGTGCAGGCTCGGGGCCAGACCTGCTGCGGCAGATATGCCGAGCGGGGCAAGGTCTGCCTCACCGACGTGGGCGTGTGCGGCGAGGGCTCGCTCGTCCCAGGCGACCTCGTCTTCGATGTCGTCCTCGAGATCGGCCAGGTAGTGGGCGAGGACGCACCGCTGGGCGTGATCCGTATCGGTGGTGCCGGCCCAGCAGGCGCGGAGGTCGCGCTGGCCCTGGGCGCGGTCGCCGTTGAGGGCCACGCTGACCGCGCTCACGATGTCATCCCATTGCGTCATGACGCGCACCCTAGGAATCAGGTGCCTGGGGGGTCTTGCACGGATCGGACGTGCGACGGCCACCCGAACGCGTCCCGTGGTGTCTGGCCGCACATCACACGGACCTCCCGGCACAGGTGGGCCTGATCGGTGAAGCCGGCGTCAGCGGCCAAGCGGGCGAGGGGGGCCCGTCGGGCCGACGCGGTAAGCCGGGCGGCCCGGTGCACGCCGGCAATGCGGCGCAGCAGCGAGGGGGGCAGCCCGAACTCGTCCAGGCAGCGGCGATGCACCTGCCGTGGCGACAGACCCACCTCGCGTGCCATCTCAGCCACGGCACCGTCCGTGAGCACCAGCTCGGCCAGGCAGGCGGTGACCCTGTCGACCAGAGCGACCCCACAACGACCGTCGGGCACCACGTTGCCGGCCGACCCGATTCCGGTGTCCAGCACGTATGCCAGATCGACCGCCGACGACGTCCTGGGCTGCCACACCACCGCCTCCACGACCAGATACTTGCAGGACGGGCCTACCGCCCCCTGCAGGCCCGGCGTTAGGGGGATCCTCCTGCGGGTACGCGTCTCGGGCAGCGGTCGTGTCCGTCCGGCCTGCGTCACCGGTGCCCTATTGGACGATCAGCAGTTGAACACCGACCAGCAGATGTCGTTCCGCAGCCGCTGGTCGTCGAGGACGAGCTCTCTAAGCGAATCGCCTCCGGCAGCTTGTCACGCTGCCACTGGCACTCGAGATGGGGACGGAGCACGGCGTCGTAGCAGGCCATCGCCGAGGCCCGGGCGCCGTCGTCCAACTCGGTCAGCGTCGGTGGTTCGCGCATCGGCAGGAACGCGACGTCGCCGGCGGCCCGCTCAGGCGGTCGGGGCTTACAGGGTCGACCTGCGGAAACGTCGGAGTCCGGTCAAGCGTCCGCGAACGATTGTTCAAGGTCGCCGCCCAATACCACCACCGAGAGTGGCGGCGACCAACGTCTGGGCTCGTTTCATGATCTCCAGGTTGGCCCGGGCCGTCAGGGTGTTGGGGTGCTCCGGGCCGAGGACGCGCTCGCAGTCGGCCACGACCTGCTCGCCAAAAGCGATGGCGTCGGCCGTGCGCCCCGCCGACCAGTAGGACACGGCCAGGTTGGCCCGGGCCGCCAGGGTGTGGGGGTGTTCGGGGCCGAGGAGGCGCTCGCAGTCGGCCAGCACCTGCTCCTCGATGGCGATGGCCTCAGCCGTGCGCCCCGCCGACCGATAGGACGAGGCCAGGTTGGCCCGAGCGGTAAGCGAGTCGAGGTGCTCGGGGCCGAGAAGGCGCTCGCGGTCGGCCACGACCTGCTCGCCAATGCGATGGCGTCGGCCGTGCGCCCCGCCGACCGATAGGACGAGGCCAGGTTTGCCC
>JBBSIS010000163.1:0-7094 GCA_038231955.1 Acidimicrobiales bacterium
ACGGCCGCTGCCGTGGTCGCCCTGGCCTACAGCCGCAGCGCCGAACGGGCGGCGGCCGGCCAGCTGGTCGCCGACGAGCCGGTCGCCGTCTTTGCCGAGACCCTTGCCACCGACTCCCCGGCCGGTGACGTGGCTCCTCTCGCCGACTGAGCGGGGACGTCTACCGCACGCTCGACGTAGTCCCCCTCCGACGTGGCGCGGAGGTGATCGACCCCGGGGACCCGTTCAGGGGCACCCGCCTCCCGACCGATGTGCTCGTCGCTCACTTCTCAGCGCCGGCGAGCGTCGCCAGCGAGACGTCGGCGGCGATGCCGGCCAGCAGCCAACGGAGGCCGGCGTCGAAGGCGGCGATGAGCCCTGCCTGCCTGAGCTCAACCGCGTCATTCCCGTCGAGCGGTAGGGGAGTGGCGAAGGCGGCCGAGCCGATGGCGTGGATGATGAGGGCCTGGCGGGCCCGGTGGGCGCCGCCGCCGGTGACGCCGCCCCGGCCCAGGAGCGCCAGCATGACCTCACCGAGGCGCTGGGCGTTGGGCCCCCGGGCGCCCTGCCGGGCGAGGTACTGCGGCACGAGGTCGGCGTGACCGAGCAGTACGGCATGGGTGGACGTCATGATCGTCCGTAGCCCCGCCTGCCAGTCGGCGCCGTCGGCGTCGGGGGTCTCCACCGCCTCGAGCACATCGTCGAGGAGCTCGTCGACCAGCGATGCCTTGGTGTCGACGTGGCTGTAGAGGGCGTTCGGAGTGACCCCGAGCCGCCGCGCCAGAGCACGCATGGAGAGCGCATTGAGGCCTCCCTCGCCCAGGAGCTCGTGGGCGGCGTCGAGCACGCGACGACGGGTGAGGCCGGCCCGTTGGCCGGGCGCCCGAGCGGCTTCCACCTGGACAATTGTACATCGTACAGGTAAAATGTACAGCGTACAGTTCACCGCCCGACGAGCGAGGGAGCTCACCTCATGGTCGACATCGCCCTGTTCCACTCCGTTCTCGGCCTCAAGCCTGGCATCGAGGATGCGGCCTCCCGGCTCGGTGCCGCCGGCCACAGCGTCACCACGGTCGACCAGTACGGCGGCCGCGTCTTCGACGAGTACGGCGAGGCGGAGGCGTACCGCGAGTCTGTGGGGTGGCCGACGCTGATGCAGCGGGCGTTGGACGGGGTCGCCAACCTTCCGGATGGGTTCGTCGTCCTCGGCTTCTCCAACGGTGGCGGCATGGCGGAGTACGTGGCCACCCATCGGCGGGTGTCCGGCGCGATCCTGTGTTCGGGCACCCTGCCGCTGGAGATGCTCGGCGTCGACGCGTGGCCGGCGGGGGTGCCTGTGCAGATCCATTCCATGGTCGACGATCCATTCCGCCGCCAGGCATGGACCGACGCAGTCGTCGGGGCAATCGAGGAGGCGGGCGCCGAGGCGCAGATGTTCGAGTACCAGGGTGCCGGCCATCTCTTCACCGATTCGACACGACCGACCGAGTACGACGCCGAGGCCGCCGAGCTCCTATGTGAGCGTGTGCTGGCGTTCTGCGCCCAGCCCAGCGCGGCAATTTAGGGCGCGCTTAGCCCGCGCCGGGGCCGAGAGGGTCATTCTGGAGCGGTGCCACTCCCGCGGGTGTTCGCCATCGGACTCTGGCTGGCCGTGACGGTCGCGTCCACCGCCATGGTGTGGACGGCGACCTCGATCGTGGCCGCCGACGTGACCGACCGCCCGGCGCCGGTCATCGCCCATCAGGATGTGGTGAGCGAGCTGGCCTCGGGGCCGGCCACGTCGTCGACGACGACTCCGGCCAGGCCGCCGGCGCCCACCACCACGGTGCCGGCGGCGAGTCAGTCGTCGGCGCCAACCGGGCCGGTCGCAGCACCGCCTGGCTCCCAAGTGGTCCAGCCCGGCGCCACGGCCGTGCCGGTGGTCGTTCCCACCACCACGGTGACGACGACGGCGCCGCCCGTCCTTCGCCCGGTAATCCCGGTGACCACCGCGCCCCCGGTGCGTCCCACCGCCACCTACTCGACGAACGGCGGGGTGGTCGGTGTGGCGTGCAACGGCTTCTTCATCGAACTGCTGTCGGCCATCCCCCGGAACGGCTTCGGGGTGAGGGTCATCTCGGGCGGTCCGGCCAACGTCGAAGTCCACTTCGTGGGCCCTGGCCAGGACCAGCCGGTCAGGGCAGTCTGTTTCGGAGGGCCGATCCGCTACTGAGGACCGACCGCTCGACGACGGTCGACGGGTGGGCCAAGGATCACGTCGAAGCGGGCGCCGCCCTCGACTGACCGTCCGGCCGACAGCGAGCCGCCGGACGTCTCTGCTGTCCGCCGCACGATGTCGAGCCCGAGGCCGGTGCCCGATCCACCGCTCGCGCCCCGGGACGGGAGCCCGTTTGCAGGAAGTCCCGGGCCTGCGTCCTGGACCACCAGCACCTGCTCGCGGCGCGCTCCGCCGGTGACCGACACCGAGAACGACGTGCCGACGGGGGTGTGGGTGAGCACGTTGTTGAGCAACGCGTCAAAGCACACTTCCAAGGCGCCCTGCGACACGCCGACCGGGCGCGGTCCATCGGCCACGGCGACCGTCACGTGCCGATCCTGCCCGGTGGCCAGGATCGACCAGAAGGCCAGCCGTTGGCGCACCACGACGCCCAGGTCGCAGCGTCCGCCCCGATCGCTGGTGGCATGGTGATGGGAACTGTCGCGAGACTCCTGGATCACCCGGGTGACGACCTGCTCCAGCCGGTCGACATCTCGGGCGATGCGAAGGCGGTCGTCGGCCGACGCCAGGCCCTCGGCATCGAGGCGGAGGACCGTGAGCGGGGTCCGCAACTGGTGCGACAGGTCGGCGGCCCCCTCGCGCTCGGCGGTGAGGAAGTCGCCGATGCGATCGGCCAACTCGTTGACGGCGACGCCCACCTCGGCCACCTCGGGAGGCCCTGCGGGTGCCACCCTGGCGCCGAGCTCCCCGCGCTGGAGCCGCTCGGTCACCGCGAACAGCTCGCCCATCGGTCGGATGACGGAGAGGGCCAGGCGGTCGGCGAGACCGACGGCGACGACGACGACCAGGCACCCGATGGCGGCCACGATCGCCCACGCCCGTTGCACGCCGGAGCGCAGGAGCGAAGCCGCCACCCTCACCCGGACGACGGTGGTGACCCTCTGGGCCGGCCCGACGATGCCGACGAGGATGTCACGGCCTCCGTTCGGGCCGGCCGCGGTGAACGAACGGCCTTGACGGGCCAGCTCGACTTCGGCATCGACGGCCGTCTGGGCCCCGAGCACGGCGCCGTTGGGCAGGTACACGGTGATGGGGCGGGGGCTGCCCGCGTTGGCCTGCTCGACGAGCTGGGCGATGGTCGCGCTCTGGCCGGCGACGGCACTGATGGCGCCGGCGAGGGATCGGGACTCGAGTTTGGCGGCGTCGAGTGCGCGGTTGGCGGCCACGATCTGGATCAGCCGACCGAGGGGGATGCAGAAGGCCAGGACGATCATCGCCGTCACCGCTGCCGCCGTCAGGGCCAGCCGAGACCTCACGCGTCCGGGTCGACCAGCATGACGCCCACGCCGCGCACGCTGCGCAGGTAGCGAGGCGACCTCGCCGTTTCCCCAAGCTTCGTCCGCAGCCACGACAGGTGGACGTCGACGGTCTTCTCGGGACCACCGTACGGCTGGCGCCATACGGCGGCGAGGAGCTCGCGCTTGGAAACGACCTCACCCCGGCGGGTGGCCAGGTGCCAGAGGAGGTCGAACTCCTTGCGGCTGAGATCCATGGGACGGGCGTCGACGGAGACGACCCGGCTGCGGGGGTCCATCGTGAGGCCGCCGATCGTCACCGGATCCTGGCCGTCGCCCTCCCGGGCCCTCCGGAGCACGGCGCGAATGCGGGCGTCGAGCTGTTCGGCCGAGTAGGGCTTGATCACGTACTCATCGGCGCCAGCGTCGAGGGTCCGGATGATCTCGCCCTCGTCGTCGCGGGCCGTGGCCACGATCACCGGCACGGTGCTGACCGCCCGGAGCATCTGTAGGAGCTCGAGGCCGTCGATGTCGGGCAGGCCGAGGTCGAGGACGACCACGTCGGGCCGCTGATCGACGATCTCGCCCAGGGCGACCAGCCCGCTGGAGGCGCCCAGCACCGTGTGCCCGCGTTCTGTCAGCCCCCGGGTGATGGCGGCGAGGATATGGGGGTCGTCCTCCACGACGGCAACGGTCGTCACAGGCGTCGACGCTACCGCCCGACCGTCTCGACGTGGCGGTCCGTCGAACAACCGGGCGAAGGTTTAGCGAGACCTTTGCCTGGTGTTAGGGACCGAGGCCTCACAGTGGGCTGGCAGCCACGCAATCAGCGTGCTCACCGAAGGGCGACCTGCTGGCGACAGCAGCGAGCAACGTCACCGGGCCTGCGCGAGCAGGTGGCCGGACTACCGAAAGGGATCACGAACATGCCCGGATTTCTCGCTCTCCTGACCGCCAAGCTGGCGGGCCTCGGCGCGGTGACCAAAGCCACGCTGGCGGCGGCGACGGCCGCCGTAACAATGACCATGGCCGGCGGCGCCGCCGGGGTCATCCCGCTTCCCGGCAGCCATGCCGACTCCGGTTCGGCCGCCGGGAGTGCCATCCACGAGGTGACCACCGCCCTGGACGCAGCCCGCTCGTCGCTGCCGCCCATCACGGCCGGCACCGCGAGCGCGCAGGCCACGGGCGGCGCGACGGGGACGACGACGTCGACCACCCGGGTTTCCGCAGCATCGACCGCCCGGACGACGACGTCGCAGGCCACCACCTCGACCGGAGCGGCCGGCGCCGGTTCTGCCAATGCCCGCACGGTTCCGAGGGTAACCGTGCCGAACATCCCGGCGTTGCCCGCCCTTCCGCCCTGTGTGGCCAACCTGCTCCCGACCGGCAGAACCGTGCCCGACCCGACGACGCTGGTCACTCAGCTTCCCACCTGCATCCTGAGCGTGATCTCGGCCCGCCTGCCGCTCGGCGCCATCGAGGGCGCCATCGCCTCGGCCAACTTCCCGGTCGACCTCTCGAGGTGCCTGTCCGCGGTGGTCCGGGCCGTGCCGACGCTCATCGGTGGCAACGTATCGGGCCTGACCCAGCTGGTGGCCAGCTGCATGCCGAGGGGATCCCTCCCGGGCATGGGTTCGATCCCCGGTGCGGGCTCCATCCCGGGCTTCAGCTCCATCCCGGGCTTCAGCTCCATCCCGGGACTGAGCTCGATCCCGAACTTCGGCTTCGGCCGGTAACTCCGTAGACCGGATCGCCCAGGGCCCAGCTGTTCGCTGAGGCCCTGGGCGGTCCTATTCGTCGTTGAGGACGTAGCGGGCCCCGGACCGCGCCCCGCATGGCGGACGGCCATCCCCCTCGCCAAAGGTACCCAACTGGGGTATAGTGTCTCTCATGCCGGCAGAAGGGCCTGCCAAACTTCAGGAGGACGCACTTGAACGGCTACACCGCCAACAAGGACGACTACCTCAAGCGTCTTCGTCGGATCGAAGGCCAGGTCCGCGGACTTCAGCGCATGGTTGAGGAGGAGAAGTACTGCATCGACATCCTCACCCAGGTGTCCGCCGCCACCAAGGCCCTGCAGTCGGTGGCGATCGGCCTGCTCGAGGAGCACATGGGCCATTGCGTCCTGCATGCCTCTGCCGCTGGTGGGCAGGAGGCGCAGATGAAGATCAAGGAGGCGTCCGATGCCATCGCCCGCCTTGTCCGTTCCTGATTCCCGCCCGACCATCCCGCCTCGTTCCTGACAGAACCGAAGCGACAAAGGAGTTCCGATGAGCGAATCCGAGCAGACCACCACTGGAGCGGCGACCAACGATTCGCCCGGCAGTACCGTCGCCACGTACACGGTCAGCGGCATGACCTGCGGTCACTGCGTCAATGCGGTGTCCACGGAGATCGGCACCCTTCCCGGCGTCACCGGCGTCGACGTCGACCTGCCGTCGGGAGCCGTGACCGTCACCAGCGCGACACCGCTGGCCAGAGGTGATGTCGCCGCCGCCGTCGACGAGGCCGGCTACGAGCTGGTCGAACCCGGGAACGACGCCGGGCCGGGCCGATGAGGGCCCCGGCCAAGCTGGCCGTCTTCGGGCTGACCATGGGAGCGGTGTTCGTGGCCGCGCTCGGGGTTGGCGCCGCAGTCGGCCCGGCGCCGTCCGTCGACCGTCCCCGCGACAGCGGCGGACATGACGCCATGGGGGAAGGCACCGGGATGACCGGGATGGCCCCCGGTGGGCTGCCGCAAGGCTTGGCCGCCTCTGCTGACGGGTACACCCTGGCGCCGGTCACCACCGTGCTCCCCGCAGGGGAACCCACCCCTTTCGCCTTCCGGATCCTCGCTGCGGATGGTCGGCCGCTCACTCACTACACCGCAGAGCACGAACGCGAGCTGCATTTCATTGTGGTCCGGCGGGATCTGACCGGCTATCAGCACCTTCACCCGGCGCGGGCGGCAGACGGCACGTGGAGCGTCCCGCTCCGGCTGGCCGAGGCGGGGACATACAAGGCCTTCGCCGACTTCCAGCCTGCCGGCGCGGCGATGCCGATGACCCTGGCCGTCGACCTCTCCGTCCCTGGTGACTTTCGTCCCATGGCGGTGGGGGGGCCGTCCTCCACGGCCACGGTCGACGGCTACACCGTCACCATGCGGGGCGCACTGGCTGGTGGCCGTTCGTCGGATCTCACATTGCGCGTGACCAAAGACGGCAGGCCGGTGACCGACCTGCAGCCCTACCTCGGCGCCTTCGGGCACCTGGTGGCGCTGCGATCCACCGACCTTGCGTATCTGCACGTCCATCCGGAGGGAGCGCCGGGCGACGGTCGTACGCCGCCGGGGCCTGAGGTCGCGTTCCACGCCGAGGTGCCCACCGCCGGCACTTACGGGCTGTACTTCGACTTTCAGATCGACGGCGTGGTCCGCACCGCCCAGTTCACCGCCATCACCGAGGAGGCGTCGTGACGTCAACCCAGTCCACCCGGCCCACCGAGCAGACCCAGGCCGCCGAGCAGACCGTCGAGCTGGTCATCGGAGGGATGACCTGCGCATCGTGCGCGGCTCGGATCGAGAAGCGGCTCAACCGCATGGACGGCGTCACGGCCACGGTGAA
>JBBSIS010000164.1:0-7064 GCA_038231955.1 Acidimicrobiales bacterium
CCAGCATCAGGCCGACATGGGCACCGAGACTTTCGAGCGGGAGAAGGATCTGTCGATCCTCGAGCAGGTCGAGGCCGAGTTGGCCGACGTGGAGCACGCCATCCGTCGTCTCGATGCCGGCGACTACGGCACATGCGAAGTCTGCGGCAAGCCGATCCCCGACGAGCGCCTCGAAGTGGTGCCGGCGGCGCGGCTGTGCCTGGAGCATCAGGCCGAGGCGGAGCGGGAGCTTCGAGTGGCCGGTGAGCGCGACGTGGGGCCGGGGCAGGCGCCGGGGCTGGCGTAGCCCGTCCCATGCGCAAATTGCCATGAGAATGGGCCCATGAGAAAGGGCATGGTCATGGGCGCCGGCGGTGCCGCCGCGCTCGGCGCCGCGGGCCTGGGCGTCGGCTTGGCCTTGTCCGACGAGGACCGACGGGTCCGCCTGGAGCGCCAGGCCCGGGTGTGGCGGCTTTCGGCCCGGCGGAGCATGGCGTGGGCCGTCATCAAGGTCCGCGGCCGGGGCGCGTCCGACGAGAAGCGGGCCCAGCTCGAGCAGCAGTTCGCCATCAGGACGGCGGAGGACGTGGCCCAGGTGCTCGGTGGCATGAAGGGGGCCATCATGAAGGCGGGCCAGATGATCTCCTTCATCGCCGACGGCCTTCCGCCCGAGGCCCAGGCCGCCCTGGCCACCCTGCAGGCCGACGTCCCGCCCATGGCCCCCAGCCTGGCCGAGGGTGTCATCCGCTCCGAGCTGGGGGCCGATCCCGACAAGCTCTTCCTGGACTGGGATCCGATGCCGGTGGCGGCGGCGTCGATCGGCCAGGTCCACAAAGCGGTGATGCCCGACGGGCGCCTGGTGGCGGTGAAGGTGCAGTACCCCGGCGTCGACAAGGCCATTCAGTCCGACCTCGACAACGCCGAGTTCCTCTACGGCCTGTTCGCCTCCTTCGCCCTGAAGAACATGGACGTCAAGCCCATGGTCGACGAGCTGCGCGCCCGCATGGGCGACGAGCTCGACTACCGCCTCGAGGCGGTGTGCCAGAAGGAGTTCGCCGACCGCTACCGGGGCCACCCCTTCATCCACGTCCCCGACGTCATCCCTGAGCGCAGCAGCCGCCGGGTCATCACCAGCGACTGGGTCGAGGGCCTGTCCTGGAAGGACTTTCTCGACGTGGCCACGTCGGCCCAGAGGCACACCGCCGCCGAGGTGCTGTTCCGGTTCGCCGAGGGATCGATCTGGCATCACCGGGTCTTCAACGGCGACCCCCACCCCGGCAACTACCGGTTCCATCCCGACACGGGCAAGGTGACCTTCCTCGACTTCGGGCTGGTCAAGCGGTGGGCGCCGGGCGAGCTCGAGGGCCTAAGCCCCATCCTCGACCATATCCTGGCCAAGGATCCCGAGGGTACGCTGAAGGCGGTGGTGGCGTCGGGCTTCCTGCCCGCCGACAACGGGCTGACCGCCGAGCGGCTGTATGAGTACTGCACGCTGCCCTACCTGCCGTTCCAGACCGACGAGTTCACCTACAGCAGCGAGTTCGTGGGCCAGACCCTGCAGCGCATGCTCGACCTTCAGGGGGAGTACAGCGACGTCATCCGCTCGCTCAACATGCCGCCGTCCTACGTCATCCTCGACCGGGTGGTGTGGGGGATGAGCGCCCTGTTCGGGCGGATGGGCGTCACCCACCGGTGGGGCGAGCTGCTGGCCGAGTACCTGCACGGGGCGGCGCCCTCCACCGAGCTGGGACGAGCGGAGGAAGACTGGCGCCGTCGACGACTCGCCACCATGCCGGGCTGAGCTCCCGCCGAGCGGCGAACGCGGCGGTGGGCTATTTCCGCAAGCACGCCTTCGTGCCCCGCTACGGTCGGGAGGAGCGCCTCAGCGTCGTCACCGACGACGGGGTCACGCTGGCCGGCGCCCGCCTCCAGGGCCCGCCCGACGCGGTCGGCACCGTCGTGCTCGTCCACGGGTTCAGCCACTCATCGCGTACCCCCCGCATGCACGCCTTCGCCCACCTGCTGGCCCGCCGCATGCACGTGATCGTGCCTGACCTGCGGGGCCACGGTGCCTCCGGCGGGCTCAGCAGCATGGGGCCGGAGGAGCCGCTCGACGTGAAGGCGGCGGTGGCGGCGGCCGACCCGGCGCAGCCCGTGGTCACGATGGGCATCAGCCTGGGCGGGGCCGCCGTCCTGCTCCACGCCGGCGCCTACGGCGGCGTGGCCGGCGTGGTCGCCATCAGCGCCCCGGCGTGGTGGGGCGCCTGGGACACCCCCGCCACCAAGCGCATCCAGCGCTACGCCATGACGCCGGCCGGCCGGAGGTTCCTGGCCGCCTTCCTCCGCACCCGCATCGCGTCGGTCTGTGCCGGCGTCCCCGACTCCCGCACGCTGGTGGCGGCGATCTCCCCGGCGTTCACCCTGGTGGTGGCCGACCCGGCCGACCACTACTTCGCCGCGGAGCACCCCCGGACGCTCTATCGCTGGGCCGGGGAGCCCAAGGATCTGTGGCTGCTGCCCGGCACCGGCCACGGCACCGACCTGTTGACGCCCGCCTTCGCCGACCGCGTGCTCGACGAGCTCGACCGCCGGCTCCGCCGCCCGGGAGCCGGGGAGCCGGCCAAGGGGTAGCGTCGCTGGCGAGGTGGCACTGGCGTTCGAGAAACTGGGCACCCGCTACGAAGCGCGGACGGCGACGATCGACCTGGACCGGTCGCGGGCCTACGCAGCCGCCATCAACGATCGCAACCCGCGTTACGCCTCCGGTGAGTACGCCCCGCCGGTGTTCGCCGTCGTCCCCACCTGGGACGCCATGATGGTGGTCCTTCACGATGTCGTCCCCGCCGCCGACCAGGTGGCCATGCTGCACGCCGAGCAGGACATGCATTTCCATCGGCCCCTCCTCCCGGGCCAGACGCTGGTCACCCGGGCCGAGGCCTACGGCATGCGGAGCGGGCGGACGGGTACCCGCTTCACCATGCGGGTGGTGAGCCACGACGAGTCCGGCGAGCCGATGATCGAGCAGTTCGCCACCATGCTGATCCGCGACACAGCCGGCGGGGCCGACGGAGGCGCGGTGCCTCCCGACCACGCCTTCCCGGCCGCGGCCCGGTCCGGGAAGGCTCCCGTCGACATCGTCCGGGCCGTGATCGACCCCGATCAGGCCCTCCGATACGCGGCCGCCTCGGGGGACGCGAACCCTATCCATGTGGATGACGCCGCCGCCCGGGCCGTCGGCCTCCCGGGGGCCATCCTCCACGGCATGTGCACGATGGCGCTCTGTGGCCAGGCCGTCCTGGACGCGACGGCCGGGGGCGACCCCACCCGTCTGCGGCGATTGGCCGTGCGGTTCTACCGGCCCGTGTTCCCGGGGAACGATCTGACCACCAGCATCTACGGCCTGAGCCCGCTGACGTTCGCCTTCGAGGCGGCCAGCGCCGGCAAGGTCGTGGTTCGCGACGGCCGGGCCGAGGTGGGGCCCGCCGCCTCCGGTGGAGGCGACAACAACTGATGGCGGTCGTCCGGCTCTTCGCTTCGGCGCGGGAGGCCGCGGGCCGTACATCGGACCGGATCGACGGACCCACGGTCGGGGCCGTCCTCGATGAAGCCTGCCGCCGCTACGGTGAGCGGTTCTCAGCCGTGCTCGGGATCTCCAAGGTCTGGGTCAACGGCGAGCCGGCCGACCCGGCCACCGCGGTGGTGGCCACCGACGTGGTGGCCGTCCTGCCCCCAGTCTCCGGCGGCTCGGCCGCTCCGCAGGCCCCGGCGGCGGTACAACCGGCCCCGCAGTCTCCGGTGGTGCGGGGCAACCTGGCCCTCGCCGTCGAGCCGGGGCCCGAGCCGGATCCGGTCCCCGACGGCGGCGGCCGGCCCCCCCTGGCCGTCGTCCACCGAAGCACCCGACCCCACGGCCGCCTCGGGCTGCTGTGGGCGGCGGCGACGGTTGGCGTCACCGTCGCCGGGCCGCGGTGGCTGGCGGGATGGCTGGCCCTGGCCGCCATGGTGGCTGCCACCCAGACAGCAGGCGTCTGGCGCCGGCGGGGCGAGTGCCCCCTCCCGGTGATCGCCGCGGGGATCGCGGTCGCCCTACCCATCGCCGCCTCCTTCGCCTCCGTCAACGCCGCCGCCATCAACGGCGTGATCGTTGTCGGCCTAATGGTCGTATTCGTGACCCGGCTGGTCCGGCCCTCGCCGACCCCCGTCCGCGACATGGCCCTGACCCTGGCGATCGCCGTCCCGATCGGCCTGGCCGCGGCGTCGGCCGTACTGCTCCGTCACCAGGGCATCCTTCCGGCCCTGCTCCTCCTCGGCTTCGCCGCCGTCTACGACGCCAGCGCCTACCTGATCGGGACCGGCGCCAGTTCGGCGTGGGAAGGGCCGGTGGCGGGCGTCGCCGCCTTCATCCCACTCACCATCTTTGCCGTGGTGGTCTTCATCCCGCCGTTCTCGGGGGTGGAGCCGCTGGTGCTGGGGCTACTGGCCGCCATCCTGGCCCCGATCGGCCCTGTCGCAGGATCCGCCCTCCTTGGTGATGCCACCGCCGAGGCACCGGGCCTCCGCCGCTTGGACTCCCTGCTCGTACTCGGGCCGATCTGGGCGTGGGTGGCGCTGGGCTTCCTGCGATAGCGACACCTCGCTCGCAGGCCGATCAGGCCTTCTTGGTCTCCCAAAAAATCCGGTCGATCTCGGCGATCTGGTCGAGGAGCGCCTGGCCGCTGGCCGGGTCGACGGAGCTCTTGGTGGCGCCCGCCGCCTTGGTGGCGTCCCAAAAGAGCTGGTGGAGCTGGGGGTACTTCTCCAGGTGGGGGGGCTTGAAGTAGTCGGTCCACAGCACCCACAGGTGGTGCTTGACCAGGTTGGCCCGCTCCTCCTTGATGACAATCGCCCGCTGGCGGAAGACCTCGTCGGAACTGGCCTGGTACGTCTCCTGGCAGCCTTTGACCGACTCGGCCTCGATCCGGGCTTGGGCGGGGTCGTAGACACCGCAGGGCAGATCGCAGTGAGCGAAGGCCTGCGCCGGCGGGCTGATCCGGTCGGCGTGAGAAAGCAATCTGGAGAAGAGAGGCATGTCTAGGCTCCTTCGTCTGGTGAGACGGTCAGTTCGACACTACCCACTCGGCCCGGCCCTCGTGACCGGGGGCCTGGGGGTCATCGCCGCCGGCGCCGTGGCCTGCGGCCTCATCGCCGGCGGATGGCGACCGTTGAGCCGGGTGGAGGTGCGGGGCGACAGCATGCGGCCCGCCTTCGAGCCGGGCGACCGGCTCGTCCTGGTGAAGGACCGGCGGGCCCGACCGGGCGATGTGGTGACCGTCACCGATCCTCGCCAGCCCGGCCGGACCGTGCTGAAGCGGGTCGCCGCCCGCGACCCGGGCGGGCTGACAGTCCTCGGCGACAACCACGCCGCCAGCACCGACAGCCGGACGTGGGGCCCCGTGGCCCCGTCGACGGTTGGGGGCCGGGCGGTCTACCGCTACTTCCCGGACAGCCGGCGGGGGCTCTTGTAGCCTCGCGGACGATGTGGACCGACGACGTCGACCGGGTGCTGGAGAGTGACTACCTGGGCGACCTGCCGTCCCGGCCCATCGAGGACATCCGGGCCATGCGGGCCGAGTGCCGGGCCGTCGAGGACAAGGTGAGCTACCTGCGGCGGATGGTGCAGGGCCGTCTCGACATCGTCGCCGCCGATCTCCGGCGCCGCGTCGACGGTGGCGCCGCCGTCGACCTTCCCGGCCTGGTCGACCAGCTCCCCGACATCCTGGGCAACGAGGGCCGGGCGACCGGCCCGGGGCGCCTGCCCAGTGGCCTGGTCGATGTCGACGACGACGATCTCACCGCCGAGCTCGACCAGGTCGCCGGCCCGGGTGTGCTCGATCGGCTGCCCGACCTCTCCGACGCCGACGTGACCGACCTGGCCCGGCGCATCGGCGACCTCGAGCGAGGGGTGTCTGACCGGCGCAGGAGTCTCTTCTCGCACATCGACGCGCTGCAGGCCGAGCTGGCCCGCCGATACCGCACCGGCGAGGCCAACGTCGGCACCGTGCTCGGCGAGCGGTAAGCCCGACCGAGGGCTCGAGGCAACGGTCCGTCGGGATCGACCGTTGCCGACGACGCGGAATCTCCGGGCCCTGGGTAGGGTTTGTCCCGTCGTGCGCCGTCTCGCCGTCCTCTCCTTCCACACCTCGCCCCTGACCCAGCCCGGCACGGGTGACGGCGGCGGCATGAACGTCTACGTGCGGGAGCTGTCGTCGGCCCTCGCCGGCGCCGGCGTGGAATGCGACGTGTTCACCCGGTCGTGGCGACCGGGCCTCCCGCCGGTCACCGAGATCGAGCCGGGGTTCCGGGTCCATCACGTCGTGGCCGGGCCCGAGGCCTCGGTACCCAAGGAGGACCTGGCCCGGCACCTCGACCGCTTCACCGCCGGCGTGTTGGACCGGATCGACGAGTCGGGCCCGCCCGACGTGATCCACGCCAACTACTGGCTGTCAGGCGTGGCCGGCCACGTGCTCAAGCACCGTCTCGAGCTGCCGCTGGTGTCCACCTTCCACACCCTGGCCCGGGTCAAGGCCGAGGAGGCCGCCGAGGAGCACGACCGGCGGGCTCGTGAGGAGGCCGTGGTCATCGGCTGTTCCGATGCCATCCTGGCCTCCTCGGCCGACGAGGCCGCCCAGCTGGAGCGGCTCTACGGCGCCGTGCCGGAGCGCATCGAGGTTGTCCCCCCCGGCGTCGACCATCACCTGTTCTCGCCCGGCGACAAGGGCGCCGCTCGGACGGCCCTGGGCCTGGGGGACGGGCGGGTTCTTCTCTTCGCCGGGCGCATCCAGCCCCTCAAGGGGGCCGATGTGGCCGTGCGGACGCTGGCGGCGCTATCCGAGGTGGGCCTGTCCCAGGTAGGCCCGTCCCAGGAGCGTCCCTCGGACCGGGCCGGGCCACCGACCGTGCTCCTCGTCGTCGGTGGGCCGAGCGGCGCCGAGGGCGACGCCGAGCTGGCCCATCTGCACCGCCTGGTCGCCGAGTTCGGCCTCCAGGGCCGGGTGATGTTCATCCCCCCCCAACCCCACGGTCGCCTTGCGCTCTACTATCGGGCC
>JBBSIS010000165.1:0-7033 GCA_038231955.1 Acidimicrobiales bacterium
CCACTCACGCTGAACGACGACTGCGCCAATTCCTCAACAACGGCAAGCATTTTCGGCTGACCGGCACCGTTCTGCCGAACATGCATCAGATGAAATATGCGAGGTGGTGGGGAATGAGGGCGGCCTTGTGGAAGCGGGGCACCCCGCCCAGGCCGGAGACGATGGCGTAGTAGAGGCCCCGGGCCCCGACGGAGGGATTGCCGAAGTAGAGGGTGGTGAACCGGCTGGTGTCGAGTGCCGCCAGCGCGGCGCGCACGGCCACCGTCTTGCCCGCGCCAACCTCGCCGGTGATGACGCCGAGGGCCCGTTCCTCCACGCACCAGGCGATGCGGGCCACCGCCTCGGCGTGGGAGCGGTGGCCGTGCAGCATGGAGGGGGCGAGGTCGCGCCCGAAGGGCATGCGGGTGAAGCCCCAATGCGATCGCAGGCGGTTGATGCTCATCCCGCCACCGCCTCGGCGCCAGCATCGACGGCATCGGCGGGGCCGGGCGCCTCGGGCACCGCCTCGGCCGGCGTGGCCAGCCCGGAGTAGTTGATGGACCGGGCCAGTTCCTCGGCGTGGCGGCGGGACAGGAGTCCGAGGTAGTCGATGCCGGTGGCACTGGGCGGGGGTGCCGCCTCGGGCCGGGCCCGGGGATGGGAGTGACGGCTGATGCGCACCGGCAGGCCCTTGCCCATGGCCCGGCCCTGATAGCGGATCTCGACGGACTCCAAGCCGAAGGGGTCGAAGACGACCTCGACCCGGCACCCGACCAGGGCGGCGTCGACCTCGAAGACGTTGCCGTGGAGGGAGACGGTCCCGGTCTTGGTCACGGCCCTGGTCTCCGACCAAAGGAAGGCCTCGTGCAGCTGCTCGGGCGTGGGCAGGGCCGGCACTGGCCCCTCTCCCAGGCGCTCGATGGGGGCCTGGCGGGTCTCGGTATGCACCCGGCGGTGATAGACGGTCTCGACCCAGGCCGCGAACATCCGGTTGAGCTCGTCGAGGTCGGCCACCCCTCTGGTCTCGATCTCGACCAGGAACTGGATGCGGACGGTCTCGAAAAATCTCTCAATTTTGCCCCGGCCTTGTGGCCGCCCCGGCGTACTGTGCACCAGGCGGATGCCGAGCACCGCACAGGCCCGCAGCAGCGGGGCGGAGACGAAGGCACTGCCGTTGTCGACATAGATCGAGCGAGGCACGCCACGGGCGGCCAGCCCGCCCCGCAACGCCGCCTCCAGGCGCACGGTGTCCTCCGACAGGCCCCAGCGATAGCCGACCAGGGCCCGGCTGTGGTCGTCGATGAAGGCGAAGAGATAGGTCTTGTGCCCGGCCACCGCCGGGCCGTGGAGGGCGTCGCCCGTCCACAAGTCGTTGGGCGCCTCGGCCTCGAAACGCCCGAAGGCCACCGATGGCCGTCCGTCGGGGCGGGTGTTCAGGCCCAGGCGCACGAACAGCCGCTGCAGGGTGCGCTCCGACGGCGCCCAGCCCTGGGCGGTGAGGATGATCTCGCGGATATGGGCGGCAGTGCGCCGGGGGACCTCGCGCTTGAGGGCCTCGGCCAGCTCGAGCACGGCGGCCGGGGTCTTGGGCTCACAGTTGCGGGGGGCGGGGGCCAGGGCGTCGAAGCCGCCGGCCCGATAGGCGCGTATCCAGCGGTCGATGGTGTTGCGGGCCACCCGGACGCGCAGGCCGCCGGGGCCGGTGTGGGCTCGTGTGGCCAGGTCGCGCACCAGCGCCCCCCGCTCGGCTTTGGTCAGGGCCGCATCGGCGGCCTCCCGCACCAGGGTGTAGCGGAAGAGGGCGATCTCTCTCTGGCGGTCGTTCATGGGTGCCTCCGTGGTGGCGGTGTCGGTCCGAGGCCGACCTTGGCCGCTCAGCCGGGCGCCGCCCAGAGTCACTTCGTGTGGCCAGCAGCCCACCGCCGCTCATCACCGAGGCAGCGGCCACGGCGGTCGGGGGCCGAGGCGGCGGATCGCCGCCATGGCGGCGATGCCGATGGCCTCGACGGCATCGGCGAAGGCGGACCCGGTCGGGACCACGGGACCGAGCACGGGGTCGAGGGCATGGGCCCAGCGGGTGAAGTGGGCCCGGATCTCCTCGGCCATCGACGCGAAACGACGGAACCAGCGCCGGACCTTCGAGGGCTCCCGGCCAAGTTCGGCGGCGACGCTGCGGTGCCCGGAGCCGGCCGCCTTGGCCGTCAGTGCCGCGCCGATGACCTCGACGGAGTCGCGCCGGCGCACCAGGGTGTCCTCGGGCAGGAGCACGTGCGTGGCGCCACAGCCAGCGCAGATGCCCCGGCGGGGCCGGAGCCACTCCTTCGTCTCCAGACGGTGCAGGATGCGTTTGCGGGCCTGACCCCAGGGGTGCAGGACGCCGCCGCAGGCCGGGCACTCGAGCCGCCCGGCAAGAAGATCGGTCTCGACCGCAGCCGGATCGTTCCCTACGATGAGCACCGATGCCTCCGGGCATCGTCAGGAAGAGCCCTCCCGTTCTCCGGCAAGAGAATTTCACGGGAGGGCTCTTGCGCGAGCGGGTCGTGCTCACGCTGCCGCCTCCTTGTCCACGCCGCAAGATCTCGGCCGGCAACCCGCTGATCGCGGACGGCCGGGGACCTCCCCGGACCAGCCGCTCAGGCGATGCTCACCGTGCTTGTCGGCAAACCTCACGCGCGTGCTCAGTCAGCGCGGCGCCCAACATGCGGCGCATCGACGAGCATCTCGTCCGATGGGCCATGCACAAGTTCAAGCGACTGCGGGGCAAGCCTGCCCAAGCAAGGAAATGGCTGGACGCTGTACAGCAGCGCGAGCCCACGCTCTTTGCCCATTGGCAACTCGTCTCCATAACCAGAGGCCGGTCTGTGGGAGCCGTATGACGGGAGACTGTCACGTACGGTTCTGCGAGAGCGGGAGGGGGAGGTTCCCTCCCGCCACTCACCAAAAGTCGGCTCTGAGATGGCCTCCCACCTGCGGTGTTGCAATTCGGGCCCGAGGTGAAGCGGCTCGAATGTCGCCGGGAGGGCCGGGAGGCCTTGTTCCGTATGGTGTTCCGGGCTTTCGGGGCCTGACCGTCGGGCGGCGCGTTCCCGCCGATCGGTGTGGGTCTTTCGCAGAGGACGATCGGGTGCTTTGACATGCAGCGCCGGATGAGGCCGCCGGCCCCTCTTGGGCGCGGCTCGAGTGTATGGTTAGCCGCGCACCATGGTCGAGCCACGCCGGGACCACTACGCCGCTCCGTCGGTGGACGACGCCAGCGAGGCCGCCCTCGATGCCGCCGTCGTCGCCCTGGGAGAGTTCCGCCACTTCGGCCGTGGCGTCGATGGCGCGACCAGCCTGCATCTGCTGGCCAGCCTCATCGCCGAGGCGGAGCGGCGAGTGGGGCCTGCGGTGGCCGTCGCCCGGGACCAGGGCTGCTCCTGGGCCCAGATCGCCGATCTCCTCGGGGTGACCCGGGCCAGCGCGTGGCAGCGCTACGCCGGCCAAGCCGGGACCGAGGCGATGCCGGGACCGGGGCGTCCGACCGACTGAAAGTCGACGCTGAAACCGTTGCGGCACAACGGTTTCGGCTTCCTGAAGGGGATCCACCCGTCCCGGCCCGGACCTCGCCATGATGGCCTCAACCCCTTATACGAGAAGGGATTGAGACCATCATGATCCGTACTATCAGCCCCCAGCCCACGCTGTGGGAGTCGGTCATCCCCCAGTGCCTCATGGGCCTGCCCGGGGACCTGGCCCACATCGACGCCCTCCTCGACGACGAGGCGTTCTTCGAGCCGTTCCGGCCGTTCTTCGACCCCGTCATCGGCCGGCCGTCGGTCCCGATGGAGACCTACATCCGGATGATGTTCCTGAAGTACCGCTACAAGATGGGCTTCGAGCCGCTGTGCCGGGAGGTAGCCGACTCCATCGCCTGGCGACGGTTCTGCCGGGTCCCCCTCGGCTCGTCGGTCCCGCATCCGACCACATTGATGAAGATCACCACCCGCTGCGGCGAGGAGGCGGTGGCGGGACTGAACGAGGCGCTGCTGGCCAAGGCGGCAGAGAAGAAGGTGGTCCGCCTGGACAAGGTCCGCGCCGACACGACGGTCGTCGAGGCCAACGTCGCCTACCCGACCGACTCAGGGCTGCTGGCCAAGGGCGTGGCCAAGCTGGTGGCGCTGAGCCTGGCCATCAAGGCGGCCGGCCTGGCCGCCCGGACCACGACTCGAAATCGCACTCGTTCCGTGCGCCGCCGGGCGCACTCCATCGCCGCCTGGCTCCGTCGGCGAAACGACGACGCCAAGGAAGAGGTGAAAGTGATCACCGGAGAGATGGCCGAGATCGCCACCTCGGCCATCGCCGATGCCCGCCACCTCGCCGTCAACGCCCGCCGCTGCCTGCGCCGGGCCGGGGAGAACGCATCGGCCAAGGCCGCCGCCCTGGTTTCCGAGCTAGAACGCACCGCCGACCTGCTCGAGAAGGTGGCGGCCCAGGCCCAGACCCGCCTGGCCGGCGCGGTGCCCGACGGCTCGACCCGTGTCGTATCTCTACATGACCCCGATGCCCGGCCCATCGCCAAAGGCCGATTGGGCCGGCCCGTGGAATTCGGATACAAGGCCCAGGTGGTCGACAACGTCGATGGCATCGTCCTCGACCACCACGTGGTGAAGGGCAACCCGCCGGACGCGCCGATGCTGGTGCCGGCCATCGCCCGCATCGCCGCCCGTTTCGGCCGGGCCCCCACGGCGGTCACCGCCGACCGGGGCTACGGCGAGGCCGCCGTGGACGCCGCCTTGACCGCCCTCGGCGTGAAGAAAGTTGTAATTCCCCGCCGGGGCAAGCCCGGCGTCGCCCGCCAGAAGGAGCAGCGGGCCCGCAGTTTCCAGAAGCTGGTGAAGTGGCGGACCGGCTCCGAGGCCCGGATCTCCTGCCTGAAACGCGACTACGGGTGGCGACGGACCCGGATCGACGGCACGGCCGGGGCCCAGACGTGGTGCGCGTGGGGGGTGCTGGCCCACAACGCCACCAAGATCAGCGGCCTCATCAACGCCGAGGACGCTCCCGCACCGCCGAAACGGGCGAGTTCTGCTCCGCCCGCTCGCCGGGGGACCAGCCCACCGACACGAGATCGATCCGCTCCCGCCGCCTGACCCGCTCGTCCCTCGCCTCTCCCGGCACGCCCGGACGGCCCGAAATAGGCCGGACGGGAGGTCGGAAGTGAGGATGAGGGACGAGATCGGGAGCGGTCGGGACCGCTGACAGCTCCCGCATCACACCAGGGAGGAGCTGGTCTTCGTTCGCTCGGACTTCTTCAGGTCGAAGTACCTAGGTGACTCGGCAGAAAGGGTCGTTTTCGGGAACGGGCTTGCCGAAGCGCCCAGATCCTGCAGGATCCTGGGCCGTCCGACCCCAAATTCTCCGCAGAGGGGCCTCTATGGGGCTTACAGAGGTTGGTATTTGAGTGTATTTCATTCCGACGACTTTCTGCTCGCTCACCTAGAGGCTGCTCTGGTCCTCGGGGCCCGATCGGCCTCCTACCTTGCCCCTCGGGTCACGTTCGGGAGTACCGGGCCGACCCCGACTTCGCGTCGTACCGACTGCTCCTGGCCCCCACGATGGTCCCCGTATCACCCCCTCGTCGCTACGTCGACCGCCTCGCGACTTTGGCCAACGGCACCCCCGTGGGCCCCCCGATCTCGGAGCACCGCTGGATTCGACGTCGGGTTCGGCGGGCAGCGATCACCCTCCAGGCGAACCCCGGAAGAGACCTGCAGCGAGCCGCCGAGGAATTTCACCGACTCGCGGCGACCGTGGAGGAGCACTATGCCTGACGCAACCGCCAGCGAGCCTGCGGGGGACGGGATCGAGCTGCTCAAGGCGAAGGTCGAGCGCCGATCTCGCGCAGTCCCACCGCCACGTAACCCACGCCCGGTGCCCGCGGCAGATGCCGATCCTGGCGACGGCGCGGCGCTGCCCGAGGCACCGGGCGTCTTGGGGGAGGAGGGAACGGTTGCCGCCAGAGCAGGGGACCGACCCGCTGCGTCGCCAGTCCCGGCAGTCACACCCGCTCGGAGCACTGCCGCGTCGACCGGACGGGCTCCTCAGCCAGCGAGATATGCCACCGCCACCGCCACCGCCACGCACAACCGGCCAGCCACCCAACCCGACGAGCCGCTCGCCAACCTCGCCGTCCGGGTCCGGCGCTCCCTCGACGCCAGACTGGCCGACCTGATCCACTCCCTACGCCAAGACGGGGTCCGCACCACCAAGGTCGAGCTGGTCGAGCTCATCCTGTGGGAGCTGCCTGCAGAGCCCTCTCCGGAGCTTCGCAGCCCGCTCGCCGACTTCCGTGTACACGCGCCGAGAGAAGAGCCCCTGTGAGCCGACGGACGACGCGACAACTGCGGCACGGGGGGACCTTCGAGTGGCCGGCGGAGCTGGCGAAGGTGACCGTCCGTGACGCCATCGGTGACCTGCCCGCCCTGGACGGCTCGACCGGCGCGATGGAGCTGCCGTACGGGACCCCGGTCACGGCGTTCCAACGCCAGGCCCGCGGGGACAGCGGCGCGGCGTCTGCTACGTGTCAAGATCGTTGCCAAGGCGGCCGCCTTGTGCGACATTTAGAGCGACCATGCGAACAAGGGTTCGATAGGAGTAGCATGGACCTACGGTTGGAGCAGGAGCGTCTCCTGGCGCTCTGTGCGATCCGCGTTGACGGCCGCAGCGTGGACTGGAGCCTCATCGCCCGTCAGGCGCAGCTTGAGCGCGGCGTCGACGGCCTCTGGTCGCAGAAGCTGACCGAGCGGTCCCAGGCCGCAAAGACGGCCGGCCCCCTCCTGCGGTCGGCGCTAAAGGACCCCGGGCCGCTGCTCGAGCGGGTCGCCGCCGAGGTCGAGGCAGCAGGTTCTGTCGGAGCCCGGCTCGTCACGGTGCTGGACGACAACTACCCCGCCAACCTACGGATGATTTCGAACCTGCCCCCGTTTCTGTTCTACCGGGGTGAGCTTCGCCTCGATGACGCCCGCTCCGTGGCCGTGGTCGGCACCAGGCGGGCCTCCGAGAAGGGCCTCGGACG
>JBBSIS010000166.1:0-7019 GCA_038231955.1 Acidimicrobiales bacterium
TCGGGGAGGCCGTCGTCCCGAGCGGCGGCGACGCGTTGCACGTGGAATGCGTCCCAGTCCATGTTGGCGAGGTGGTCCTCCCTCGAGAGGGCGACATGCGCTGCGATGCCGCCCGGGTCAGGCCCCTCTCAGACGGTCCACGAGGGTCTTGACCGGCTCCCTACGTTCAGGTAATGGGCCGCCACTCCGGAAGTATCGGCGGGAGGTCGCGACCTCTGGGATTGGGCGGAGGACGACTGGAGCCATCGTCGCCGACCCATCGCCGGCCGTACTGGTCGGGGAGGTCGCCCCAGCCGAAGATGGCCACGGGTCGGGTCGGCACGATGCCGTAGGCCTCGACGGGATCGACTCGTCTCGGACCCACCGTGCAGAGGTGAGCCCAGTAGTCGCCCAGGTCGAAGACGTACGCGAACTGCTCACCCGAGTTGAGCCGGCCGAGCTTGATCCGGCGCGCGTCGACGATCACCCGGTCCTCGTCGAACTCGTCATCGGGCGTGCCGACGGTGGTCCCGTCGGCCAGGGTGAACTCGTGAAGGTGCGAGAGGTCCCAGCGCCCGAAGGCGTCGTCGATCGCCTCTGCGAACTGCTCGAACGTGTGGGTGCGACTGGCCACGAAGGTCCGCCCGGGACGGGGCCAAAAGTCCTTCCGGTCGCCGCCGCTGACCAGCTCGACGTCGATGACCAACCATGTGCGCGCCACGGCTTGGACCGTAGCGGCGGCCCGACGGCGGCCGCAGCGCTACGGCTGGTCGCGCCTCACCCGGGCGATGACCTCGACGGCGGCGGCTGGGTTGGCGGTGGCCACCGCATTCGTCAACTCCTCGTCGACCGATTGGCGGAAGGCGCGGTCCATCCGATCGAACATGGCCCTGGCATCGGCTGTCGCCGTGGGGTCGAGGTCGGGCACCTTGGTGATGTCGATCGGGCAGTCTTCGGCAAGCAGCGCTTCGGACCCGCCTGCGCCAACTGTATCACGGTGAACAGGAACTCCAGCTGGGTCATCGGCACTCGCGCTGCGGCCTGCTGGAATCGGGCGAGCTCGTCCATGCCGTGGGAGAGCATCGCCGGGAATGCCGGGAGCTCGGCGGCGGAGACCCCCGGCATCCGGTCGAGGCCATGTTCGTCGCCGGTGATCGTCAGCGTGGAGAACAGGGCCGCGACCTGGTCGAGCCCGCCCGGCGCGAGCATGGCGCCCATGGCGTCGCGCAGGACGGCGTCGCGCTGCTCCTCATCAGCTTGTCCGACGCCGGCGAGCATCCCGCCCAGGGTAGTGAACTGCATCCACTCGCCGAGCACATCGCCGTACAGGGCGCCCAGCACGCCGGTGTCGGATGGCGCAGACGAGGGCACCCTCGACCGCTGCACCGCCTGCACGACGATCGGCTCGTCGGGCGCGCTTGGTCCGGGCCCGTAACGGGCGACGAGGCAGCCGGCCGCCAGCTCGGCGTGGGTGAGAGGCGGGCCGACGAAGGGCCCGACGGTGCCGACGTCGGCGACGCCCCCGGGCAGCGTCGCCGTGAGCTCGCGCAGCTGAGTCTCGACCTGGGCCGCAGGCTGGCCGGGACGAGGTACGAGCCGATCGACCAGCCAGGCGTAGAGGAGCAGCCAGAGGTCATCGCTGACGTCGAAGGCCTCGGCGATGAGGGGAAGGTATTCGGGCCGAACGGGGGTTTTGCTCGACTCCCATCGCTTGTAGTTCGGGTAGGTCGTGCGGACCGCCGCATCCTCGGGCTTGAGCTGCGACTCCTTGCGGAGGGCCCGCAGGACCGTCGAGAAGGGGTAGATCGGGTGCTTCATATGCCACCATCCGTCGCCGACTCCAGGGAAGTCCCGGAATTGTAACTACTCCCTTGTGATGTCGACAAGGGTCGATTTCTCCGCCGGCGCCGGCTGGCCAGCGCCTAACATGAGATACATCGAAGGGCACGAAGCGCCGAACGTCGACACCCGGAATGCCGCCCGCCAACTGGGCGTGTCGTTCCGGGAGCTCTACCACCTGATCGACGCCGGGAAGCTGCCGGCGTACAAAGTGGGCCGGGACCTCAAGCTCCGCCAGGCCGACGTGGATGACTTCCGCCGAGGCCGCGCCGGCGGCGGCTGACGACGCATCCCTGAGTCGTCGAAACCGACACGTCGTGTGCCTCGGCGGCTGCCACTCAAAGGTCCCATCGACCGATCTCGGGGTTCCATTCGCCGGCTGCGCTGCCGTCGAGCAGCGGGTCCAGACACGGACTGACGATGGCCAGCGCCTCGTCGAGCCTGTGCGCCACCGGCAGCACCGAGCGCCCCGCCTCGGCCGGGTAACCGCGCTCCCAGAGCGGCCGGTCTGGCACGTCGAACGCACGCGGCAGCGTCACCCCTCGTCGTTCGGCCTCAGATGTGAGGGCGACGAGTTGGGGCGCCGCTGGGATCGATCCCCCGGTGACGATCGACACGAGGTCGAGCAGATCCTTGAAGCGCGTCGACGGACGTTTCTGGTGGCCGTAGAGCTGGAACGTCGCCACCACCTTGTCGGCGAGGTGGTCGACCAACGGGTACACGCGATACCCGTGCTGCTCGACATCGGGCATCAGGACCCGGACGAGCGGTGGCATCGGCTCCGGCTCGCCCGTCATGCGCAGGTCGGACCCGACGAGGTCGACATGGAACGAGACCCACTCCGCCGGCCCAACATGCGCGGTCGTCGGTAGGCGTACGCCGGCGTCGCCATCACCGACGGGACGGCCGGCGCCGATCTCGAATCGGAACCAGTCGCCGATGTCGCGCCCCGCCGCCTCGCGCAGCTCGGCCTCGGCCTCGGCGCGCGCCTGCGCCCGGTAGACGTCGATGTCGACCGTGGCACGCATTCCGAGGTTGCGGGCGAGCAGGGCCGCGGCACCCTTGACGATCCACCCGTCGTCGACGAGGTAGAGCCGTTCGAGCAGTCGGTCGTAGGCAATCTGCCGTTGGAGTTGCGGCAGCGTCCAGCGACTCTCCCGTGCGATCACCCGCAGCCGATCGGTCAGCGCGCGGCGAAACGCGCCGGGGCTGCCGTAGCCCGCCTTCGTCGTCATTGCGCCTCAACCTCGCGCTCGGGTTCTGCGGCTCGACCGGTGTGCTCCTTCGCCTCGTCCATCCATCGCTGTGTGTCCGGGTCGCCGACGAGGTCGAGGAGCCAACGCAGAAGCCCGAGCCCGTCATCCTTCCGGAGTCCGAAGCGCGCCGCGTGCGGCGCGAGTGCGTCGGCGAAGGTGCCTGGGTAGTCGTACACGCCGCGGACGGCGTCGGCGATCAGGTGGGCCACAGCCTCGGGGTCTTCCCGGTCATACAGGAGGTCTGAGGCGATTCGCGACGGTCGGGTGACCGGCAGGCCTCGGAGGGTGATCCATTCGTTGTCCTGAAGACGGCGCTGGTGCAGCCGAACGTCCGGCCGTCGCGACTGCCGCCTCTTCGGGAGCGTGAATTCGTGGCCATCGGCAGGGAGGTGGCCAAAGCCGTACAGGGTCGCCGCCGACCGGTGGGAGACGACACCCTGCTCCGGCCGGCGCTCCCAGGCCGGGATCTCGGGCGCGAGCTGCAGCCAGGCTGCGCGCAGGTCGAGGTGGTCGGGGATGGGAGCGCCGGTCAGGCGGTACACGCCATGGGCGACGCGTTCGAGGACGTCGCCACCCGTCGTGACGCGGCCCAGCGTTGCCGGAGGGACTCCGGCCAGCTGGGCTTGGCGCCTTGTGACGAGGCCCCACTGGTCCTCGGCGATCCGGGCAAGCCGGCTGAGCGTAGGCGATCGCATACTGCGAACTATATCGATATTGAGTCACTTCGCAGTAGCAGCTAGCCAACCCACCGTCGAGCGGCCCGGGCGTCTGCCAGAAGCATGCAACCCTCCTCGACAGCCACCCGCTGCTCCTCCAGGTGGGCGATATAAATTTCACGAGTGTCATCCGTTGGTCAAGGGCCGCGGCTCATCGAGGGCTGAAACCCTGAGGACACCCGGCCAGGTCGGGCATGATGCAGGTGTGACGAAGTCGGCCGTGTCCATCCTCGAACGCCCTGTGTACGGCGTCGTCGAGGCCGCTGCCCTTCTAGGCTTGCGGTCCGAGCGCACGCGTGCGTGGCTCGAAGGCTATGTACGCCAGGGCGTGCGGTACCCCCCAGTGATTCGGGTCGAGCCGAGCGGGGACGACATCATCACGTGGGGCGAGTTCGTGGAGCTCGGGTACCTCCGTGAGTACCGGCGCAAGGGAGTGCCCCTCCAGCGCTTGCGTCCTGTGATCGATGCGCTCCGCGAGGAGTTCGCCACGCCCTATCCCCTGGCCACAGCCAAGCCCTATGTGTACGGCAAGGAGCTTGTCTTGGAGCTGCAGCTCAAGAACGAGATCCCGAGGTCGATCGCCATCGTTATCTCTTCCGGTCAGACCATCGCTTTAGCCGACGAGGCCATGCGGTTCTTCAAGAAGGTCGAGTTCGATCCTCAGGGCGGGGACGTCCGACGCATCCATCCCGCAGGCAAGGCGTCTCCGGTGGTGATCGATCCGCTCGTCCGCTTTGGCCGACCTTCGGTGCAAGGCGTCGCCACCGAGCGCCTGTGGGAGTTGTATGACGCAGGTGAGTCAATCGACGAGATTTCCGACGGTTACGACATGACGGCCGAGCTGGTAGCGGCGGCTGTCTCCTACGAGGAGCAGCAGCGCTCGCTGGCGGCGTAACGCAAAACGTGGCGGCGAGGTTCTTCGTCGACGAGAACGACCTAGCGCTCGGCAAGCTGCTGGCGCAACATCACCATGCAGTCGCCTTCCCCGGCCATCCCTCGTTGCGCGAGGTTCCCCGAGGCAGCCTCGATGAGGAGTGGCTTCCGGTGTCGGTGCCCAGGCCCTCGTCGTCATCACGCGGGACCGTCGGATCCGCTACCGGCCGGTAGAGAAGCATCTGTGGCTCGAGTACCGGGTACGCGGCTTCGTCCTCACCGGACGCAGGAGCCAGTCGACGACAGACAGTCTCGCCGTTCTGGAGAAGCACTGGACGCGCATTGAGACGCTGGTCGTGACGCAGCCAGACGGTCCGTGGATGTACGCCGTGACAAACGAGCGCCTCCGCGAGATCTCCCTTCTTTGAGCCGGTAGACCTTTCCACCTCATGCTGAGCTCTGGTTGCCGCCCTGTTCGGTGTCTGAGCGCCGGTGCCAAGGACCCATCCGTTTACGTGTCCTCCTTGCCTCGCTGCCGGGTGAGGGCGGTACCTACGATGCCGGCGGCCCGGGTGTCTGCGCCTGGCATCAGGTGGCCGTAGACCTTCAGCGTCGTTGACGTGTCACGGTGGCCGAGTCTTGCTGCCACCGTCGTGATCGCCTCGCCGGCGTCGAGGAGCAGCGATGCCTGGAGGTGGCGCAAGTCGTGCAGCCGCGCCTTGACTCCATGCTCCCTGCACAGGCGTTGCCAAGCCTGGCTGACTCGGTCGGGAGGAAGGGGCTCGCCCGAGCCGGGTGCGCGCTCGAAGACGAAGTCGGTTGGCTGCGGCGGTGCTCCGGCTGCACGACCGAGATCGAGAGTAAGGGCCCAACGCTCGCACAGCAGCTGTGACGTTTCGTCGTCGAGGCCGACATTGCGCACGGCGTGGGTCTTGGTGCCCTGCACGATCAGCTCCTTGTTGATCTTGATGACCGCCCGGCGAATCAGCACGCGCACCGGGCCGCCATGGAGGTCGACGTCCTGCCACTGCAGAGCGCACACCTCGCCCCGCCGACAGCCCGTGGCGGCGAGCAAGCGGAAGACCAGCGCGTTCTCCGGGTTGCGTGAGGCCCTCGCCCGATCGAGGACGCGCAGCACGTCGGCGATGGCCGGGGGCTTGATCTCGTTGCGATGCACCCGGGGAGGGCTGGCCCGGTCGATCGGGTTGCGGTCGAGCCAGCCCCATCGCACCGCCTGGGCGAAGGCGGCCCGCAGCACGGTGTGGAAGCGGAGCACGGTCGCCGGCTTGCGCGTCGTCGTCTGCGCGAGGAAGCGGTAGAGGTCGTCGACGACCTTGGGTGTCACCTTCTTGAGCGGGAGTGACTTGAAGCCATCGGGGAGCTAGGCGACGAGGCGCCGGTACCCGTAGAGCGTCGAGGGCGAGCGTCCGAGGTGCTCGATGTGGTTGAGCCACTCGTCGAGGACTACGGCCACCGTCTTGGCCGAGGGGGCGACGACGCCGGAATCGACCTCAGTGACCAGGTGGGCGAGCTGCTTCTGGGCAGCACGCTTTCCACCACGGACGTACTGCGTGCGATAGCGCTTCTCCGGTGAGCGGGTCGGCGCCCTCGAAGACCCGGAGCTGCCAGAAGCCCGGGCTGCGCTCGCGCATCGAGCCCTTCATGGCTTCCTCACCTTGCGAGGACGTCGAGACGGGGTCAGGCGGGGGTGAGGAGGTGTCGGTGCTCCTCGACCTGGCCGTCCAACACCTGGAGCTGAATCCCGCGCTCGATGTCGACGGTGATGATCTGGGCGACTGCTGGGTCGGCATCCTCGCAGCCGACGACGGCGTACTGGCCCGCAATGGGCACGAAGCCGGACCGGACATCCTTCAAGCGTGTCCAGAGCCGCCGGTCGTCGTGCATGGTCATGAAGTCGACCCAGATATCGTAGTCGGTCGTCATCGGTCCTCCGCATGTCAAGGCTACCCCTGACGCCGCCGGCCAGCGTTGGGGATTGGCGCACCAAAGTAGATGGCCAAAAGCCCTTCCGAGGCCCTCCCGGCCCTCACACAGGTGGTCACGTAACACTGTGACCAGGGCTTTTGCTAGCGCCCCCGGCAGGACTCGAACCTGCGACGCACGGTTTAGGAATCTCGCTGAGGGTGTGTCGTTGAGAGCAACGAGCGCAAAGAGGCTGGTCAGGCATCCATGCCCCCCTGGCGGGGGGCACCCGTGAGGGTGAAACTCTGCAGGTGCCCGTCCTGTCGAGCCCGGATCCTCAGTGGTGCCGTGAGCCCGTAGGTCAGACTGGCGCCGGGGGCCGACAGGCATCCTTGATTGTGCTGCGAGCACGTGTGTCAGATTCTCGACACGA
>JBBSIS010000167.1:0-7007 GCA_038231955.1 Acidimicrobiales bacterium
AGATCGGCGATCAGGACACCAGCCGGTGACGGAGCGGAACGAGCCAGCACCGCGGCCAGGCCGCAGGCGATCACCGTGGTACCGCTGCCGCCCTTGGGCGACCAGCAGGCAATGAGCATTGAGCCCTCCCCGGGGCACAGAAAATAAAACTCCGGGGACGAGTCGGGAAGAAACCTACCGGGTCGGGCGCCACTTGGCAAGAGCGCCACCTGGGGCGGAGGCCTAGGTGGCGCGCAACTTTTTGGCCGCCACCGCGCCGAGAGTCGCCAGGACGATGAGGAGGATCAGCTTCTTCATCCCCCCGACCCTACTCGTGGCTCAGGATGGAATTGGCGGAGATGGACGGGAATCGAACCCGCCGGACGGGGATCGCCCGTCCCACCCGCTTTGAAGGCGGGGGCTGCCACCAGGTCAGCTGACACCTCCGCCCCGCAAGCTACCTGATCGGCAAAGGCCCTCGAAACCGACTAGGCATGGAGCGAGCCCCGATTGGGAACGTTCCCCTCAGGACCGGTCGACCGCGTCACCGGAACAGGGCGTCGTTCGATCTGGAGGAGTGCATTGCTGACGGCGTCAGAGCTGATCTTCGGCCGGCGCCACGAACGTCGCACCCGGGCCGTATCGTGGGCGCCCGCAGCCTGGGAGGACTCGATGTGGCGGGGTGCGGCCATGTTGGGCGTGGCCAGCCTGCTCGTACCCGTGCTCGTCGTCGGGATCCTCGTCCTGTGCCTGCTGTCCGTGCCGCTGTCGGGATCGCTCCCGAAGGAGCGCCCGACGCTCGACTCCCGCATCACCCGCGTCTTCGACGGCGCGGGGGGTGAGATCGCCACCTTCCGGCGTTTCGACACCAGCTTCCCCGTGGCCCGGTCCGACATCCCGCCCGTCCTGGTCGACGCCGTCCTGGCCATGGAGGACCGTCGTTTCTACAGCCACCAGGGCGTGGACTCCCGGGGCATCCTGCGGGCCCTGACCGCCGACCTCCAGGGAGGCAGTTACGTGGAAGGGGCCTCCACCATCACCCAGCAGTACGTGCGACTGGTCTACACCGGCGACGAACGGACGCTGGGCCGCAAGCTGCGGGAGGCGGTGTTGGCCGGACGGGTGGAGAAGGAGCTCAGTAAGGACGAGATCCTGTACCGCTACCTTTCTCGCGCCTACTTCGGCAGCGGCGCCTACGGGGTGGGCGCGGCGACGGAGACCTACTTCCGTAAGCCGGTGCGGGACGTCACCGTCTCCGAAGCCGCCCTCCTCGCCGGCCTCCTCTCCGCGCCGAGCTCCTTCGACCCTCGGACCAATCCGTCCGAAGCGGAGTCGCAGCGGACCAGGGCCTTGAACAAGATGCGCGACCAGGGCCGCATCACCCCCGCCCAGCACGCCGAGGCATCCGCCCAGCGGGTGGTCAAGGTCGACAACGGGGTCACCAAAGGCGCGCCGGCCACGCTCGTGTACCCCGCCCAGGAGTCACAGACCCGCTTTCCCTGGTTCGGTGACTACGTGCGGGGATACCTCCTGGCCCGCTACGGCGCCGAGATGGTCTACCAGGGTGGCCTGCGGGTGGAGACCTCGGTCGACCCCGTCCTGCAGGCCAAGGCCGAGGCCGCGGTGACGGCGACCCTAAGGGGGACCCAGGCGCCGCTCGAAATGGCGCTCACCTCCATCGATCCCCGTACCGGCCTGGTCCGGGCCATGGTCGGAGGTCGCGATTTCGCCAAGTCGCAGGTGAACCTGGCCCTCGGAACCTGCCCGGACCAGCCCGATCGGGCCAAGGGCGACGGGCCGGTCTGCGTGGCCGGTGGGGGCAGTGGTCGTCAACCCGGCTCGTCGTTCAAGCCGTTCACCCTGGCCGAGGCCTTCGAGCAGGGGGCCACCCCCGACAAGACCTATTCCGGGCCGGCCACGTACACCTACCCCAACTGCCGGGGCCAGAATTGCACCGTGAAGAACGTCGAGAGCGGCGGTTTCGGCACGATCACACTGCGTCAGGCCACGGCGGAATCGGTGAACACCGTCTTCGCCCAGCTCATCCAGGACGTGGGCGTGAAGAAGACCGCAGCACTGGCCCACCGCCTCGGCGTGGCGTCGGTCAACCCCGACGGCAAGCTGCCCAACGGCGAGGCCTACGGGCCGGGCCTGACCCTCGGGGTGGCCGAGGTCTCCCCCCTGGACATGGCCGCGGCCTACGGCGTCTTCGCGGCGCGCGGACTGCAGTTCGCGGCCACCCCCGTGGTCCGGGTCATCGGCCCCGACGGCCAGGTCCTGGAAGACAACCGCGCTCGCACCGGGAAGCGGGTGCTGGCCCAGGACGTGGCCGACCAGGTCACCGACGTGCTGAAGGACGTCATCGGCGCTGGCACCGGGAAGGCGGCCGACATCGGTCGCCCCAACGGGACAGCCGGCAAGACGGGCACCGCCGAGAACTTCAGCGACGCCTGGTTCGTGGGCTACACGCCCCAGCTGTCGACGTCGGTGTGGATGGGCTACGCCGACAGCCAGAAGCCGCTGGTCAACGTGGCCGGGTTGCCCCGGGTCTTCGGAGGCACGCTGCCGGCCAAGACATGGCACGACTTCATGGCCGCCGCCCTCGACGGCGTGCCTCTACAGGACTTCGTGGCTCCGCCCAAGCCGGTGGTGGCGGCGCCTCCCGCCTTCCAGGCTCCGGTCAGCGTCGCGCCCACGGTCCCGTCGACGACCGGCTTCGTCGATCCCAACGGGACGCAGTACCCCGGCAACCAGGCACTTCCGGGGCAACCGCCGCTGTTCAACCAGCCACCGAATGGGCAGCCGCCGTACAACCAGCCGCCGTACTACCAGCCCGGACCGACGCCGACCACTGTGGCCGGCGCGACGTCGGCGGTCGGCTCGCCGAGCACGTCGGTGCCTTCACCGTTCACGGGCCCGTCTCAGACAGTTCCCGTCCAGCCGCTGGCGGCGCGCTGATGCTTGCGCTCCTGGTGGTGCTGGCGCTCCTCATCGTGGGCGGAACGGTGGTCGTCGTCCTCGACCGCAGGGGCGTCCTGGCCGGGGAATCGAGCGGGTCGACCGGCCGGTCAGGCGGCTCGCTCCTGGAGAACGTGCCCCGAACGGCGCTCGTCGCCGCCATGGCCCTCATGGCCGCGTGGATCCTGGCCTGGTTGGTCTTCCTGGTGATCGGCCTGAACGTACTGGCCAGCTGACCGCTGGTCGACGCCCAGCCCCGGCCTCAGACGGCGAGCAGATCCCGGGCGCCGGTATCGGAGGACGGGTGGCGGAGCTTGGACATGGCTCGGGCCTCGATCTGGCGGATGCGCTCCCGGGTGAGGTTGAAGTGCTCGCCCACCTCCTCGAGGGTACGGGGCTCACCCCGGTCGAGGCCGAAGCGCAGACGCAGGATCTCGCGCTCGCGCTCGTCGAGGGGGCCGAGGAGCTTGGAGATCTCGTCGGGCAGCAGCGCGGTGGCGGCCACCTCGAAGGGCGACTCGGCCGAGCGGTCCTCGACCACGTCGCCCAGCTCGGCGTCGCCGTCCTCGCGCAGGGGCTCGGAGAGCGACAGGGGCTCGGCAGCAAAGCGCAGGGCCTCGGTGACCTTGTCCTCCGGCATCTCCACCTCGGCCGACAGCTCCGAAAGGGTAGCGGGGCGGCCCAGCTTGAGCTCCAGGCGGGCGCGAGCCTTCTGGAGGCGGGCCAGGGTGTCGCCGGCGTGGACGGGCAGGCGGATGGTGCGGCCGGTGTTGGCGATGCCGCGGGTGATGGCCTGGCGGATCCACCAGGTGGCGTAGGTGGAGAACTTGAAGCCCTTGCGCCAGTCGAACTTCTCGACGGCGTGCATCAGGCCCAGGTTGCCTTCCTGGATCAGGTCGAGCAGCGGCAGGCCCGAGGCCTGGTACTTCTTGGCGATCGACACGACCAACCGGAGGTTGGACTGCACGAAGGTGCGCTGGGCGCTGACCCCTTCGGCGTTGACCCGGCGCAGCTCCCGCCGGCGGGCCTGGGGGAGACCGGTGCCCTCACGCTCGAGGTAAACCCGCGCCTCGTTCCCCGCCTCGATGGCCTTGGCCAGGCGGACCTCGTCGTCCTTGGTGAGCAGGGGGTACTGCCCGATGTCGGTGAGGTAGAGACGGACGAGGTCTTCCTCATCCCGCTCGACTCGCTCCTTGGCCACGATGAAGCTTCTTCCTTGGTGTTCAGCTAGCGGCAGCTAGCGCATGGAACCTGGCAGAGTGACAACGCCGTAGAGGACGCGAGAATTCCGGCAGCCGGAGATCGGCATGAGCTGTCTGATCTCTAGTCTACCGGCCAGGTCAAGACTGAGGACGCGCCGCGTATCTGGTGTCATTCTACTACCCGGCGTAGCGGTTGGTGATGGGCAGGCGACGGTCCTTGCCGAAGGCCTTGGGCGTTACTCGCACCCCCGGAGGGGCTTGGCGACGTTTGTACTCGGCCCGGTCGACCATGGTCACGATGCGCCGGACCAGGTTCCGGTCGAAGCCGGCGGCCTCGAGGTCGCCGGCGGTGGCATCACCCTCCACGTAGGCCAACAGGATCGGGTCGAGCTCCTCATACGGGGGCAGCGACTGATCGTCGCGCTGGTCGGGGCGCAGTTCGGCCGACGGGGCCTTGGTCAGCACCGACTCCGGGATGGGCGGGGCGCCAGCCCGGTCTTCATCGAGAGCCCGACGGTTGCGGTCGCGGCACAGCTCGTAGACCAGCAGCTTGGAAACGTCCTTGATGATGGCGAAGCCGCCGGCCAGGTCGCCGTACAGCGTCGAGAACCCGGCGGCCATCTCGCTCTTGTTGCCCGTGGCCAGCACCAGCCAGCCGAACTTGTTCGACAGGGCCATCAGCGTGGTGCCCCTCACCCGGGCCTGGAGGTTCTCCTCGGTCAGATCCTCGCCGACCCCCTCGAACGACGGAGCGAGCATCTCCATGAACGCGGCGTGGGCGGGTTGGATCGGGATGGTCCGCACCTCGATGCCCAGGGCGCCGGCCAGGCCCAGCGCGTCGGTGAGCGAACCCTCGCTGGAGTATCGCGAGGGCATGCAGACTCCGTGGACGTGTTCGGCGCCAAGGGCGTCGGCGGCGATGACGGCCACCAGGGAGGAGTCGACCCCGCCGGAGAGGCCGACGACGGCGTCGGTGAAGCCGTTCTTGCGGGCGTAGTCACCGGTACCGAGGACGAGGGCCTCGTAGACCTCCCGCACCGCGGCCAGGGGCTCGACGAGTTGCGGGGCGGCGACGTCGGCGTTGGCCCGGGGCTCGGCGCTGACCAGGATCTCCGGCAACGGCGGGGCCATGGCCCGTCCCCGCGGGTCGAGCAGGCGCTTGCGGAAGACGGGCCGGATGTCGACATCGGCGATCAGGTCGGCGGGCTCGAACTGCGGGGCCCGGCCGAGCACCCGCCCATCGGCGTCGAGGAGCAGCGAGGCCCCGTCGAAGACCAGCTCGTCCTGGCCGCCGAGCAGGTTGACGTAGACCAGCGCGCACGACGCGTCGGCGGCGCGGGTGGCCAGCATGCGCTCGCGTTCGGCCAGGCGACCGGCATAGTACGGCGAGGCGTTGAGGTTGACGAGCAGCTCGGCGCCCCCGGCGGCCTCCTCCGCGATGGGGCCGTCGGGCGACCAGGAGTCCTCGCACACCGAGACCCCCACCTTCACGCCGCCGATCACGAAGAGCTGCGGGTCTCCGTGGCCGGGAGCGAAGTAGCGCTGCTCGTCGAAGACGGCGTAGTTGGGCAGGATGCGCTTGCGGTAGACACCCTTCACCACGCCGTCGGCGCAGACGGCGGCGGCGTTGTACAGGTCGCGGCCCGAGTCGACGAAGCCCACGATCGCCGCGCACCGGCCGGTGCGGGCGGCCAGCGTGGTCAGGGCGGCCTGATTGTCGGCCACGAACGCCGGCTTCAGCAGCAGGTCCTCCGGCGGGTAGCCGGTGATGGCCAGCTCGGGGAAGACGGCGAGGTCGCACCCCCGGCGCTCGGCCCGGTCGAGAGCGGCGAGCACGGCGGCCACGTTGCCGTCGAGGTCGCCGACGACCACGTTGATCTGGCAGGCGGCAACACGGAGCCGGGGCACCCGGAAAGGATAACGACCGCGTCTGAGCCGATCGGCCGGCGAAGCCGGGCCGTGGTGGAGCGGCTCTTCTACGCCAAGGGGTGATGACCCCCGGTCGAGCACGCGCCGGGGCTGCGATACTTGGCCGGTGCAGCAGGAGGCGACGACGGAGAGCGCGCATCTCGGCCTCCTGGCCGACGTCCTGCGCGCCCTCGCCGGGGAGGACACCCTGGTCGATCTCCTGCAGCGCTGCTCCCAGTCCGTCGTCGACCGCCTCGAGGCCGCCTTCACCCGGATCTGGCTGCTCGACGACGAGACGCAGACCCTCGTTCTCCAGGCCAGCTCCGGCATGTACACCCATGTCGACGGTCCCCACGGTCGCATTCCGATGGGGGCGTTCAAGATCGGCCGCATCGCCGAGGCCCGCCGGCCCCATCTCACCAACACCGTGCTCGACGACCCCGATGTCAGCGACAAGGACTGGGCCCGCCGGGAGGCCATGGTGGCCTTCGCCGGGTACCCGCTGCAGATCGGGCCGCAGCTCGTCGGGGTCCTCGGGCTGTTCTCGCGTCACCCGCTCGAGGACTCGACCTTGGCCGTGCTGGCCTCCGTCGCCGATTCCCTCGCCCTGGGCATCGTGCGCAAGCAGGCCGAAGAGGAGCTGCGCATCGACCGCGAGATCATCGACACCCTTCACCGTGTGGGCACCACCCTGGCCCGGGAGCTCGACGTCCGCCGCCTCGTCCAGGCCGTCACCGACGCTGGCACCGAGCTGTCGGGCGCAGCCTTCGGGGCGTTCTTCTACAACGTGGCCAACGACCAGGGCGAAAGTTACATGCTCTACACGCTCTCCGGGGCCGACGTCTCCTCCTTCGAGGGGATGGGCCTACCCCGCAACACGGCCGTCTTCGGCCCGACCTTCGCCGGCGAGGGGCCGATCCGCTCCGGCGACATCACCAAGGACGCTCGCTACGGCCACAA
>JBBSIS010000168.1:0-7004 GCA_038231955.1 Acidimicrobiales bacterium
CGCGGAGGCGGCGATGAGGAGATCCGAGATGCGCACCGAGCGATGGTGGAGCGGGCGGTGATGGGCCAGCAGCCGTTGGACCTCAAGGGCGCGGGCCATGGCGGCATCCCCGCAGGAGAGTTGCATGAGTCCGTCGAGCTCCACCGAGATTGCGTCGTAGTCCTTCGCCCCCTGCGCGCTGTAGAGAATCTCCATTCGCACCGGGCCAGTCGTGGCTATTCGATCGGCATTGACCTCGGCGGTCCAACGGTCCAGTACGTCGGGGTGTTGCCGACGATGCCACACGCTGGTGTCGGCAAGATAGACGGTCAGTCGGGCCCCCACTGCTCCCGGGCGGAGGCCAGCGCCTCGTCGTCGATCCCTTCCCCGGTCCGGAACCGCTCCACCAGTCGTCGGCGGCGATCGGCTCGAACAACCTCCCGTAGCGCCAGGTCGATCGTGTCCTTCAGGCCGCTGGTACCCAAGGCCAGTCGGGCGCTGGCGACCAGTTCATCGTCGATCATGAGGGATGTGCGTCGTACCACCACTCCAGTATACCAAAGCCGCCTGCGTTCGTATGCATCGCATCGGGCCTGGCCGACGCGATAGGCCCTGCGGTCCTGGCCGAGTGGACGTGCCGCCGCGACGGCGACGTGCGCGCTGCGGCCGCCACATCAACCTTACCGGCGCCGGCATGGCGCAGTGCCCGGGCCGCGGCCGACACGGTGGCTCCGGTGGTCACCACGTCGTCGACGAGAAGAACGGTCTCAGCGTGCAGAGGACGACGAGCGACGAATGCGGGGCCGGCGAGCCGGGCGGCGGCATCATGCCCGGTCTGGGCCGGCCCCGCCTGTCGCCGCAGCAGCCGACGGCAGGGGACGCCAAGGTTGCGAGCCACCCCCCGGGCCAGCAGCTCCGCCTGGTCGAACCCTCGGGCTCGCAAGCGGGCCGGCGTGGTCGGCGCCCACGTCACCACGTCGGGGTGGGCGCCGCCGACCAGCGCGGCCATGCCGGCGACCAAAAAGGGGACCGAGGCACGGGCGTTGCGGTACTTCAGGCGGGCGACGAGCTCCCGCCCGGCGCCGTCGTAGTCGAGTAGCGCGACGCAGGAGTGGACATCCGATGGCGTCGGCAGCGATGGGGCCGGCCGCAGCTGGGCTCGGCAGCCGTCGCAGGGAACCGGGCCCCGTGCGCCGCACACCGGGCACGTCGTGGGAATGAACATCTCACCAAACGTACCGAGGGGGTGCGACACGATCGAACTGGGGTCGGTCAAAGCCGTAGAGCGACCGTGAGCGACCCCAGTTCGACCTGGGCGGGGGGACTAGGTGCCGACTGTCCAGCTGGAGAGGTACTCGACCTGCTCGGGCGTGAGGACATCGATGTCGACGCCCATGGTGTCGAGCTTGAGGCGGGCGATCTCCTTGTCGATGTCGCGGGGGACGTCGTAGACCTTGGCCTCCAGGCTGCCCTTCTGGGCCAGGACCCACTCGGCGCACAAGGCCTGGTTGGCGAAGCTCATGTCCATCACGGCCGCGGGGTGGCCCTCGGCCGCCCCCAGGTTGACCAGGCGGCCCTCGGCGATCACCAGGATGCGGCGGTCGTCGATCAGGAACTCCTCGGCCTGGGCCCGGGCCATACGGCGCCCTCCCCGGTCGGCGGCCATCGCGGCCAGGGCCTCGAGGTCGATCTCGATGTCGAAGTGGCCCGAGTTGGCCAGGATGGCCCCGTCCTTCATGACCTCGAAGTGCTCGGCCCTGAGCACGTCACGGTCGCCGGTGACGGTGACGAAGATGTCGCCGATGCGCGCCGCCTCCGACATGGGCATGACCCGGAAGCCGTCCATGACCGCCTCGAGGGCCCGCAGGGGGTCGACCTCGCAGACGACCACGTTGGCGCCCATGCCCCGACTGCGCTCCGACAAGCCCTTGCCGCAGTAGCCGTAGCCGGCCACGACCATGACCTTGCCGGCCAGCAGCACGTTGGTGGCCCGGATGATCCCGTCGAGAGTGGACTGCCCGGTGCCGTAGCGGTTGTCGAACATGTGCTTGGTGTCGGCGTCGTTCACGGCGACGATCGGGAACTTCAGGGCCGAGTCGGCCTCCATGGCCCGCAGGCGGATGACGCCGGTGGTGGTCTCCTCGGTGCCGGCCAGCACGTCGGCGACCTGGCCGGGGCGCTCACGGTGGAGCCGGGAGACGAGGTCGCAGCCGTCGTCCATGGTCATCTGGGGCCGGGCGTCGAGCACGGCGTCAATGTGGCGAAAGTAGGTGTCGGTGTCCTCGCCCTTGATGGCGTAGGTGGCGATCCCCTCGTCGAGAGCCAACGAGGCGGCAACGTCGTCCTGGGTGGACAGGGGGTTCGAGGCGCAGGCCACCACGGTGGCCCCGCCGGCCTTCAGGGTACGGAGGAGGTTGGCCGTCTCAGTGGTGATGTGCAGACACGCCCCGATGGTGATGCCCTCCAGCGGCCGCTCCTTGGCGAAGCGCTCCCGGATGCTGGTGAGCACCGGCATGTGGCTGTCAGCCCAGGCGATGCGCTGGCGCCCGAGCTCGGCCAGGGCGGCGTCGGCCACGTCGTACTGCACGGTGCCGCTCAGATCGGTCAGGTCGGTCGGGTCGGTCATTCGGGAAGCTCCTTGGTCTCGCCCGCCACTGCCGTCTGAACGGAAGTGAGGAGGGCGCTCTTGATCTGTTCCTGGGCCGGGATTGGCCCGGGGTCGATGCCCTCCTGGAGGGCCATGTGGACGGACGTCACGCTGCCGACGAGAACGAGGTCGAGCAACTGGGCCAGCTCCCCGTCGCCTTCGGCCTGCACCGACTCCACCGAGGATACGACCTCGTCGAGGAGGTCGGCCGTGATGTTGAAGCGGTGCATCACCTGGGGGTGCTCGAAATCATGGCGCAAGTTCACGAGGGTGAACATCTGACGGGTCAGGTCACCGTGCTGGCCCCAGCCGGACACTTCGTTGTGGCACAGCTCCGACTGGCTGTTCCAGAACGCCGGGCACTTGGCGTTCTCGTTCATATCCGTCTTCCACCGCTGGGCGGCGACGGCACCCAGACCGCCGCCACCGTGGAGCAGCGGGATGGTCCGGCCGATGCGCCGGGCCAGCTCCTTGGCCAGGTTCTCCGGCTTGGCCAGCTGGGCGCTCCGCGCCCGCAGCTGTTCGACGGCGGCGTCGATCCAGTGGGTCGCCCCCGGGAAGAGGCCGATCTCCTCCAGCACGACCAGCGGCGGGATGGCCAATGCACCCAGGCCGGCGCGGGGCTGGGGGATGTCGTCAGGGACCCTGACGATCGGAGCGCCCCACGACTCGGCCAGATGGCCGAGCTCGCCACCCTGGGTGACGGCCACCACCCTCGCTCCTTGAAGAGCGGCAGCCGTGACTGCTTCGACCGTCTCCTCGGTGTCGCCGGAGAAGGAGATGGCGAAGACCAGCGTGCTCTCGTCGACGAATGCGGGTACGTGATAGTTCCGGAAGACCAGAACTGGGACCGGCATGAAAGGACCGGCGGTGGCCATGAGGATGTCGCCGGCGATACCGCTGCCGCCCATACCCAGCACGACGACCTGCTCGATTTCGTCGTGGTCGGGGAGCCCGTCGAGGCCGCGGGCAGCCAGCGCCGCCGCCGCCGCCTGCTCGGGCAGGGCGAGGACCGTATCGAGGATCCTTTCGCTGTCCAGCACGTCGGTACCCGTCGGCGCCGAGACCGTCACTCGCCGACCTTCTGTGGAAGGTCGGCCAGTGAAGACTGGCAGGACTGACCGTTCGTTGCGTTCCGCACGCAGCTGGCATGGCCAGTCATGTGGCCTCGAACGAGGGACGCACCCCGTCGGCGGCCGCCTTGGCGGTAAGCCGTTCGTGCTCCTCGTCGGTCACCGTTTCCGCCTCCTCGATGAGCATGACCGGGATGCCGTCGCGCACCGTGTACCGCCGGTGCAGACGGGGGTTGTAGAGCGACTCCTCGTCGACGAAGTACAGCAGGGGACCCTTGTCCTCGGGGCACGCCAGTATCTCCACCAGCATGGGGTCGAGCGCCATCAGGCCTCCTCTTGCTTCATGATCGCCAGCACGTCGGAGGTGTGCCGATGGCACTCCTCGGGATCAGCCGCTTCCAGGTTGAGCCGGAGCACGGGCTCGGTGTTGGAGGGCCGTAGGTTGAACCACCACTCCCCCAGGTCGACCGTGAGCCCGTCCACCCGTTCCTGCTCGGCGTCGGCGAAGGAGGCGGCCACCCGCTCCATCGTGGCCAGGGGATCCCCGACCTCGACGTTGATCTCGCCCGAGGCCGCGTAGCGCTCGAGCGGCTTGCGGAGCTCCGACAGGGGCTCGGAGACCCGCGACAGCTCTTCCAGCACCAGCATGGCTGCGATCAGCCCGGAGTCGGCGCGGTAGTTGTCACGGAAGTAGTAGTGGCCCGAGTGCTCGCCGCCGAACACCGCGCCGGTGTCGGCCATGACCGACTTGATGAACGAGTGACCGACCCGGGTCCGCACCGGCTTTCCGCCGTTCTCCAGGATGATCTCCGGCACCGACTTGGAGCAGATCAGGTTGTAGATCACCGTGGCGCCGCCGTCGCCGGCCAATTCGGCCTTCCGCAGGATCGACGCGGCCACGAAGGCGGTGGTGGTGGACCCCGACAGGGGCTTGGCCTTCTCATCGATGAGGAACACCCGGTCGGCATCGCCGTCGAAGGCCAGGCCCACATCGGCGCCCACTTCCAGGACGCGGGCCTGCAGCGCTTTCAGGTTCTCGGGGTTGATGGGATCGGGGGGATGGTTGGGGAAGGTGCCGTCGAGTTCGCCGAAGAGGATCTCGAGGTCGTACGGCAACCCGGCGAAGACGGCTGGGGCGACCAGGCCGCCCATGCCGTTGGCGGTGTCGGCCACCACCTTGAGCGGCCGGAGCGTCGAGACATCAACGAAGGACCGCACATGGTCGGCGAACTTGTCGAGGAGGTTCAGCTCGGTGACACTGCCCTTGCCGTCGGCCTCGGTGAGCTCGCCCGTGGCCACCAGCGCCTTGATCTCGGCCAGGCCGGTGTCCTGGCCCACGGGACGGGCACCGGCCAGGCACAGCTTGATGCCGTTGTAGGTGGCCGGGTTGTGGGAGGCGGTGAACATGGCCGCCGGGGCATCGAGAGAACCGGCGGCGTAATAGGCGAGATCGGTGGAGATCAGGCCGAGGTCCACGATGTCGGCGCCGGCCGCGGTGACCCCCTCGGCGAACGCCGCGGTCAGCTCCACGCCCGAGGGCCGCATGTCCCGGCCCATGAGGATCCGGGGGGCGCCGGTGAACGTGGCGAAGGCCGAGCCGACGGCCCGGGCGATCGAGGCGTCGAGCTGTTCGGGGACGAGGCCTCGGATGTCGTAGGCCTTGAAGATCCGGTCGAGGGGCGCGTTCATTCTCCGGCGAGCCTAGCGGGAGCGCCGTCGGCGCCGGCCGGGGCGGCAGCTTCCCCGTAGAGGTCGCGACCCCCCCACCACCGGATCCGGAACAGGTCGCGCAGCATCCGGAGGGCGTCGATCCCGACGCGGACCGACGATGTCTCCGAGTTGGCCAGGGCCACGGGGACCTCTTTGAGGGTCAGGCGATAGCGCTCGACCAGATGGAAAACTTCCACGTCGAAGGCGAACCCGTCGACGCGGGCACGGGAGAACAACCGCTGTGCGGCATCGGAGCGGAACGCCTTCAGACCGCACTGGGTATCCCGGTACTGGCCCAGGAGCACGGCGAGGGTGAGGGCGTTGAAAACCCTCCCGCTGAGCTCGCGCAGGCGCCGGCCGCGAACCAGGGTGGTGGCCTCTATGTGCTTGCGGCTCCCGACCACCACGTCGTAGCCCGCCTCGACCTCGGCGAGGAGCCGGAGCAGCTGGTGGGGCGGATAGGACAGATCGGCGTCGGTGAAGGCGACGGTGCGGCCTCGGGCCGCAAGCATCCCCGCCCGGACGGCGGCGCCTTTGCCCCGGTTGAGGGGCAGCACGAGCACCTGGTCGGCGCCGGCGCACCGGGCCTGCTCGGCAGTGTCGTCGTCGGATCCGTCGTCGACGACAATCACCTCGAGGTCGTCTGTGCCGAGCTCAGCCAAGGCGGCCCTGACCTCGCCGAGTGTGGCCGCGATGCGTCGGCCCTCGGAGAAGGCAGGGATGACGACGGTCATGCGACGGGAGCCGGGCGCCACGTCGCGATCGACCGGTGAGCGTTGGCCGGTGCGCACCTCGGCCAGCAGCGCCCGCCGACGGGCCGCGGCCCGCCCCGACAGCGCGGCCGTCGTGAGCGCCCCTACGGCCAGCCGCCGTCGCGACCGCACCATCATCGGGGGGCGGGCAGGTCGGCGTAGCGGGCCAGTGAGAATCCCCGCCGTTCGACGGCCCTGCGGCTCTCGGGGGCCAGGAGCATGTCGAGCTCGTCCTTCCACGTGTAGTCCCACCGGTAACGGCTGCGGTCGGCGTCGTCGCCCTCGCCCGGATGGGTGCCCAGCTCGGCGCTGCGGGCACCCCGGGCCACAAAGCCGTCAAGGGCGGCGACGAGGCCACCACCGTCGAGGTGCCCGGCCTCGTCCACGCCCGATGCGTCGTCGGCGAACAGCAGCCCGGCGCCCCGTGCCGCCGCGGCCAGGGCGGCGGCCAACCGGTTGACGACGGCGGCGACGGGATGGCGACGATGGGAGCGCGGAACCCTCACCGCCGGGATCCCGTGGGTCAAGGCCAGGCCGACGACGACGGGGCGGACGGACGGCCACAGATGGACGTGCTGGTGACTGTCGAGGTGGGAGATGGGCACACCGAGCGCGGCGACTGCGCCGATCTGCGCGCCGAACTCCCGCCGCAGATCGTCGGGGTCGACCCGCCCGGCCGACGCCCGACCCAGGAACACCCGCCACGAGCTCGCCAGCCGACCCCGGCGGTCGACGAGGGACGGGATCTCCCTCGCGGCCAGCAATGGCGGGTCCTCGCCCACGGCGGCCAGGTGGACGCCGACGCCGAGCCCCGCCTCGTCGGCCAACCAGGCGCCGGTGGGC
>JBBSIS010000169.1:0-7003 GCA_038231955.1 Acidimicrobiales bacterium
GCCCACCGCCGCCAGCCGGCCGAAAGGCGGCCCACTCCCTCCCGGCAGTAGCGCAGCACCTCGTTGGCCACCTGGGAGCGCAGCAGGTGCTGCTCGCCCGGCGGCAGACCGCTGCCCTGGTCGCCCCGCAACTCCCAGTCCCGTACCCGGCCGTCGGAGCCGCTGCCGCAGTCGGGCTCGCTGTGGGTCTCGTGGTGAGGGGCGTGGTAGTACTCCTCGGCCAGCCGACCCGGCGCCCAGCCCAGTTCGTGGGGCGTGACCCGGTCGTCGGGCAGGCGCAGGCCGGAGCCGATGAGGTCGTCGTTGATCTCCGCGTCGGCGGCCAGGGCCCAGTCCTTGTTCATCTTGCGCTCGACGCCCAGGTGTTTGGCCCGCTCGGCGTGGTCACGGACCAAGTGGCCAGCGTGGTGCACCAGCAGTCCGCCGAGAATCTCCACGCTGGACCTCTCCACCATCTCCGGGTCGACGTAGAGCCGCCACGACTCGTCGACCGCCGCGCTCTTCAGCCCGGGCGAGGAGATCACCGGAGAGGCGAACAGCGCTGCGGTCAAGTACGGGTGCCGGCGGACAGCCCACAGCCGGGCCGCCAGCAGCTTGTGGGTGTTCAGCTCCACGGGAGCAGCCAGGATAGTCGCTACCGGGCGCCGTCCAACCCGCCTGCGTCCTTCAGGAGGGGAAGGAAGGCCTTGACCTCCGGCGGCGCCGCCACGCCGGGAGGGCGGCACTGGGCCAGCGTCCGCGCCGCCACCGCCCCTACGTCCGGCGCGTGCTCGCCAACCTTGCCGACCACCTTCCATCCGGCCAGCCACCGCTGCGGCGTGGGCTTGGCCGCCACCGCGGCGGCCACCGACGACAGCACGGCGTGGGCCCTGTCGTGGCGCTCGGGCACCTCGAAGCCATCGGGGTCGGCCAGGACGTCCTCGGGATCGGGTAGGTCCATCTCCATGTGCCACATGAGCAACTCGATCCCCGGGCCCTCACCGAGGGCGCCGGTGACGAGGGCGGTCTCGGCCTCGGTACTGGCGCCGGCCGCGCCCGCCGCCGCCCACAGCCGGGCGGCCATGTCCCATGTGCGGGGGCTGGGCCAGCCCCGGCCGGCCCGGGCGGCATCGGTGGGGAGCTCGCAGGCCAGACTGGGCCGGACGTTGATGAACGCCGCCACCAGGCCCCGGGTATAGGGGATGTCGTCGACCCAGGTGGGTGGAAGGGTGGGGACGGCGGGCGTCTCGAACCCATGGACCAGGCCGCGGGCGAAGGCGGCGGGCTCCACCGTCCAGTCCAGATGGCAGAAGCGGTTGGCCAGGGGGGCGGCCAGGTCCCAGCCGTCGGCCGCCTGCTCGGGGGGGTTGGCGGCGGCGATGACGACCACGTCCTCGGGCAGCGGGAGGTCGCCGACCACCCGCTCGAGCACCACCCGCAACAGGGCGGCCTGCACGGCGGGCGGCGCGGTCGAGATCTCGTCGAGGAACAGCAGGCCGCGCCCGGCGCCGGCCAGGCGTTGGGCCCACCGGGGCGGGGCGAAGCGCACCTCGCCGTCGGCCACGATGGGTAGGCCGGCGAAGTCCGACGGCTCGCGGATGGCGGCGATGACCGTCTCGCACGGCCAGCCCATCTGCTCGGCCATGGCCAGGATCGCCGACGTCTTGCCCGTGCCCGGCGCGCCCCACAGCAGCACCGGCACCCCGGCGGCCACTGCGATCCCCAACGCCTCCACCGTCGTCCGCTGCGTCATCTGGCCCCCTCGTCTGCGAACCGGTGACACGCAGTACGACATAGGACACTACGCGTCACCGGTAGGGGCATGGACGGTGCGGCGTGGAGGGCGTCACTACGATCCCATTCGGCGCCCGGTACGATCGGAACTGGTGGACCTCTCGCCCCGCAGCCTTCTCGAACGATCGCGCACGCCTGCGGGCCAGAAGATGGTCCGCTACAGCCTGGTCTCGGTGGTGTCGGTCATCGTGTCGCAGGTCGTGCTGTTCATCGCCCAGTCGTTCTGGTCGGCCCGGACGTCGAACATCATCGCCGTCTGTGTCTCCGCCATCCCGTCGTACTACCTGAACCGGGCGTGGGCGTGGGGCAAATCGGGGAAGTCGCACTTCATGAAGGAGATCGTCCCCTTCTGGGCGCTGGCGTTCCTGGGGCTGGTCTTCTCGACGTGGGCCGCCGACTTCGCCGAGACCTGGGCCCATGACCACACCGGTTCGGAACTGGCCATCCGGCTGATCGTCAACGGCGCCGCCTTGGCCGCCTTCGGCGTGCTGTGGGTGGCCAAGTTCTTCATCTTCAACAAGGTGCTCTTCGCCCACCAGCCCGAATCGCCGCTCCCGGCCGGCGGGTGACCTTCGCCGACGCACTCGCCTGCCTCGGCCCCCTGGACGCAGATGCGGCGGCCGACGCCGTCGCCCTCCAGGACCGTCTGGCCAAGCCCCGCGGCGCCCTCGGGCGGCTGGAGACCCTGGGCACCCGTCTGGCCGCCATCGCCGGCGCCTGTCCGCCGCCTCTGCCCGCGCCGGTAGCCGTCGCCGTCTTCGCCGGGGACCACGGGGTGGCGGCCGAGGGGGTGACGCAGTGGCCCCAGGAGGTCACCGGGCAGATGGTCGCCGCCTTCTGCGCCGGCGGCGCCGCCATCAACGTGCTGGCCAGGCAGGTCGGCGCCGAGGTGGTGGTCGTCGACGTGGGGGTGGCGACCGACCTGGCCCCCGCGCCCCGGCTGCTGGGCCGCAAGGTCCGCCACGGCACGGCCAACCTGGCCACCGGCGCGGCAATGACGCTCGACGAGGCCCGGCGGGGCCTCGACGTGGGCGCCGAGGTGGCCGCCGAGGCGGTCGCCGGTGGGGCGCGCTGCCTCGTCACGGGCGACATGGGCATCGGCAACACCACGCCGTCGGCGGCGATCATCGCCGCCCTCACCGGCCGGCCCGCCGCAGAGGTGACCGGACGGGGCACGGGCATCGACGATGCCACCCACCTCCGCAAGACCAGGGTGGTCGAGGATGCCGTCGCCCGGCTGGCCAGCCCCGGATCGACTGGCGCAGGGCCGCTCGACGTGCTGGCCGCGGTCGGTGGCCTGGAGATCGCCGCCCTGGCCGGGTTCGTCGTGGGCGCCGCCGCCGCTCGGGTCCCGGTCATCGTCGACGGGGTGATCGCCCTGGCCGGCGTGGTGGTCGCCGCCGCCCTGGCCCCCGGCTGTCTCGACTTCTGCATCGCCGGTCACCGCTCCACCGAGCCGGGCGCCACTGCTGCCCTGGAGCACCTTGGCCTCATTCCCCTGCTCGACCTCGGTCTCCGCCTGGGCGAGGGCACCGGTGCCTGTCTCGCCGTCCCGGTCGTGCAGGCCGCGGCCCGGATCCTGGTCGAGATGGCCACCCTCGACGGCGCCGGGGTCACCGGGAAGGAATAGGGGATGCGGGCGGACCGTCTCCGGCTGGCCCGGGAGGTGCGAGGGTTCATGCCCGACGACGAGGGCCTGGCCCTGTACCGGGCAGGATGCCGGGCCGGGGCGACCGGGCCGCTCCTCGAAGTCGGCTCGTGGTGCGGGAAGTCGGCCGTCTTCCTGGGAAGCGCCGCCGAGGAGTGCGCCACCGTGCTCTTCGCCGTCGACCATCACCGTGGCTCGGAGGAGAACCAGCGTGGCTGGGAGCACCACGACCCCGACGTGGTCGACCCCGCCACCGGCGGCATCGACACCCTCCCGTTCTTCCGCCGGACAATCGACGACGCCGGCCTCGGCTCGACGGTGATCGCGGTGGTCGGCGAATCGACCGTCATCGCCGGGCACTGGCAGACTCCGCTGGGCATGGTCTTCATCGACGGTGGTCACGGTGCCGGACCGGCCCACGCCGACTTCGACGCCTGGTCGCCGCTCGTCGCTCCCGGCGGCCTCCTGGCCGTCCACGACGTGTTCGAGGATCCCGCTGCCGGCGGCCGCCCGCCCTACGAGGTGTGGTGCCGGGCGGTGGCGTCGTCGCGGTTCGAGCCCCTCGACGACGACGGAGCAGGCTCGCTGCGGATCCTGCGGCGGGTGGGTGGCGGCGGGTGAAGTGGACGGTGATCGCGCTGGCGTTCGTGTTGGCCGCCGCGTGCGGCAGGTCGGCCGACGGCAAGCCGCGGACGATCGCGGTGGGTGGCGAGCAGGTGGCGATCGCCTCCCTGGTCGACGCCGAGGCCGGGCTGTGCGCGGCCCGCGCCTCGGCGGTGACCGACCCGGCCGCCGCTCGGGCCGCCTTCCTCGACCGGGCCCACGACGCCCTCCACACCGTCGCCCGGGGCTTGGAGGACGTGGACCGGCCCCAGGCCGCCGAGCTGCTCGAAGCCAAGGAACGGGTGGAGTCCGGCCTCGACTCCCGACCCCCGACCCTCGCCGACGACGTCGCCCATCTGGCCGAGGTCTACCGCGCCGGCCTGGGCCGACTTGCCATCTCGGCACCACCCTGCGACAAATGACCGTCATGGCCCCACCTCCCCGACGAGCCCGCGCCGCATTCCGGCGGGCAGGGGCGGCCGTCGCCCTGCTCGTCGTGCTGGCCGCGTGCGGGGGGTCGAGCGGCTCGGACAAGGCCAGCCCCGACGATCTGGCCGTGGCCGTCGCCAGCTACGACCTCGCCGCCGGGCGGCCCACCCGCTTCATCGTCGGCCTTCTCACCGTCGACCAGCGCCTGCTCGGCTTCGGCAACGTCGACCTCCGGTTCTCCTTCGTCGGCACCAAGGAGGGCGCCAACCCGTCGGCGCCCGGCCCCGTCACCCGGGCGTCCTACCTGCCCATCCCGGGGTCGGAGACCCCCTCGCCGGCACCGGAGACGCCGCAGATCGTCCGGTCCTCCGACACCCGTGGCGTGTATGCGGCGCTGACGACATTCGACCGACCGGGCTTTTGGGAGGTTGAGGCCAGCGCCACGCTCGCCGGCAAGGTGCGCAAGGGCAAGGGCGCATTTGCGGTCAACCCGAAGTACGCCGTGCCCGGAGTGGGTGACCTGGCCCTGGCCACCCAGACGCTGACGCTGACGACACCCGACACGCCGAAGGTGGCGGTCGACTCCCGCGGCGGCAGCGGCGACATTCCCGATCCCGACCTGCACCGCAGCACCATCGCCGCCGCCCTGGCCGCCAAGCGCCCGATCGTGGCCGTCTTCGCCACGCCGGTGTACTGCACGAGCCGCTTCTGCGGGCCGATCACCGACCTCGTCGATGGGCTGGCCCATCAGTACGCCGACCGGGCCACCTTCGTCCATGTGGAGATCTGGCGGGACTTCCAGAGCATGACGCTGAACAAGTCGGCCGCCGACTGGCTCCAACGCGACGGCGAGCTGAACGAGCCGTGGGTCTTCCTGATCGGCGCCGACGGCCGGATAGTGGCCCGGTACGACAACGTCGCCACCCGCGACGAGATCGAGCCCTTTCTGCGGGCTCTTCCCGCCATCGGCCCGAGCGGCGCCTGAGGGGTGCCGAACCCCGACGCCGCCGGCGAGCTGGCTGACTTCGCGGCCCTCGCCCAACGTATCGGCGACGTCTGCCGTCTGACCGGCACGTTCACCCTGCGGTCGGGCCAGGTGGCGACGACGTATTTCGACAAGTACCTCTTCGAGGCCGACCCCCGACTCCTGGCCGCGGTGGCGGCCGCGGCGGCGGCCTTGATCCCGTCAGGCACCGAGGTGCTGGCCGGGCTGGAGCTGGGAGGGGTGCCGATCGCCACCGCCCTCTCGCTGGTCACCGGCCTGCCCCTCGCCTTCGTGCGCAAGGAGGCGAAGCGGTACGGCACGGCGAGGCTGGCCGAGGGCGCCGACTTTGCCGGCCGTCAGGTGCTGATCGTCGAGGACGTGGTCACCACGGGGGGCCAGGTCGTCCTCTCGGCGCAAGACCTGCGAGAACGGGGAGCGTTGCTGAGCACGGCGCTGTGCGTGATCGACCGCAGCAATGGCCGCCACGCCCTCGCCGACGAAGGCCTGGAGCTGGTCGCGCTGTTCAATGCCGACGACCTGGGGTGAGAGACGCCATGCCGGCCGACGCCCAACTCGCGGCGCGGGAAGACTGGGTCATCCACTGGCTCGACCGTCGCAAGGATGGGGTCGGCGCCCTGGTCGCCCGGGCCGTCGCCGGTGCCACGCCGGGCCGGGATTCCACGCTGGCCTGGCTCGGTGTCCAGCGTCAGGTCCGCAGCTTCCTGCGCCAGGCGGCCACGGTGCCCAGGGCCCGGTCTTCGGAGCGGGTACTGGCCGCGCTCGACGACCACGTCGCCGCCCTGTCGGCGGCCGGCGCCCGGGCGCAGGTGGCGGTGGCTACCGCTGACCCGGCAACCCTCGTCGACGCCAGATCGCGCTTCGGGATCCGGGTGGCGCTGATCGGCAAGGGAGGGGCGGGCAAGACGGTGATCTCCTCGACCCTGTCGCGACTGCTGGCCCGGCGGGGTCGCAACGTCGTGGCCGTCGACCTCGACGTGAACCCGGGGCTGGCCATCAGCCTGGGCCTGCCGGCCACCGACGCCGGCCTGCCCCCGGAGGCGATCGAGGAGGCCCCCTCCGCCCCGTACGGCTGGCAGCTCACGACCGGGTTGAGCCCGGAGGAGGCGGTGGCCCGCTTCGCCACGGTGGCGCCCGACGGCGTGCGCTACCTCGGCCTGGGAAAGATCGGCTCGGCCGACAAGGAGGTCGCCCGGCGCTCCGTAGCCGCCGTCCGCCAGATCCTCCTCGGCCTCGGCGCCCCGGACTGGGACGTCGTCGCCGACCTGGAGGCCGGCCCCACCACGCCGTTCGAGAACTATCACGACTTCTCCGACCACGTGGTGATGGTGATCGGGCCCGCCTGGCGGTCGGCGATGACGGCCCGCCGCCTGCTTCCGATGGTGGGCGACCGCCGGCTCACCATCGTCTACAACCGCTTCCGCGACGAGCCCGACCACCCCGGCCTCCCGCCGGACCTCCGCATCCCGTTCGACGCCGACCTCACCCAGGCCGAGCGCGAGGGCCGCGCCCCGATCGACGCCTGTCCCGGCTCTGCGGTGGTCGCC
>JBBSIS010000170.1:0-6910 GCA_038231955.1 Acidimicrobiales bacterium
CGCGGCTCATAGGGGCGCCTCGGCGCTGAACTGCTCGATCTCGTCGTCGTAGACGCTGCCCAGCTGCTTGATGAAGTCGAGGGTGCTGGCCGCCTCCTCCTCGTCGATCTTCGTCATGGCGAAGCCGACGTGGATCAGCACCCACTCACCGACCTTGAGGCCGCCGGGGTCGCCCATCACCAGGCCGACGTTGACCTCGCGGCGCACCCCGTCGACCTCGACGGTCGCCCGGTGGTCGGCCGGGTCGAGGATCTCAACTACCTGGCCTGGAATCCCGAGACACATCTGGAAACCTCCAACAGAAGAAACTTGGCAAAGAAGAAACTTGGCAAAGAAGAAACTTGGCACAGAAGAAACTTGGCACAAGGATTGGTGTCCCCAGTCTCTCATCTGGGGAGCGCTATCAGGGTCGCGAACCGGACGCCGCCCGGGTGGGGAGCGTGTCGAACCGGTCGAGCAGGCTGACGAGGATCTCGCGCACATCCCGGAGGGATTGCACCGAATCGTGGAGCCCGCCTCGGCCGTGCTCGGTGAGAACGTAGGTCCGCCGGGCCGGACCGGCCTGCGACGGCTCCCACCAGGAGCTCACCATCTCCTCCTTCTCCATGGCCCGCAGGTATCGGTAGAGACCTCCGGGCTCCGCCCCCTTGATGCCCATGCGCCGCACCTGCTCCAGAAGCTCGTAGCCGTGCGACGGACCTTCGGCCAGCAGCAGCAGCAGGCACGGCTTCAGATAGTGCCTGGGCAGCGTGCCGTTGGGGTCGCCGCTCTGAGCGTGCTCGCTCACTTGCTTCGGTGCTCGCTCATCGGTGGGCCTTTCCGGACGCGTCGTCTGAAACCGTCTCGTGTGCCCGTGTCGCCGGGGCGCTCTGGGCGGGGGGTCGTCTGGCCCGCGGGTCGGCACACGCCTCGGCTTCGGCCGCCGACATGTGGCACCAGCACTCCTCGTTGCCCTCACCCAGGACGGGATGGACCAGGTCGCTGAACGCGGTGGCCAGCTCCACTTCGCCCTTCGCCCGGCCTCGGGCCGACAACGCGTACCAGTCGCCATCCCTCACGAGGGAGCCCTCATCCACAAGATGGTCGAGGAACGTGGCCAGATCCTCGTGAGCGTCGACGCCCAGGTAGCGGCGGATCAAGCCCACGTCGACCACGTCGCTCAAGCCTTCGCCGTAGAGCCAGTAGACGACCCGGAGGATCTCGCTACGCCAGTACAGCGCACGCAGCGCGTCCGACTTCGGAGCCGATGACGTCATCCCGTGCGTGAGGAGGTGGTAAATGGGGATCGGATAGATGCATATTACATCTATAGGCGGTTGGTCGCAGGAACTTTGTCGGGCATGTGCGACAATGACCGCCGTCGAATCAGGCCCGTCACCCGACGGCCCGCCGATCGGAAGGTCCCATGAGGAAGCGCTGAGCGAGCCCGGCGACGTCGCCCGGTCGGGCGACTGTTTGCCGGGGCCCCCACGCCGTCTGGGGCCAGCGGGGCTGACCGCCTCCTGCCGCGCACGGTCGGGGCTCCCGCCCCATATCCACGCACAGGAGGAGATCGTCAAATGTCCATCGCGCCCGCCGCGGTACCCGCGTACCTGGCCGCCCTTGCGCCTGTCATCGCCGATGTCGTCGGCCCCGCAGCCGCCGACGTCGACCGTCGCGGCACCTATCCCCGCGCCGCTCTCGACGCCCTCGGCCGAGCCGGGCTCCTGGGCCTCGTCAGTGCCCCGGAGGTCGGAGGGAGCGGTGAGGGCCATCGAGCCGCCACCGCCGTGGTCCAGGGACTCGCCGAGCACTGTGGCTCCACCGCCATGGTCCTGATGATGCACTACTGCGCCGCCGCCGTCCTCGAGGCCCACGGCGCCTCCGATGTGCGGGAGAAGGTGGCGGCGGGGGAGTACGTGAGCACGCTGGCGTTCTCCGAGGCCGGGTCGCGCAGCATGTTCTGGGCGCCGATGTCGACGGCGGTGGCGTCGGGGGACGCGGTCCGGCTCGACGCCGAGAAGAGCTGGGTCACCTCGGCCGGCCAGGCCGACGGCTACGTGTGGTCGAGCCGCCCGCTCTCCGCCGACGGGATGAGCACGATCTGGTTGGTACCGGCCGGCGCTCCCGGGCTGAAGCCCGGAAAGGCCTTCGACGGCCTCGGTCTGCGGGGCAACTCGTCCACGCCGGTCGGCGCGTCCGGCGTGGAGGTGCCCGGCGACGCCATCCTCGGTCCCGACGGCGGCGGGTTCGACGTCATGCTCAGTACGGTCCTGCCCCTCTTCCAGGTCATGAACGCCGGGTTCTCGATCGGTACGGCCAACGCGGCCACGGCCAAGGCGGCCGCCCACGCCACCGCCACCCGGTTCGAGCACCTCGACCAGAGCCTGGCCGACAGCCCGGTCGTGCGGGCCAACGTCGCCCGTATGCGCATCAAGACCGACGCCGCCGAAGCGCTCCTGCTCGACACCCTGACCGCCCTGGAGACCGGCCGGGACAACGCCATCCTGCGCGTGCTCGAAGTCAAAGCCCTGGCCAGCGAGACAGCCATCGAAGTGACTGATCTGGCCATGCGGGTCTGCGGTGGAGCGGCCTTCCGCAAGGAGGTCGGGGTGGAGCGCAACTTCCGCGATGCCCGGGCCGCCTCCGTGATGGCGCCGACGACCGACACCCTCTACGACTTCGTCGGCCGGCTGGCCTGCGGGCTCCCGCTCTTCTGATGCCTGTCGGTCGGCCTGGAACCCGGCTGCTCATGGGAGCGGTGGCCTACGACCCCAAGGTGGTGACCATCTGGGACGGTTTCCGGGAGTGGTTCGCCACCCGGGATCTGGACTTCGACTACGTCCTCTACTCCAACTACGAGCGCCAGGTGGAGGCACTGATCGCCGGCCACATCGACGTGGCGTGGAACTCCCCCCTGGCGTGGGCCCGCGCCGCCCGGCTCGGGCCGGTCACGGCTGTCGCCATGCGCGACACCGACTGCGACCTCACCTCCGTCGTCGTCGTTCGGGCCGATTCGCAAATCGAGTCGGTCGCCGACCTGACCGGGCGGACGGTCGCCGTGGGGGCGGTGGACTCGCCGCAGGCCACGCTGATCCCCCTGTCACACCTGCGGTCGCTGGGCGTGTCCGGCATCGACGTGCAGTACCACCCCCTCGGCACCGGGAAACACGGTGACCACATCGGCGGCGAGCGGGACGCGGCCCGCAGCCTGCTGGCCGGCACGGCCGACGCCGCCTGCATGATCGACGGCAACCACCTGCTGTTCGGGGTCGAGGGGACGCTCCCGGTCGGCTCGACCCGCATCGTGGCCCAGACACCCCCGTACGATCACTGCAACTTCACCGTGGGCCCGTCGGCGCCGGCCGAGGCGGGGGACCGTTTCGTCGCCCTGCTGCTGGAAATGAGCTACGACGATCCCGAGGTGCGCCCCCTGCTCGACATGGAGGGGCTGAAGGCGTGGCGCACGGGCCGGACGTCGGGGTACGCCCAGCTGGAGCGGGCCGTCGACGAGGTGGAGTTCTATGACGGCGCCGGGAACGTCACCGCGTCCGACTATGTCCCCTGAGGCCGGGCCCCCCGAGGCGGGGGCCTGCCCCACCATCGACCTCGAGGAGCTGGGGCTCGATCGGGGCGGTCATCTGCTCCTGAAGCAGGCGCTGGCGACAGTGCCGGTGGGCGGACGGGTCGAAGTGCGGGGCAAGGCGCCGGAACTGGCCGTGCATGTGCGGGCGTGGGCCCGGGCCGCCGGACATGGCTTCGACTGGCCCTACGTCACACGGGGAGGTGCCGCAGATGCCCGCCGTCGGGGTGCCGAGACCACGGGCGGGCCGGCGGAGGTCGTCGATCGGCCGGCGCCGTCGTGGGGGCTGGCCGCCCGAGGGGCGGTCGTGGAGACCGGGGGGCCGGCGTTCGCCTTCGCCCTCGACGACAAGGCGGTGGTGTGGACCGATGCCGCGGCGGGGATTTACCGCCAGGCCGTCGCCAACCAGTGGGACCCGGCCACCGCAGTGGACTGGGACGAACCCTTTGAGCTGGCCGACGAGGTGGAGGCCGCTGTCGTCCAGGTCATGACCTACCTGGTCGAGAACGAGAACGCCGCCCTCGTCGTGCCCGCCCGGTTCCTCGGTCGGATCCACCCGCACTTTCGGGAAGTGGTCGGCGTACTGGCCGTGCAGGTGGCCGACGAGGCGCGGCACGTCGAAGTCTTCTCCCGCCGGGCGGCCATGAAGGTCGGCGGCGCCTTGGGCCTGTCGACCGTCGGAGGGCAGGCGTCGCTGCTGACACTCCTGGAGGAACCCGACTTCGCGCTCGCCCACTTCCTCCTGTCGGTGCTGGGGGAGGGGACGTTCCTGTCGCTCCTGTCGTTCCTCGAGCGCTACGCACCCGATCCCGTCACCCGACGCATCACCCATCTGGCCCTGGCCGACGAGGCCCGTCACGTCGCCTTCGGCATGGCTCACATGGAGGCAGTGCTCGAGTCCGATCCCGGGCTGCGCCGCCGTTTGGCCACCGCCGTCCGTCGCCGCCACGACGTCCTCCTCCACACCGCCGGGCTCAACGCCGAGGTGTTCGACGCCCTGGTGGTGTTGGCGGCCGGCGCGTTGACCCCGACAGCCATCGCCGCGGGCTACGCCCGGGTTCAGCAGTTGCAGGCCGAGATGGACGAGGGCCGTCGCCGCCGGCTGGCCAAACTCGGCTTCACCCCCGCCGAAGCCACCGAGCTGGCCGAGCTCCACACCCGCAACTTCATGTAGCGCAGCGACGCCGCCTACCCCTTGACGGCGCCCAGCTTGTCGGCCAGCTTGGCCACGGCGGCGACGACCGGGCTGCTGGGGTCGTAGTCGAGCAGTGGGATCTCCGACCGGTCGGCGTCAAGCACCTGGGTGCTCCAGGGCAGCTCGCCCTCCAGCGTCAGCCCGTGCCGCTCGCAGTACTCGGAGATGGCCTGGGCGTCCTCGGGGGAGCGCAGCTTGTTGGCCACGACGCCCACCCGGGCAATAGGTAGCTCGGACGCCAGAGCGGCCATGCGCCGGGCCGTCTCGAAGGAGCGGTAGTAGGGCTCCACCACCAGCAGCAGGGCGTCGACGTGGCGGGTGGTGCCTCGGCTCAGGTGCTCGGGGGAGGCTTCCAGGTCGAGAATGCTGACGGTGTTGTCGAGCTCCTCGATGTCGGCGAGCAAGGCGCTGACGGTGGCGTGGGCCGAGCACAGGCAACCCTCGTCGGCGTGGGCCGGCATGGCCATCATCAGGACGTGGACGTTGTCGGGCGCCAGCCCGCCGTAGCGGTTCACCACGTCCATCACCGGATCCTTCAGGGCGGCGGTGCCGTTGAGCTTGCGGGACACCAGGCCCATGGGCAGCGGCTGAATGGCGGCGGCCCGCTCACGGTCGATGCCCAGGGCGGTGGCGACGTTCGGGTTGCTGTCACCGTCGACGACGATGACGTCCTTCCCCTGGCGGGCGAAGAGCCGGGCCAGGGTGGCGGAGAGGGTGGTCTTGCCGGCGCCGCCCTTCCCGGCGACGGCGACCCGTAGCGAGGTCATGGGTTCAGGGTCTCGACGGGACTGAGGGTTTCAATGGGAGTGACGTCGGCGATCTTGTCGTACCTGGTCAGGTAGGCGGTGAGGAACCGGCGGCCCTCCCGCAACGCGCCCGCCCATGCGTGCAGCCAGTCGACGCCCTCCTCGGTGAGCCGGTAGCTCCGGCGGGCGGGCCCGGCGCTGGAGTGCTCCCACCACGACGCCACCAGCCCGTCCTGCTCCATGACCCGCAGGGCCCGGTACAGGCCACCCGGGTCGACGTTGCGGAGGCCGAGCTGGGCGATCTGCTCAAGCAGGTCATAGCCGTGCGCCGGTGTCTCGGCGATGAGCAGGAGGAGGCTGGCGCGCAGATAGTTGCGCGGGAGCCCCCCCTGGGGCTCCTCGGTGCTGCGTCCCTTCACGTACCCCTCCTTCATTGTGGCCCACTTCCCTTCCGGCCGATGCGGCCCTGAATCGCCCTCCGCCTGATTTGCCCTCGCCGGGCGATCAGTGGTCGTGCAGTTCCTCCTTCATGGCCCGGTCCCGGAGGCAGGCATCGGCCTCGTCGGGCGAGTTGTGGCACCAGCAGTCGGCGCTGCACTCGCCATGGGTCGGCTTCATGAGCTCTTCGAACGACGCGGCGAACTCCAAGCCGCCTTCGCGTGCGCCGGCCTCGGAGAGGCGGTAGCGCTCGTCGACCCGCTCGACGTACCCCTCGTCGAGGAGACGGTCGAGGTACTGGACCCCGATGTGGGAGTCCACGCCCAGGAACCGTTCGAGCAGGGTGGCGTCGACCTGGTCGCCGAAGCCCTCACCTTTCAGCCAGAACATCACCTGAAGAATCTCGCTGCGCCAGTACAGCGCCCGTAGCGCCTCGGACTTCGGTGGGTGCATAACCTCTTCCACTGAACCTCCTGGAAGTCAGTGTGGAACCCTACGTGGGACGCCGGAATCACCGTCAACTTCTTCCTGACGGGGGCTCCAGATAGGTGTAGTCTACACTTACTAAACAGAAAACGGGGGGGTTCTTGATGCCGACCAAAAGTCCGGGAACGGGCAGCGCGCCCAGCATTCGCCGCCGCAGTGCGGGAGCGTCGCGGGAGATCGTGCTTCCTCAGGATCCGCAGGGCACCGTTGTTCCTGCTGGCGCTCCTGGCATCGAGAACTGGCGGGACAACCCTCTCGACCCCATGGCCCCCATCGGCATCCGCTCCCGGGCCGTGGAGCCCGACAACTCCCTGATCCGCCTGGGCCCGCTGGAGAAGATCTACCTGATCTGGATGGTCGGTGGCTCCTGTGACGGCTGCACCGTGTCGGTGACGGCCGCCACCCACCCCCGGGTCGAGCACCTGCTGGCCGGCATCATCCCCGGCCTGCCCCGGGTGGAGCTGGTCCACACCGTGGTCTCCA
>JBBSIS010000171.1:0-6872 GCA_038231955.1 Acidimicrobiales bacterium
CAGGCGGCCGTTACCGTAGATTCCGCGTCGTTTCACAAGCAGTGCCGGGGCGCTGAAGTAGACACAGAGGGGACGTTGTGGAGTTGCGCGAGAAGGTAGCCGGGATCACCCGTGCTGCGGCCGCGCCTGCGCAGGGTCAGCTGTACAACGGGGCGGGCGAAGGCATGGCCCGGGCCTTCGAGCTGGCCCTCACCCCCGCCATCATCGGCGGGTTCGGCTACCTGCTAGACCGCTGGCTCGGCCTCCTGCCCGTGCTGACCATCGTGTTCTTCCTGGTGGCCATGGTGGGCCTGGTGGCCCGCCTCTGGTACGCCTACGACGCGGAGATGACGCAGCACGAGAACGCCGGTCCCTGGGCCAACGCCGCGGACGGCGCTGAGGACGCGACCGGAGCATGAACCCCGAGGCCTTCACCGCCGATGCCGGGCCGGCGGTCGAAGCCCAGGTCGCGGGCGACATGGCCAAGCGCATGCTCCCCGTCCTGCCCGTGCTGGTCCTGGTGGGCGGCCTCATCTGGGGCTGGGACGGCGCTGCGTCGGCCGGTTTCGCCGTCGTCCTCGTCCTGGCCAACCTGGCCCTTTCCGCCGCCCTCCTGGGCTGGGCCGCCCGCATCAGCCTGTCGTTGCTGATGGTGGCGGCACTGGGCGGCTTCGCCCTCCGGCTCTTCCTGCTCACCGCCATCGTCTGGGTGGTCAAGGACCAGGCCTGGGTGGACATCACCGCCCTCGGCCTCACCCTTATCGTGACCCACCTCGGCCTGCTCGTCTGGGAGACCCGCCACGTGTCCGCTTCGCTCGCCTACCCGGGCCTCAAGCCCACCCCCTCCAAGCTGGCAGGAGGTCGCAGGTGAGCATCCTGGCATTGGAGTTCCCGCCCATCGGTGAGCTGGTGGAGTGGCGGGGCCTTCTGTTCAAGGGCTCGATCCTCGAGGTCAACAAAGTCGTCCTGCTCATGTGGCTGGGCGCCCTCATCGTGTTCCTGCTCTTCTGGACCGCCGGCCGTCGGGCTGCCTCGGGAAACCTGGTGCCGTCGGGCGTGCAGACGGTGGTGGAGTCGGGCATCGAGTTCGTCCGCAACGACATCATCCTGCAGACCATGGGCCCCGAGGGCCTGGCGTGGACGCCCCTGCTGGTCACCATCTTCTTCTTCGTCTTCATCACCAACATCTTCGAGGTCATCCCCGGCATTCAGTTCCCGGTCAACGCCCGCATGGCTTTGCCGGCGTTCCTGGCCCTGATGGTGTGGGTGATCTTCAACGTGGTCGGCATCAAGAGCCAGGGTTTGGGCGGCTACTTCAAGTCCATGCTCTTCCCGCCGGGCGTGCCCAAGTTCCTGCTCCCGTTGGTGGCCCTGATCGAGTTCATCTCCACCATCTTCGTGCGGCCGTTCTCCCTGGCCGTCCGGCTCTTCGCCAACATGCTCGCCGGTCACCTCCTCCTGGTGACCTTCGCGGTGCTGTCGGCGGCACTGTTCAGCAAGACGCCGTTGGTGGTCATCCTGCCCCTGCCGTTCGCCATGCTGATCCTGCTGACCGGCTTCGAGATCCTCGTCGCCGTCCTGCAGGCGTTCATCTTCACCATTCTCGCCGCCGTGTACATCGGCGGGGCCATGCACCCCGAGCACTGATCCGTTAGAGGGAGAGCTTTCTTGCTGTCAATGATCACCATCCTCGCCCAGACCGCACCCGATGAGTTCCTGAAGGGCCTGAGCGCCATCGGCGCCGGTATCGGCTATGGCGCCGCCGCCATCGGCCCCGGCATCGGCATCGGCATCGTGGTCGGCAACGCCATCACCGCCATGGCCCGCCAGCCCGAGAGCGCGGGCATGGTGCGGACCACCATGTTCCTCGGCATCGCCTTCACCGAGGCCCTGGCCCTGATCGGCTTCGTCGTCTTCATCCTCATCAAGTTCGCCTAGGGCCCGCGGTCGCCAAGAAAGGACTGCCATGACCCTGTTCACCGCCGTCGTCCGGTTCGCCCAAGAGGCGCCCCCCGTCGCCGAGAAGACCACCAACCCCATCCTCCCGGCCGTCAACGAGCTGATCTGGGGGGCGATCTCCTTCACCATCCTGTTCGTGTTGATCGCCAAGGTGGCATACCCGGCGGTGAAGAAGGGGATGGACGCCCGGGCCGACAAGATCCGCGACAGCCTCGACGAGGCCGAAAAGACGCGGGACGAGGCCACCGGCATCCTGCAGGAGTACCAGCGCCAGCTGGCCGACGCCAAAGGCGAGTCCTCCCGCATCATCGAGGAGGCGCGTCAGGCCGCCGACAAGCTGCGCCAGGACCTCAAGCGCCAGGCCGAGGCCGAAGTGGCCGAGATCAAGCAGCGGGCCCAGGACGACATCGCCGCCCAGGTGGAGCGGGCCATGGGCGACCTGCGGGCCCGCGTGGCCGAGATGACCATCGAGCTGACCGAGAAGGTCGTCGGCCGGAACCTCGACCGTGACACCAACCTCGCGCTCATCGAGCGCTTCATCGAAGAGGCCGGCAATGCTGCCTGACGAGGGCACGCGCAACGAGGGGACGCGCAACGACGGCACGTCTGACCAGGGCCGAGCCTGATGGACGCGGACCAGGTCGACGGCTATGCCGCCGCCCTCTTCGAGATCGCCAAGGCCGAGGGCGTGCTGCCCAAGGTGGAGGAGGAGCTGTTCAGCCTCTCCCATGTGCTGGCCGGCAACGACGATCTGCGCTCGACCCTCACCGATGCCTCCATTCCGGCCGAACGCCGGGTGGCCATCGTCGAGGGCCTCTTCGGTGGCCGGGCCACGCCCGTCACCACCGGCCTGGTTTCCTTCGTAGTGGGCGCCGGTCGGGCCCGCGACCTGCCCGCCATCATCACCAGCCTGGTCACCCGCGCCGCCGCCGACCGCAAGCACGCCGTGGCCGAGGTGCGCTCGGCCGTCCCCCTCGATGCGGTCCAGCAGCAGCGCCTGGCCATGGCCCTGTCGACCAACCTGGGCAAGGAGGTCGAGGTCAGGGTGCTCGTCGACCCCTCGGTGCTCGGGGGTATCTCCGCCCGGGTGGGCGATGTCGTCATCGACGGCACCGTCCGCCACCGGCTCGATCAACTGAAGGAATCAATGCGATGAGCGAGGCTTTCAACTTCGACCCAGACGACATCACCAATGTCCTGCGCCGCCACCTCGAGAGCTACAAGCCGAGCCTGGAGCGCCAGCAGGTCGGCCACATCATCGAGGTGGGCGACGGCATCGCCCGCATCTCGGGCCTGCCGAACACCTCGGTCAACGAGCTGCTCGAGTTCGAGGGGGGCACCCTCGGCCTGGCCCTGAACCTCGACGAGGAGTCCATCGGCGCCGTCGTCCTGGGCGAGATGGGCCACATCGAGGACGGCCAGGCCGTCAGCGCCACCGGCCGCATCCTCTCCGTCCCCGTGGGCGACGGGCTGCTCGGCCGCGTCGTCGACCCCCTGGGCCAGCCCCTCGACGGCAAGGGCGCGATCAACACCACCGAGAGCCGCCGCCTCGAGGTCCAGGCCCCCGGCGTGGTCGACCGCCAGCCGGTGAAGGAGCCCCTCCAGACCGGCATCAAGTCGATCGACGCCATGACGCCCGTCGGCCGCGGCCAGCGCGAGCTGATCATCGGCGACCGCAAGACGGGCAAGACCGCCGTCGCCATCGACACCATCATCAACCAGCGCGGCCAGGGCGTGAAGTGCATCTACGTCGCCATCGGCCAGAAGAACTCCACGGTGGCCGAGGTCGTCGCCTCCCTCGAGGAGTACGGCGCCATGGAGTACACGGTGGTGGTCAACGCCCCGTCGGGCGAGCCCGCCCCGTTCAAGTACCTCGCCCCCTACTCCGGCGCGGCCATGGGCCAGCACTGGATGGAGAAGGGCGACGCCGCCCTCGTCGTCTACGACGACCTGTCGAAGCAGGCCGAGGCCTACCGCCAGCTCTCCCTGCTCCTGCGCCGCCCGCCGGGCCGCGAGGCCTACCCGGGCGACGTCTTCTACCTCCACAGCCGGCTCCTCGAGCGCTCGGCCAAGTTGTCCAAGGAGCTGGGCGGCGGCTCGCTCACCGCCCTGCCGATCATCGAGACCAAAGAGGGCGACGTCTCCGCCTACATCCCCACCAACGTGATCTCGATCACCGACGGCCAGATCTACCTGCAGACCGACCTGTTCCGCTCCGGCGTACGGCCCGCGGTCGACGTGGGCATCTCCGTCTCCCGGGTGGGCGGCAGCGCCCAGATCAAGGCCATGAAGTCGGTGGCCGGCACGCTCAAGCTCGACCTGGCCCAGTTCCGTGAGCTCGAGGCCTTCGCCAGCTTTGGCTCCGAGCTCGACAAGCTCTCCCAGGCCCAGCTCGACCGGGGCTACAAGCTCACCGAGCTGCTCAAGCAGGGCCTGCACGCCCCCCTCAAGGTGGAAGACCAGGTCATCTCCATCTACGCCGGCACCAAGGGCTACCTCGACGACATCCCCACCGCTGATGTCGGCCGCTTCGAGTCGGAGCTGCTCGAGGAGTTCCGCAGCCGGTACTCCGACCTGCTGGGCGAGATCCGCGACAGCGGCAAGCTTCCCGACGACGACAAGATGAAGTCGGCCATGGCCGGCTTCAAGGACCGCTTCCAGCCCACAACGGCCGACAGCGACAAGGCGGGCGGGGACAAGAAGGCGGACACCAAGCCCGACGACGGGGACAAGTAGCCCGTGGCCAGTGGGCAGGAGCGCGTCCTGCGCCGTCGCATCAAGAGCATCCAGTCCACCAAGAAGATCACCCGGGCCATGGAGCTCATCGCCGCCAGCCGCATCGTCAAGGCCCAGCAGCGGGTGGCTGCGGCCCGCCCGTACTCCGAGCAGGTGACCGCGGTCATCGCCAACCTGGCCGCCGGCGGGGCCGGCCTCGACCATCCGCTGCTGCAGGAACGCGACCCGATCCGCAAGGTGGGCTTCATCGTCATCAGCGCCGACCGCGGCCTGGCCGGCGCCTACAACTCCACCGTCATCCGTACGGCCGAGCGGGCCCTGCTGGCTCATCAGGCCGAAGGGCGCGACTACGAGCTGACCCTGGCCGGGCGCAAGGCCGAGGGCTACTTCCGCTACCGCGATTACCGCATCGGCGACTCGTTCTCCGGCTTCTCCGAGGTCCCGGCCTACGAGGACGCCCGCACCGTGGCCCAGGCGGCTATGGCCCGCTACGAACGGGGTTCGGGAGAAGAGGGCGGCGTCGACCAGGTCGAGCTCGTCTACACACGGTTCTTCTCCATGGGCACCCAGAAGGTGGTCAACGTCCGCCTCCTCCCCCTGGAGAAGGAGGCCATGGCCGACGCCGCGTCCGCCGACGCCGGCGACGGCCCCAAGGCGGCGTACGAGTTCGAGCCCGAGCCGAACGAGATCCTCGAGCGCCTGCTGCCCCGCTATGTCGAGGGCCGGGTCTTCGCCGCCATGCTCGACGCCGCCGCCAGTGAGCAGGCCGCCCGCCAGCGGGCCATGAAGGCGGCCACCGACAACGCCGAGGATCTCATCAAGAACCTTGCCACCGTGGCCAACAAGGTGCGCCAGGCCGGCATCACCACGGAGATCATGGAGATTGTCGGTGGGGCCGAGGCCCTGCGCCAGGGCAAGTCGACGGGCGGCCCCGACTACCTCGTCGACACCACCATGAGCCGCGACGTCTTCCCCGACCAGATCGACCCTTCACGCATAGGAGCCCGCAGATGAGCGCGCAGAGCACAGCTACAGGCTCGAAGGACGGGCGGGTCGTCGCCATCGCCGGCCCCGTCGTCGACATCGAGTTCCCCCCCAACGCCCTGCCCGAGATCAACACCGCGGTGTCGATGACGGTCGAGCTCGAGGGCAAGGAGCTGGTCATCACCGCCGAGGTGGCCCAGCACATCGGTGAGAACCGGGTGCGGGCCATCTGCATGAAGCCCACCGACGGCCTGCGCCGCGGCTCGCCGGTCAAGAACAGCGGCCGGGGCATCACCGTGCCGGTCGGCAACGGCGTGCTCGGCCACGTGTGGAACGTCATCGGCGAGCCCCTCGACGTGAGCAGCGACGAGGTCGGCGACCTGCCCGACCGGTGGGAGATCCACCGCGCCGCCCCGCTCTTCGCCGACCTCGAGCCCCGCTCGGAGATGTTCGAGACCGGGATCAAGGTCATCGACCTTCTCGCCCCCTACGTGCGAGGCGGCAAGATCGGCCTCTTCGGTGGGGCCGGCGTGGGCAAGACCGTCGTCATCCTGGAGCTCATCAACCGGGTGGCCACCCAGCACGGTGGTGTGTCGGTCTTCGCCGGGGTGGGGGAGCGGACCCGTGAGGGCAACGACCTGTGGCTGGAGATGCAGGAGTCGGGCGTCATGGACAAGGCCGCCCTGGTGTTCGGCCAGATGGACGAGCCGCCGGGCGTGCGCCTCCGCGTCGCCCTCTCTGCACTGACCATGGCCGAGTACTTCCGCGACGAGCAGGGCCAGGACGTGCTGCTTTTCGTCGACAACATTTTCCGCTTCGTGCAGGCCGGCTCCGAGGTGTCCACCCTGCTGGGCCGCATGCCCTCGGCGGTGGGCTACCAGCCCACCCTGGCCGACGAGATGGGCGAGTTGCAGGAGCGCATCACGTCGACCAAGGGCCGGTCGATCACGTCGGTCCAGGCCGTCTACGTGCCTGCCGACGACTACACCGACCCCGCCCCATTCACGACGTTCACTCACCTCGACGCCACCACCGAGCTGTCTCGCGACATCGCCTCCCGGGGCATCTACCCGGCCGTCGACCCGCTGGCCTCCACCTCGCGCATCCTCGCCCCCGAGATCGTGGGCGAGCGCCACTATCGGGTGGCCCGGCGCACCCAGGAGGTGCTGCAGCGCTACAAGGAGCTGCAGGACATCATCGCCATCCTCGGTGTC
>JBBSIS010000172.1:0-6854 GCA_038231955.1 Acidimicrobiales bacterium
GCGGCGATCCAGGGCATCATGGCCCGAAGCTCGGCGCCCACCTTCTCGATGGGGTGGTCCTGGCCCTTGGCCTTGAGCTCGTTGTAGCGGGGGCGCCCGGCCCGGTTCTCGGCGATCCACTCCTCGGCGAAGGTGCCGTCGCGGATCTCCCCGAGGATCTTCTTCATCTCGGCCCGGGTGCCCTCGTTGATGATCCTCGGGCCGCGGGTGAGGTCGCCGTACTCGGCGGTGTCGGAGATGGAGAACCGCATCCCGGAGATGCCGTTCTCGTACATGAGGTCGACGATCAGCTTGAGCTCGTGGAGGCACTCGAAATAGGCCGACTCGGGCTGGTAGCCCGCCTCGACCAGCGTCTCGTAGCCGGCCATGACCAGCTCCGTGATCCCCCCGCACAGCACGACCTGCTCGCCGAACAGGTCGGTCTCGGTCTCCTCCTCGAAGGTGGTCTCCAACACGCCGGCCCGGGTGGCCCCGATGGCGTGGGCATACGACAGGGACAGCGCCCGGGCCTTGCCCGACGCGTCCTGGGAGACGGCGATCAGCGCCGGCACGCCGCCGCCGGACTCGTAGGTGCGCCGGACCAGGTGGCCGGGGCCCTTGGGAGCCACCATGCCCACGTCGATACCGGTGGGCGGCTTGATCTGGCCGAAGCGGATGTTGAAGCCGTGGGCGAAGAGCAGAGCGTCGCCGTCGGACAGGTTGGGCTCGATGTCGGCCTCGTAGACCGACTTCTGCTCGGTGTCGGGCAGCAGGATCATGACCACATCGGCCTCCGAGGTGGCCTCGGCCACCGTCGTCACCCGCAGCCCGGCCGCCTCCGCCTTGGCTCGCGACGCGGAGCCCTCCCGCAGGCCGACCCGCACGTCGATCCCCGAGTCCTTGAGGTTGAGAGCGTGGGCGTGGCCCTGGGACCCGTAGCCGATCACCGCCACCCGCCGGCTGGCGAGGAGGGCGGGGTCGGCGTCGACTTCATAGGAGATGCTGGCCATGGGACTAATCGACCTTTCCAAGGAGTGAGCTCGTCACGAGCATGAGTGTGTCAAGAAACAGTGCGCAGGCGGGCGGCCTGGCGCTCCAGCTTGGGCAGCGCCACCCGACCGGTGCGCTGGAGGGCGATGATGCCGTAGGTACGCATGAGGTCCTCGAAGTCGTCGAGCTTCGATGGCGGGCCGGCCAGCTCGACGGTGAGCTGGTCGTGGCCGACATCGACGATACGGCCTTGGAACACGTCGACCAGCTCGATCACCTGGCCGCGAGTGCCGGGCTCGGCGCTCACGGTGAGGATCATCAGCTCTCGCTCCACCGCGTCGGCGGGGTCGAGCTCGCTGATCTTGACCACGCTGATCAGCTTGAACAGCTGCTTGGTGACCTGCTCGAGCGGCGTCGACTCCACGTCGACCACGATGGTGATGCGGCTGAACCGGGCGTCGTCGGTGGGGGCGACGGCCAGGGAGTAGATGTTGTAGCCCCGCCGGGCGAACAGGCTCGAGACCCGGGCCAGCACGCCGGCCTTGTTCTCGACCAGCACCGAGAGAATGTGGTGCCGAGCCCCTGGCGGAGCAGCGTGGGAGATCAATGCCCGCCCTCCCCCATCTCCGGGCCCAGGATGACCTGGTCGTTCGACGTGCCCGCGGCCACCATGGGGTACACCTTCTCGCGCCAGTCCACCCGGAAGTCGATGACGACGGGACGGTCGTCGATGGAGTTGGCCTTCTCGACGGCGGCGGCCACCTCCTCGGGGTGCTCCACCCGCATGCCGACGCAGCCCATGGCCTCGGCCCACATCTTGTAGTCGGGCAGGTCGGGCGACAAATAGACCTCGCTGTAGCGCTCCTCGTAGAACAGCTCCTGCCACTGGCGCACCATGCCCAGATAGGCGTTGTTGAGGATGGCGATCTTGACCGGGATGCGCTCGGCCGCCGCAGTGACCAACTCCTGGGCCGTCATCTGGAAACAGCCGTCACCGTCGATGGCCCAGACGGTACGCCCGGGCATACCGACTTTGGCCCCTATGGCGGCGGGCACGGCGAAGCCCATGGTGCCCAGACCACCGGAGTTGACCCACGTGTAGGGGTGGTTGAACCGCCAGAACTGGCTGGTCCACATCTGGTGCTGGCCGACGCCGGAGACCACGATGGTGTCCTCGGGGCTGTTGTCGCGGATCGTCTCGATGCAGAACTGGGGCTTGAGAACGGCGTCGTCGGCCCAGCTCTGGTCGTAGTGCAGGGGGTACGTGGCCTGCCAGACCTTGAGCTGGGCATCCCAGGCGCTGCGGTCGGGCTGGGGCGTGCCGAGCTCGCGGACCTCCCGGATCAGCTCCTCGATCACGGCCTTGCAGTCGCCCACGATGGGGACGTCGGGTCGGCGGACCTTGCCCAACTCGGCGGGGTCGACGTCGACGTGGATGATCTTGGCCTCGGGGGCGAAACCGCCCACCTTGCCGGTGACCCGGTCGTCGAAGCGCGAGCCCAGGGCGATGAGCAGGTCGGACTGCTGCATGGCCGTGATGGCCGTGTAGTTCCCGTGCATGCCGGGCATGCCCAGACAGAGGGGGTGGGAGTCGGGGAACGCCCCCCGGGCCATCAGGGTGGTGACGACGGGGATGCCCGTCAGTTCGGCCAGCTCTCGGAGAGCCTCGGCGGCCCGGGCCTTGAGGATGCCGCCGCCGGCGTAGATGACCGGGCGGGTCGAGGTGGCGATGAGCTTGGCCGCCTCACGGATCATGCGGGGGTGGCCCTTCACCGTCGGCTTGTAGCCGGGCAGGTCGACCGAGTCGGGCCAGTACCACTCCATGGCCGAGTTGGGGTGGTTGGGGTCGACGATGTCCTTGGGGATGTCGACCAGGACCGGGCCGGGGCGGCCGGTGGTGGCGATATGGAACGCTTCCTGGATGACCCGGGGGATGTCCTGGGCCGAGGTGACCAGCTCATTGTGCTTGGTGATCGACCGGGTCACGCCGATGATGTCGCACTCCTGGAAGGCGTCGGTGCCGATGGCCCCGCTGGGCACCTGGCCGGTGATGACGACCATGGGGATCGAGTCCATCATGGCGTCGGCCAGGGGGGTGACGATGTTGGTGGCCCCCGGCCCACTGGTGACCATGGCCACGCCGGGCCGGCCGGTGGCGTGGGCGTAGCCCTCGGCCATGTGCCCGGCGCCCTGCTCGTGACGGACCAGGATGTGACGGATCGGACTGTCGATGATGGGGTCGTAGACGGGCAGGATGGCCCCGCCGGGGAGGCCGAACATGACCTCCACTCCTTCCATCTCCAGGCTCTTGATGAGGGCTTGGCCCCCGTTCAGCTTCATCGCTGGGCTCTCCTGCTCAATGGGAACATTGCTGGGAAATGAAAACGACCTCCCGAGTGGGAGGTCGTGGGCGCACGCGTCTGGTGAGGCGTGCGCTAGTGGAGAAGTACGAGGGCGAGGGCGCGGCTCATGATTGTCCTAGTCTGCCACGTCGAGGGCCGGGGGGCAAACCGCACGCTCATGGGTCTCATGGCTCGGTGATGGCGCCCCGGTCGGCGCCGGTGACCAGGCGGGCGTACTTGGCCAGCGCGCCGGTGGTGTAGCGGGGCTCGGGGCGCTTCCAGTCGGCCCGCCGCGCCGCCAGGGTGTCGTCGTCGACAACCATGTCGATGGTGCGGGTCACGGCGTCGATCACGATGCGGTCGCCGTCGGCCACCAGGCCGATCGGCCCTCCGTCGACCGCCTCGGGGGCGACGTGGCCCACGCAGAACCCGTGGGTGCCGCCCGAGAAGCGCCCGTCGGTGACCAGGGCCACGTCGGCGCCCCGGCCCACGCCCTTGAGCGCACCGGTGACGGCCAACATCTCCCGCATGCCGGGACCGCCCTTGGGCCCCTCGTAGCGGATGACCACGACGTCGCCGGAACGGATGCCCCCGGCCAGGATGTCCTCCATGGCCGCGGCCTCGCCGTCGAACACGCGGGCCGGGCCGTCGAAGCGCAGCTTGTCGTCGTCGATCCCGGCCACCTTCACCACCGCGCCCTTGGGGGCGAGGGAGCCGGTGAGCACCGCCAGGCCGCCTCCGGCGTGGATGGGGTCGGCCAAGGCGTGCACGACGGTGCCGTCGGGGGCGGGGGGATCGAGGGCGGCCAGGTTCTCGGCGACGGTGCGGCCGGTGACGGTGAGGCAGTCGCCGTTGAGCAGGCCGGCCTCGAGGAGCTGGCGCATGACCACGGGCACCCCGCCCACCGCGTCGAGGTCGACCATGTGGAACCGGCCGTGGGGCTTCATGTCGGCCACGTGGGCCACGCGGCGGCCGATGCGGTTGAAGTCCTCGAGCTCCAGCTCGACGCGGGCCTCGTTGGCGATGGCGAGGAGGTGCAACACCGCGTTGGTGGAGCCGCCGAGGGCGTTGGCCACGGCGATGGCGTTCTCGAAGGCGGCCTTGGTGAGGATGTGGCGGGGACGGATACCGGCTTCGACCAGGGCGACCACGGCCTGGCCGCTGGCGTGGGCCAGGTCGTCACGCCGGCGGTCGACGGCGGGGGCCGACGACGAGCCGGGCAGGGACATGCCGAGCGCCTCGGCCACCGACGCCATGGTGTTGGCGGTGAACATGCCGGCGCAGGCGCCGATGGTGGGACAGGCGTTGTGCTCGATGAGCGACAGCTCCTCGGCCGTGAGTGCCCCGCTGGCGTGGGCGCCCACCGCCTCGAAGACGCTGACGATGTCGAGCGCCTCACCCTTGGCGCCCCGGCCGGGCAGGATGCTGCCCCCGTAGAGGAAGACGCTGGGGACGTTGAGCCGGGCCGCGGCCATGAGCATGCCCGGCAGGGACTTGTCGCAGCCGGCCAGGGTGACGAGGGCGTCGAAGCGCTCGGCGTGGACCATCACCTCCACCGAGTCGGCGATCACCTCCCGGCTGACCAGGGAGGCCCGCATGCCCTCATGGCCCATGGAGATGCCGTCGGAGACGGCGATGGTGACGAACTCGAGCGGGAACCCGCCGGCGGCGCGGACGCCGTCCTTGGACCGCTGGGCCAGCCGGGCCAGGGGCATGTTGCAGGGCGTGACCTCGTTCCACGAGCTGGCCACACCCACCTGCGGCTTCGACCAGTCGTCGTCGGTCATCCCGACGGCCCGCAGCATGGCTCGGGCCGGCGCCCGCTCGAAGCCCTGCGTCACCTCGGCGCTGCGTCGCTCCTCCTTGGCCGGCTCCCTATCGGCCACGTCCCCGCTGGGTAGGTCCATGGGGTCGATGGTGACACACTGGTCCCGTTGGAGGTTGGCCAAATTGTTGGACGTCAAATGATGCAGAGTCGTCAATCGCTGGCCAACGACCTCGAGGCGGCCCGCCGGCGGTCGCTCGACCTCCTCGACCCCCTCGACGACGACAGCCTGCGCCGCCAGCACTCCCCCCTGATGTCGCCCCTGATCTGGGATCTGGCCCACATCGGCAACTTCGAAGAACTGTGGCTGCTGCGCGAGGTGGCGGGGACGACGGCCATCGACCCCGCCCTCGACGACATGTACGACGCCTTCCGCCATCCCCGGCCGAACCGTCCCGCCCTGCCGCTGCTGGGCCCGGCCGAGGCCCGCCGCTACGTCGCCGACGTGCGGGGCCGGGTGGTCGACACCCTGGAGAAGGTGGACTTCGACGGGGGCAGGGCCATCCTGACCGGCGGGTTCGTGTACGGCATGGTCGTCCAGCACGAGCATCAGCACGACGAGACCATGCTGGCCACCTTGGCCCTCATGGACGCTCCCGGCTACCGGCCCCGGTCGCCGGCGTTCCCCGCCGGCGTGGTGGCCGATGTCACCCTTCCGGCCGAGGTCGACGTGCCCGCCGGTCCTTTCGTGATGGGCACCGACGACCAGACGTGGGCGTACGACAACGAGCGGCCCGCCCACGTGGTCGACCTTCCCGCCTTCCGGATCGACACCGTGCCGGTGACCAACCGGGCCTACGTCGAGTTCGTGGCCGACGGCGGCTACGACCACCCTCACTGGTGGGGAGAAGACGGGTGGGCGTGGCGCCGGAAGGCGGATCTTCGCCACCCGGAGTTCTGGCGGCCCGAGAGCGGCGGGCGCTGGTCGCAGGAACGCTTCGGCTGGCAGGAGGATCTCGCCCTCGACGAGCCCGTACAGCACGTCTGTTGGCACGAGGCCGACGCCTACGCCCGGTGGGCCGGCAAGCGACTGCCCACCGAGGCCGAGTGGGAGAAGGCGGCGTCGTGGGCGCCGGGCCGCGCCGCCAAGACCCGGTTCCCCTGGGGCGACAGCGAACCGGGCCCAAGCGACGCGTCCGCTCTCGGCGGCGTGGCCCGGGCCAACCTGGGCGGCCGCCAGTTCCGCCCCGCCCCCGCCGGCGCCTATCCGGGCGGTGCCAGCACCACCGGGTGCCGCCAGATGATCGGCGACGTCTGGGAGTGGACGTCGTCGGACTTCGGCCCCTATCCCGGCTACGCCACCTTCCCCTATCCGGAGTACTCCGAGGTGTTCTTCGGCAGTGGTTACAAGGTGCTGCGGGGCGGGTCGTGGGCGACGTCGCCACGGGCGGTACGGACCACGTTCAGGAACTGGGACTACCCGATCCGCCGCCAGATCTTCGCCGGCTTCCGCTGCGCCCGGGATGCCTGACGCCGTTGACCGGACCCGCCATCCCAAACCCCAGTATCGAGGTGCACCTCACCCCGGAGGAACTGCAGACCGCCCTTCGTGCCGACGTGGCCACCGGCCTCACGTCCACGCCCAAGGAACTGCCGCCAAAGTGGTTCTACGACGACCGGGGCTCCGATCTCTTCGACCAGATCACCCGGCTGCCCGAGTACTATCCCACCCGCTGCGAACGAGCCATCCTCGAGGCCCGTGCCGGTGAGATAGCCGA
>JBBSIS010000173.1:0-6779 GCA_038231955.1 Acidimicrobiales bacterium
CCTACTTCACCCGCACCGGCTCCTGCGCCGGCCGGCGGCGACCCACGGCGGCCGCGGGCGGTACTGGGGGGCGGGTCAGGAATAGGGCCAGGCACATGGCCACGCCCAATCCCAACAGCACGCCCACCACGCCGATCTGGAAGCTCGTCACCCGGCGGGGCTGGGTCTTCCCAAAGGTGACGGTAGAGGCGAAAATGTCCTGGGTGTTACTGATCGAGTTGCCGTTGCGGGTGTCCGACCATGCCACCGCCGCTCCTGCGTCGAAGGAGGCCACGGCGACGGGGGCCATGACGTCGGCGTTGTTGACCCACGAACCGATGGTGCGGTCGATGGGGACGTCGTTCACCCGGACGTTGCCACTCCACGTCGCCCCGCCATCGCGGGAGCTGGTCATGTACACCGAGGCGAACTTCCCCCGGTCCGAGAACAGGCTGAGCACCTGGCCGTTGCCCACCGTCGAGGGCGGGAAGGGGTCGTCGCGCCAGTCGTACCAGGCCACGTCGAGCCGGCCGCTCGGGCTCATCGAGAGTTGCGGGTAGTACTGGCCGTACCGGGTGCCGACGGGGTCGTCGTTCAGTCGTGTCGGCTCACCCCACGTGATCCCGTCTCTGGAGCTGGCGTAGTACGAGTCGAGCTCGCCGGCCCGGTTGTCGTGCCATACGACGTGGAACGTCCCCCGCCGGGCGTCGTAGAGCGGGACCGGCTCGCTGGCGTCGTTCACACTGGTGATCTGGTGATCGGCCCAGGTCGCACCCTGGTCGGTCGACACGCTGGCGAACAGCCGGGTCACCGGGGGCGAGGGCAGCGGGTCGACAGCGGCGGCCGGCAGCGGCGGCGCCGACTCCCGCCAGAAGGCGAAGAGCCGGTCCCCGACGACGACGGGCCGGGGGCCGTCGAGGCCCGGGTTCCTCTCGAACATCAATCTCGGCGGACTCCAGGTGGCCCCGGCGTCGTCGGAGACGGACATGAAAGGACGGGTGGGTCGGGCCGGGGTGAACCGGCTGTAGGACCGTCGCCACATGGCGTAGATCCGCTTCGGGTCCCCCGGGTCGACGGCGATGTGGCCCTCGAAGTTGATCTCCAACTCGACGGCGTCGGCCGACGTCGGCGCGGCGGCGATGGGCGACGTCTGCCAGGAGCGCCCAGCGTCCTTCGACCTGCCGATGAGCAGGCTGCGTCCTCCTCCTCCGGACGGGTCGTTGGCTTGGAACACGTCGTAGATGGTGCCGTCGGCGCCTTGGACGAGCTCGGTGCGGATGTTCTGCGGCCCCGACGTGCCCATGGCGCAGTTCCGGGTGAACGGCTCGAGCACCGGGGCCGCCTCGGGCCGCCAGGTGGCGCCACGATCCGTGGAGACCGAAAAGCGGCACGCCCCCGTCGTCATCTCGGAATAGGCCAGATAGACGGTGTCCGGGGCGCTCCGATCGACAAGAAGGGCGGCCCCCTCCTCGTCGCGCGACAAGGGAAGCGCGTGGTCCGCCTTGTTCACCTGGACCGCGGCCGATGCGGTGGCCGGCCCCTTGGCCTGGGCGCCGCAGGCCCCGACCAGCAGGCTCAGAGCGCCGGCGGCCACCAGACGTCGCATGGCCGCTCTCATCCCCGCCGGTCTACCGGCGAGACCACACCACTTCAATAGATGCGCTCGACATAGAGCGCGGTCAGTCGTACGTGGCCTCCACCTCCCAACGGTCGCCCTCCTGTGACAGGAGATGAGCGGTCCCCTCGGCGGTGACGACCTGCCAGCGGGCCCGGTGCCGGTGGGTGGCGGCGTCCCACCACCGTTCGTCGACGGGCCATGGCCCGGCCCACGCCGTCACTGCCGACCATGGTCCGCCGGCCACGGACAGTTGGGCGTCGACCACTTGGGCCGCGACTGGGCTGCGGTGGACGACGGCCGGGGTGGGCGACGGGATCCGCCCCGGCCACGGCGGTGTGGCTCCCTTGGGCCCCGTAGGCCGGGCGCCGGGCGGCATCTCACCCCAGGGGACGAGTCGGATCTGGTCGGCCGGGCTGCGGCCGCCGGCCGGCGCCGCCGTGACCACCACATCGGGGCCCAGCATCCCCTGGACCCGAGCCAGGGCCCGGGCCACCCGCTCGGCTATGGCCCGGTCGCCGCCCCAGAAGCCGAGTTGGCGGCCGTCGTCGGGGCGGACCTCCTCGGGCTCCAGCCGTAGCAGCGTCAGCCCGCCCGGGAGCCGAGTCGTCGCGATGGCCGCGGCTGCGGTCATCCAGCCGTCGAGCTGCCAGCGCACCCGTTCGGCCAGCGCCGCCGCCGTGTGACCGCCGCCGCCGCTACCGCTGCCGTCGAGGCGCCAGCGGCGGGCCAGGCGCTCGCCGTGCTCCCACTCGGCCTCGACCAGCACGCAAGTAGCGGTCAGTCCGACTGCGCCCAACCCGTGGTGCAGGCGGTCGGCCAGGTTCTTGGCCACGAAGGCGGCCGTCTCCAATCGCTCGACGGGCGGGTCGAGCTCGGCGGTGACGGCCAGGTCGGGCGGCGGGGTGCGCGCCGCCAAGGGGCGCTCGTCGAGGCCACGAGCCAGCCGGTGGGCCACCGCTCCGTCGGGCCCGAACCGGGCCAGCACCGCCGGCGCCGGCAGCCTGGCCAGGTCGCCGAGGGTGCGGATGCCCAGGCGGAAGAACAGGTCGTCCTGCTCGGCGTTGCCCTCCGTGGCCGAACGGAACGACAAGGTCGACACCGGGAAGTCGGCCAGGAAGGCGGCGCTGGCGCCCGGGGGGACGATCAGCCCGCGCCGGGCGGCCCGCTCGGCGGCATACGGACCATCGGCGATGCCGACCCGGCACACGGGCCCCGTGCCGCCCCCGCCGCCACTCGATGCCAGCACCTCGTCGACCGCCGCCGCCACCTGGGCGGCGAGGGCCTCGTCGCCGCCGAAGTAGCGCGACGGGCCCCGGGTGGCCAAGGCGCAGATCCCCGGTCGGACGATCTCGATCGCGGGCGTGAAGGCCTCGACCGCCGCCGCCACCGGCTCGAAGGCCCGGGCGTCGGCGGCCGGATCGTGGTCGGCCACCACCAGCGGGGGGTAGCGGGCCTCGGCCTGGCGACGGCGCAGGCCGCGAGCCACCCCCTCGGCCCGGGCCGACGCCGAACACGCCACCACCCGCCCACCGGCGAGCACGGCCGCGGGACGGTCGCAGAGCCCGGCGGCCACGATCGGCCAGTCAGGACACCACACGACGAGCGTGCGGACGCCGCTCACCACTGCTCACCTCCTTGCCGGCCTCCTCATCCTCCACCTGCCGGACACCTCCGTCGGGATGGGGAAGCCACAGCTGGGCCCGCCGCTCCCTGGCTGCCGCTCCCCGTCCGCCGGCCACCACCTCCACCCGCCGGCCTCGGAGGTGGCCATGGCCCCGGCCCAGGCCCTCCCACGCCGCCGACGTCACCGTGAGGCATACCTCGGCCGGCTCCGGCCAAGCCCCATCACCGCAGGTCAACAGCACGGCGCCCCGTTCCCGTACCCGGGCGGTGAGCCGGCGGGCGTCGGCAGTCCGCACGCCCCCGCCCGGGCCCGACGGCGGCCCGGCCAGCACCACGTCGACGGCGTCGATCAACGCCGCCACCACCCAGGCCCATCCCCCCGGGCCGCTCCCCCGCCCTACCGACGCCACCACCGGAAAGCGCTCGAGCACCACGCCCATCTCCGCCGCCGCGGCCAGGCCCAGGGCCGGCAGGCCGACGGCTGCGCACCACGAACCCTGGGCCGACACCGCGGCCAATAGCGACAGGGCCAGCGATGTCGACCCGGTCACGGAGGATCCGCCGACTGTCACCACCGACCCCCGCCGGAGACCACCCCCGGGCAGCAGCGATTCGAGCGCCGGCAGCACCGGGAGCAACCGATCGCCGGCGATGGCCACCGGCTGGGCCCGACCAGCCAGCTCGGAGAGCGTTGCCGCTGCGACTGCCACAACCCCCCAGCGTAGACGAACATGCGTTCGACTTCTACCGGGATGTCAGCCCGCTACGAGCGGGCCTCTCGTCGGGATCCTGGGCAACTCCGATGCCACCCCACCGGGTCACGAACTAACCCGTGGGCTCGGCCACCTCCACGCCCTCGCGGTAGTACGTGAACAGGCTACGGATGATGTCCTCCACGCCCTCGGGCTTGGCCCCGCCGACCAGGTCGAGGGTGACGATGTTGGAGTAGATGTGCACGCCCTCGATCCCGCCCACCTCGAAGAGCCGCCGGGCCAGTTCGTCCACGGGGCGGTCGCGCACGGCGTCGGCCGCCGACCGGTAGCGCTCGTGGCCCATGCCCGTCAGGCTCCGATTGAGCTCGAAGATGGCGACGTCCTTGCGGACCGACGTCTTCCGGGTGACGGTGATGAGCTGGCCCATGGCGGTGGGAACAGTACCCCTTCCCAGGCCAGGGAGCCCTTGAAGCTCTGTAGGCTCCGCCCGATGTCCGACGAGCGAAGGCCCGACGAGCGAAGGCCGGTTCCCATCCGGACGATCATCGTCACCATTGCGCTCGTCCTGGCCACGGTGCTGTCGCTCTACCTGATCGTCGTCCTGGCCCACATCGAGGCGCTGCTCATCGTGGCCGTCTTTTTCGCCGTGGTCTTCACCCCGCCGGTGAACTTCGTGCGACGTCGTCTCCATCTCGGCCGGGGCCTGGCCACCGTCCTGGTCTTCCTCATTGCCCTGGGCGTGTTCGCAGCCATGCTCTACGCCTTCATCCGGCCCCTCGTCGACCAGGCCCAGGCGTTCTCCGACAACTTCCCCACCTACCTCACCGACGCCCGTGAAGGCCGGGGGCCACTGGGCGACCTGGTCAAGCGCTACGACCTGGACAAGCGGTTCCAGGACAACAAGCAGAAGATCATCGACACGGCCACCAATGCCGGGGGTGGAGCCTTCTCGGTGGCCAGCCGGTTCTTCGCCGGCGTGTTGTCGCTGGTGACGGTGCTGGTGCTGGCCATCCTGATGGTCCTGTACGGGCCCGAGCTGCTGGAGAGCGGCCTGGGCATCCTGGGCCCACCCAAGCGGGAGCGGGTCAAGGTGGTGGCCAGCGACTGCGCCCGGGCCATCACCGGCTACGTGATGGGGAACCTGCTGATAACCGTGATCGCCGGAGGGGCGACGTACATCGCCTTGCTCATCTTCGGTGTCCCCTTTCGGGGCGTGCTGGCCCTGTGGGTGGGCTTCGCCGACCTCATCCCCCTGGTCGGGGCCACTCTGGGCGCCATCCCCACTGTCGGTGTGGCCTTCCTCCATTCGACGACAGCCGGCGTCGGCGTACTGATCTTCTACGTCATCTACCAGCAGTTCGAGAACCACGTCCTGCAGGTGCAGATCATGTCGAGGACGGTCGACATCAATCAGCTCCTGGTGCTGGTCAGCGTGCTGATCGGCGTCGAGCTGTTCGGCATCCTGGGGGCGCTCCTCGCCATCCCGGCCACCGGGATCGGGCAGGTCATCATCCGTGACCTGTGGGACCACCGGACCGGCAAGCCCAAGGAGGAGGCCACCATCGGCGAGGACGAGGTACCCGTCACCGAAGTGATCGCCGAGAAGAAGGAGCCAGCGGGGGAGGCGCCGGGCACACGTGAGACCGTCGACGACCGGCCCGTTCCCGTTCGGGAGTGAGGGCGGCGAGCTCAGAGGGTCTGGGCTGGGGGCGGGGGTTCCTCATGTGCCCGCCCGAGTTCTTCGGCGTCCTGTACGAGATCAACCCGTGGATGCACCGCGACGTGGTGGTCGACCTCGACCGGGCCCGCGACCAGTGGGACCGCCTGGTGGCGACCCTCGTCGAGGCCGGGGCGCAGGTCGAGCTGCTCGAGCCCCAACCAGGCCTACCCGACCTGGTCTTCACCGCCAACGCCGGCACAGTCAATCGCGGCCGCTATGTCCCGAGCCGGTTCCGCCATCCCCACCGCCAGCCCGAGGTGGCCTTCGACGTGGCCTGGTTCACCCGAGCCGGCTTCGAGGTGGTCGAGCTTCCTGACGGAGTTGGCCACGAGGGGGCGGGCGACGCCGTGCCCTTCGGCGACGTGTTCCTCTCCGGCTACCGGCCGCGCTCCGATGCCGGCGCCGACGGGCCCCTGTCGACCCTGTTGGGCGCCCCCGTCCGGCCCGTCGAATTGATCGACAGCCGGCTCTACCACCTGGACCTCACCTTCTGCCCGCTCGACGACCGCCGGGCCATGGCCGCACCCCATGCCTGGGACTCCAACGGCGCCAAGGTGGTCGAGGCCCTGGTACCCGAGCTGCTGGTGCTGGAGGACGACGAGATGCTGGCCTTCTGCGCCAACTCCGTGGTGGTCGGCACCACGGTGATCATGCCCTCGTGCCCGGTCCGGGTCGGCGGCCAGCTGGAGGCATGGGGCTTCGATGTGGTGGTGGTGGCCGTCGACGAGTTCCTGAAGGCCGGTGGTGGCGCCCGGTGCCTTACCCTGGCGCTGGACGTGGCGGTGGGCCCGAGCACGGATCAGGGCGACGCAGTAGGGGGTGGACGGGCCACATGAGGTCGTCCAGCGGACCGATTGGAGACGTGCGCCATGTCCCGACCACGAACCGGTCGCCGGAGGCGAAGCCGGCGCTGGTGATGTGGCCTACGAGCGCGTCTCGGCCGTGGCCCGGGCGCGTTTCCGGCTCCTCGACGCCACTATCCAGATGGCGGCGGCGAAGGCCACCGACACGATGGCCAGGGCCGAGTGCACGGCCTTGAACCCGGTGGAGCGGGTGTCGTCGCCCAGGATGTTGCGGATGCGGGTGCCCCAGATGAAGACGGTCCAGACGGCCGCCGAGCGCAGGA
>JBBSIS010000174.1:0-6739 GCA_038231955.1 Acidimicrobiales bacterium
CACGGGGCGGAAGCCTTCGCCCCGTGAGTAAATCCGCTCCCCGTCGCCGTATTGAGGGAAGGGCATGGTCTCCATGTCCTCGGCCGTCATCAGGGGCAGGAAGTCGTTGCGGACCTCGTCGTGCTCCCCCTTCTTGAACCAGAAGTTGCGGAGATCGCGGTAGTTGCGGCCGTCCTGCAACCGGTCGTACAGCTCCTGGAAGGCGAACTCGCCCTCACCGGTGCAGATGGCGTCGACGTCGGCGGTGATGGCGTCCTCGGGATGGATGACGGGGTGGATTCCGCCCCACAGGATGAAGGTCGACGGGTCGAGTTCGCGCACCCGGGCGATGATCTTGCGGGTCAGTTCCGAATAGCCGCTCATCGACGAGAAGCCGACCAAATCTGCGCCGGTGAGCCCGTGGGCGATCTGGTCGATGTCGTGGTCGCCCAGCTCGCCCTTGGAGCCGTAGGTGCCCTTGACGAAGTTGCGAATGCTCCGGTACCGCTGGGTGGAGACGTAGTACGACTCCGTCTCCGGGTTGGCCCTGGCCACATAGGCGGCGATCTTCCGGAAGCCGTTGGCGGTGATCCCGTCTTCCAGGGAGACCATCTTTATGCGCATAGGGGGCCTTTCGGAGAGGCGCCGCCGCCTTGAAGATCATGAGCGGTTGCGACCGCGCCCGGGTCGTCACCCGTCCCCTACGCTAACAGCCGATGGGCCTTCCTTTGCTCGACACCCTGTGGCGCCGGACCAAGACCCGCATCGCCCTGGACTACCTGCCGGGGGCGTGCGGGAGCCGCATCGAGCTGCATTGGAGCCCCTGGCCGTCCTAGCCGGCGCGTTGGGTCGACGACGATGGCGATGGCTGTGAGCGTTTGATCGCCCGCGCCGCCTTGATCGCCGTCTCAAGTCCTGCCATCAACTCCGAAACCGACGACGAGTCGGCAGGCTCGTCGAGCCGTTCGAGGATCCAGCCCCTCACCAGTTGGGTGATGCCGACACCATCGGCCTCGGCGCGCCGTCGGAGCCGCTCCAGGTCGGCGGAGTCGAACCGCACGGCAAGGGATGACTTCGGCTCCCGCTTGGGCAGCGGCCGAAGCCCGTTCGCCTCGCTCAAATGGTGCTCGCTCCGGTCGAAGTCGTCGGCATCGTCCTGGAACGGCCAGCGCTCAGGTTCGGTCATTCGCTCTCCTCTTCCTCCTTGGCCAGAGCGGCACGGTAGGCGCTGGCCTCACGGCGGGTCATCGGCCGAGCACTCAACACGTAGCAGCGACCGGCGGCGGGCCGGTCGACGAAGACCACTAGCAGCCGACCCTGCGCTGTCTGGCCAAACACCACTTGGCCTCCGGGGCGCCGCTCGGCGGCGGTGGCCAGCGCCGTGCCGCCGAACACCACCTGTTCGACCTCGGGCTCGGTGACCGAGTGCCTGGCGATGTGGGCGACGTTCTGCTCGTCCCATAGGAGGTCGGTGATCTCCTCCACGCTGGCCCAATCGTACTACGTTCGTAGCGCAGTATCGCTGGCCGTGGGGGTCGGTCCCGAGGCTCCGTTACCCAGCAGCCCCTCCCCTCTCGCAGGCGGCAGGGATGCTCAGCTCGCCCGGCGGCCTCCAACGCCACGGTTCGACAGGGGATCAGCGGGTGCCGAGCCGGCGGACCGTCAGCGGCCGCACCTCGGCGATGCGATCGAAATCGGCGTCCACGTGGACGATGCCCAGCCCGTGGTACAGCGCGGTCTCGGCGATGAGGAGGTCCGGGATCGATGTGCGGTGCCACATGCCGTGGTGATGCGCCAGGTCCTGCTGGAGTCGCAGCGCCCGCTCCAGCACGTCGGGCGGGGCCGCCACGACGGTTAGGCCGGCGTGGAGGTCCGCCTTGAGGGCGTCATAGTCCGTCGCCGACCGAGCAGAGTAGAGCTGCTCCAGCTCTCCTACCGGGCAGACGGACAGCGAGCCGGCCATCTCCGCCAGCTCAGACGCCACCACGGCATCAGCAGCCCTCGTCGCCGCGCTCTTGTCGAGCAACCACCCGTCTACCGCCACATGTCGTCCGCAGCCAGGACGTCAAGGTCAACCCGGTGGCGCAGGCGCTCCAAGAATGCCGTCTGTCGGGCCGCCCGTCGGGCGTGGTCGTCCTCGCCGCCCACCGCGGCACGCCGTAGCGCTTCCTCCACAGTGGCCCTGGTCGTCGTGGCACCGAGCGCCAGCCGGGCCCGCGCCAGCAGTTCGTCGTCGATCTCGATCGTCGTCCGTCGCTTCATGCACACATACTAGGTGAAGAATGTGCGCATAAGCACGAGACCGCAGTTCCTGCCAGTCGACGTACCATGCCTTATGGTATGGTCTCTGCCATGAGAGTTGCCATAGATGGATCCGGCCGGATCGTAGTTCCGAAGCCCATGCGCGAGAGACTCGGGGTCACGGGGCCGGCCGAGCTGGAATTGGTCGAGGGCGACGGCCAGCTGATGCTGCGCCCTCTGCCCGGTGAGGTGAGGCTTGTGGAGCGCGACGGCGTGCTGGTCGCCGAACGACGGGGGGAGTTGGCCCCGCTCGACTGGGAAGCCGTGCGAGATCTGGTCGAGCGCCAGCGCCGGTGACTGGTGGAGATGCAGCCGTTGCGGTCGACACCAGCATTGTCGTCGCCGGGCTGCTGATCGACCACGGCCAGCACGAGCTGGCCCGGCCGGTTCTGGCGTCCCTGCCTGCGATACCGGCCCACGTCGCCATCGAGTCCTACTCGGTGCTCACCCGCATGCCGATCCCGGGGCGGTTGCCGGCGGCCGAAGCTACGGAGCTGCTCTTGCAGGCGTTCGGCGGGCGGGTCGTAGCCCTGTCCGGCCCGGAGCAGCAGGGCCTGCTTGCCAGTCTGGCCGGCCTTGGGATCGCTGGGGGAGCGGTCTACGACGCGTTGGTGGCGGCCACCGCTCTACGGCATGGGCTGGCGCTACGAAGCCTCGACCGTCGTGCGGCCCATACCTACGACGCCATCGGAGTCGATTACGAGCTGATCTGAGCCTCAGGCCCGGCACCCGGCCCGTCGGCCGCTGTGGCTGTGCCCTTGGTGGTCTGGATCATGGCCCACACGATGTTCTCCCGGCCCATCCAGTAGTCGACCCGAGCCCGGAACCGGGCGTAGGCCTCCATGGCCACGGCGCCGGCGGTCCACGCCACATGGGCGGGGCGCAACCGGTCGTGGTCAGCCTGCATGTCCCGCCACAGCTCGGCGCTCAGCAGCCCCACGCGCATGCTGGGCACGGCGTAGTGCTGCTTGTGGCGTAGCCAGAGGTGGCCGGTGTGGATCTGGCGGCGCTGGCGGACGAAGTCCTCGACGGTGGCGGGGCCACGGTTGCGCACGATGGCGTCGGGGACGTAGACGGAACGCCACCCCGCGGCCTCGATCAACGCCTGGAAGCAGGCTTCGTCGACCGACGTGCGGGGGAGGGTGACGACCGCCTCGGCCCGCAGGGCGATCATCTCGCCCAGCTTGGGCTGGTGCAGGGCCAGACGGTGGTGCAGGCGCCAGAGCAGGTGGACGGCGTAGCCGAGGGGCGTGTCCTGGTCGTTCACCGGCACCGGCCGGCCCCCGGAGAGGGCGACTTCAGGGTCGGCCATAGCGTCGACCAGCTGGGCCAGCGAGCCCGGGTCGGGCAACACGTCGCCGGAGACCACGATCACCACCGGCGAGTCGAGCTGGCGGAGCCCGAAGTTGATGGCGGCCACCTTGCCGGTGCGCTCGGCCTCCACGTAGAGGCGGACCCGATCGGGGTTCCCCGCCACGACCTCGGACACCATGGCCACCGTCCCGTCGTCGCAGCCGCTGGCCACGACCACCACTTCGTCGATGCACTGCTCGGTCAGGAGCCGGGCGAGCAGTAGGCCGATGTTGGCGCCGTCGTTGTGGGTGGGCACGACGACGCCTGCGATCAGCTCCGAGTCCGGCGGGCGGCCGGGAGCGGAGTCGGTGTGGGAGCCCACGCCACGCTCCCGCTCGAGCCCCACCGGCGCCGGTGCCCGGGAGATGGTCGTCCTCAAGTGATCTCCCGCATCGGCTCAGCCACAGCACACCTGCCAGTTCGCTCTGCTCCATCACGCCGACCGGCGCAAGGATCGGCCTCCAACGGTTGCGCATGTTGTCGCGAATGGAGCTCCGAAAGCCCCTGCAGATTACTCTGCGTCGTGGTCAGCATGCGAACGTCTCGGCTTACGGTTGCCGCAGCTGCGTTGCTCGCCGGCTTGGCCATGGCGCTGCCCGCCGGTGCGCAGCCCGCCGGGCCTCCCGACACCTGCCCGTCGACACCCGGGCTCGGGCCGCCGACCGCGTGTGTCGCCCCCGCGAACGGCGGCCCGTCCTCCACCCTGGCGCGGCAAGCGCCGACGAAGGAGAAGGATCCCGGTCCTGCCCTGTGGGTGGGGGCCGTCTTCGGCGTCGCCGGCCTGGGGGGGATCGTGTTCGCCAACGGGCGGATTGGCGACCCGCACGCCGAGGACCACCGATGACCGTGCTTCCGCCGGGCCCCGGCAAGCATGCCGCCGCCGATGTCGACCAGCCGCTGAACCTGTGGCTGGAACGTCATCTCTGGGCGCTGGGGGGCGACGGCCCCGTGCTCGATCTGGGCTGTGGCCGGGGGTACTGGCTGCGACGGATGCGGTCCGCCGGCCTGCGCCCGATCGGGATCGAACACGACGAGGAACGCACCGCGGAAGCGTTGGCCCAAGCGCCGGTGGCCGTGGCCGACGGGGCCGCCCTGCCGTTCGCCGACGCTAGCGTCGGCCTGGTGTGGTGCATCCACGTGCTCCACCACCTCGAAAAGCCCGATGGGGTGCTGGCCGAGGCCCGCCGGATCCTGCGGCCGGGCGGGCACCTGATCCTGGCCGAGACGGTCGAGGACAACCCCCTCATCCGGGCCGGGCGCACCCTCTGGCCGGCGTGGGACGGAGTCCATGTGCATTCCCGGTTCACCGCCGCCGGCCTACTCCGGATGGTCGACGACGCCGGCTTCTCCGTTGTCGCCCGCCGCCAGCACAGTCTCGCCTCCTTCGGCGCGTGGGCCCTGCCCTTCGGCGATCGCCGGGCGTGGACCGTCATGTCCCGCATCGAGAGCTTCCTCCCCGACGCCTTCGAACGTTGGGGTGCCCACCTCGAGTGCGTCGTCCAAGCGCCGGCGTCGACGCCGGCGTCGTGAAACCAGTCCGCCGGCCACGATGGCCAACAGCGTGCCCAGGGTGATCAGCCGGCCGACGAGCGCCGCGGTCCCGGGGCCGTAGTCGAAGGTGATCTCGTGGTCGCCGGCGTCGACGGCTACGCCGATGAAGGCGCCGTCGGCCTCAAGCACCGGCGCCCGCCGGCCGTCGACCCGAGCGCTCCAGCCCGGGAAGTTGGCGTCGCCGACGACGACAACCGATGGTCGGGCCCCAGAGCTGGCCAGCTTCCAGTGGCCGGGACCGGATCCGACGACGCTGACCGTTGTGGTGCTGGCCGGCGCTGACGCCATTCGCTGGTAGGCGGGGGAGAAAGCCAGGGTGTAGTCGGGATCAAGTCGACCGTTCACCGTCAGGTTGCCCTGCAGGTAGACGTTGCGCGCCGCGTACACCTGGGGCTCGAGCTCACTGAAGCAGCCAGGGCACTCGATGGCGAACCGGTACCGCTTCCCCGCCGAGTCGGGGATCGGGCTGAAGCTGAAGCTGGCCATGCTGTACGCGTCGACGCCGGTGATCCTGGTGCGGGCCAGCTCGGGCCCGTCGACGCCGCCCGTTCCCACCTCGTGGACCACCAGCTCGCCCTGCCCGATCGGGCCCTCCATCCATACGCTCACGCCCCGGAGGCCGTCGGCCAGGGCGGTGAACTCCGAGCCGGGCGTGTCGTCCGGGCCCAGGAACTTCGCGCCTGCCGCCAGTGGCGGAACGAACGCATGCATGCCGCAGGCGACTCCCACCTCGCCGGCCACGTCGCCCGGAAGGCCCATCGTCGACTCCGGACGGCAGGAGCCGGTCTCGACGGCGCGGGCCGTGGCGGTGGCGGCCAGCGCCGGTGATCTCATCGAAGCGGTGGCGGTGACCACGGCCACGTTCTTGGCGGCCAGGGCGGTGGCCAGCTCGGGGCCGATCACACCGTCGTCGAGCACCAACGAATGGTCGTAGGCGCGCACTCTCGGCAGGGGCGCTTCGATGGGCCGCAGCGCCACCGAGGCGACGAATTCTCGGGCCGTGGACCGGTTGGCGGTCTTCTCCTGGAGGATGTAGGCCGTCGACGACAGGGCCAGCGCGGCCTGGGTGTAGCCAGGTGGGGCGACGATGCCACCGATGGTCTCCCGCCACAGCTGGCCGTAGGCCACGGGATGAGGCCAGCCCAGGCTGAGCTCCTTGTGCCCGCGGATCAGGATGTCGACCGTTCTCGGGTCCTGCGACGGGGTGGCGATCCGCGTGCCGGGCGGCAGGGCGTCGAGTCGGGGACCGATGGCGCGGTAGGCCTCGGCTGATGCCGGCGTCTTCAGCCAGTAGAAGCTGCGGTATGGCCAGGCGTCGACCACGACGGCGAGGGCCAGCACGCCGGCGAGCACGCCCGGAGCAAGGCGCCGGAGGCGGGGCCGGCTCGCCGCCAGCCACTCGGGGAGATGCGCCACCGGCCATGCCGTGCCCAGGGCCAGGGCCAGCACCGAGATGACGTAGAACCGGGAGAATCGGATGCTGTCGAGCAGGGGCACCAGCCGCTGGAGGGTGAGGAACGGCGTGAGGTAGGGGACGGCGACCAGGAGCAGGAGC
>JBBSIS010000175.1:0-6707 GCA_038231955.1 Acidimicrobiales bacterium
CCACCAGCCGCCGCACCCGGCCGGCGCCGGCCCGGTACTCCTCCACTGTGAGCCCAGCGGCGCTCGGCGTGGCCCTCTTGACCAGGTCGGTCATGCCCACCCGGTCGGCCACGATGCAGCCCAGGGGATCGCGGGGCCGGGTGACCAGGCCGGAGGCCACCGCTGCCCGCCAGAAGCGGTTCGACGGCCCGGCAAAGCCCAGCCCGGCGTCGGCGGACACCACGCTTGGGTTCAGGCCGCAGACGAGGACCCGGAGCCCGGGCCCGACCGTGTCCGGGAGGGTGCGAGCCCGGCGCGCCTCGGCCCACACCCGCCGACCCACGGTCATCACGTCGTCGACCTCGAAGCCGGCGCCGACGAGAAGCGGGGCCAGCGTCTCGGGCCGCCAGGAGGCGAAGAAGCGGCCGGGGAAGTCGTCGCCCGGCCAGCGATTCCCCTCCCCGTCGCCGGCCACGACCGAGAACGCGAGCGGGGCGCCCACCGCCATAGCCCAGTGGAGGCGGGCCAGGGCCATGGGCAGGCGGGCCTTGGGCAGGTGCAGGTAGGAGCTCGATGCCCATGCCGCCCCCAGGCTCCGGTCCCGGAAGGGCAGCGCCTCGAGGTCGGCCTGGACGGCGACTGCGGTGCCGCCCTTCGGTTGGCGGGCCATCGCGAGCATGGCGGCGGCGGCGTCCACCGCCACCACCCTGGGGCCCAGGTCGCCCAAGTAGTTGCCGGGGCCGCAGCCGAGGTCGGCCACGGGCTGGCCGGGAAGGGCGAGGCCGGCCAGCCCGCGGGCCCGATCGCGCTCTCGAGGACTACGCCGGCTGGCCCACTCCGCGGCCTGCTGTTCGTAGATGTCGATGGTGGGCCGGTCCATGGCGGGGCGCCCCGCAGCGTAGCGGTGCGCCCCGCCGGTCCGGGCCCTACTTGGCCTTGAGGCAGTCCTTCACGAGGTTGCGCAGCGTTGCTTTGTCAGCGGACGAATTGGCGGCCTTCGCCGTGTCGCGACATGCCTTGACCGCGGCCAGCTTCTGGTGCACCTGGCCGGGCGTGATGCCGGCCCGCTCCAGGCACGGCTTGGCTGCATCGCGCAGCGCTGTCTTGTCGGTGTTGGGGTTGGCGTCTCTCACGCTCTTGATGCAGGCCTTGAGGGCGTCCCGCTTGGCCTGCTGCTCGGGGGTCGTGGCATGGTGCGAGCCGGCGGTGATGCCCTGTTCGGCCAGGCATTTCTTCACGGCCTCCTTCACCGTGGCCTTTTCGGCGCCGGGCTGGGCGGTCTTGGCCCGCGAAAGGCAGGCCTTGGCCGCCTCGCGGTTGACGCCGCCGCCGCTGTTGGTGGCGGCCCAGGCGGCGCCGCCCCCGCCGACGGCGATGCCCGCCCCCACCAGCACTGCAAGTAGACGTTTCATGAAGCTCCTCGTTCTCGTTCGCGGGTTGACGTGACCATTGTCGTCAACCCATGTGAGCCATCGTCACTGACAATGTGAGGGAAGTGTGATCGGCGGACCGATTCTTGGGAACGCACCGTGCCACCATGTGTACATATGGCCCAGATCGGCGTCCGGGAACTCCGGCAGCACGCCAGCGAATGGCTCCGCCGTGCCCATGCGGGGGAGCGGATCGAGGTCACCCGTCGTGGAGAAGTGGTGGCCGTCCTTGGTCCGCCGCCAGTCGGGGATGGCGTCGCTCGCCTCCGTCACGCCGGCCGGTTGAGGCCGGCCAGCGTCGGACCACCGCTACCAGAGCCGGTGCCGACCCACCGGCCGGCCTCCGACGCGCTTGGCGAGCTCCGAGCGGACGAGCGGTGAGGGCGTGGTATCTCGACTCGTCTGCGATCGTGAAGTTCGCCGTGATCGAGTCGGAGAGCGCAGGCATGGCCGCGTGGCGGGCTGGCCTGGGAGAGGACGACGTCGTGATGACCTGCGAGCTCGCCGTGGCCGAAGTTCTTCGAGCGGTGCGTCGAGTCGGCGGTGATGTCGATGTCGCCCTCGCTCATCTCGACGCGCTCGATCAACTGGTGATGGACCGCGACCTGTTGCTGGCCGCCGGACGCCTCGAGCCGGGAGGCCTCCGTACCCTGGACGCGATACACCTGGCCGCGGCCCAGGCCGCCGGTGACGACCTCAGTGCCGTCGTGACCTACGACGATCGCATGGCCCGGGCTGCGCACGACCTCGGCTTGGCAACGCTCGCGCCCGGCCGCTAGTCGTTGGCTCGGATCAGTACGTCGCTCACCGCTTCATGGGCATCGGCAGGGAGGCTTGCATCGCGACCCAGAACTGTCCGGGAGGCGGACCGAGGGCAGCGAACACGTGTTGGTCACAACCCGGTATCAGACTCGGCCGCTTGCGCGCCACAGGCCGCTGTTGGATGTGGATCGACCCGTCATCTGCGGAGGCGGGCCGCAGTGGCGAAGGCCAAGAAGTAGCCGTCGAGAGACTGGGCTGTCGATCGGAACTGGTTGTCGCCGACCAGGAAGTCGCAGACGACCTCGCGGGCCCGGAGAACCTCTCTTCTCCTCCCCGCCAGCCGAGGGTCAGCGGCGGTCAGGTCGAACAGCTCCAGCGCTCGGTCAAGGGCGCCGTTCATGCGCCCCTCGTTGCCTTGGGCTTTCGCCCGCACGGCCCGGCTGACCTCGCTGCCGACGTTGCCGAGCTGCTCGGCCAGGGACATCGTGTGCCAGCGCCCGGCGGCCAGCGCGGCATGCGACGGAGCTTCAGGCATCGGCGTGGACGAGCCTGACCACGATTTCGACGATGGCTTGTCGGGCCGCGGCGTCGTCGACGGAGCGCGTTCGGTTTCCCTGCGAGGGCCGCAGGTTGATCATGGAGTCGAACTCGACGAAGTCGTCGGCGCCGAAGTGGTCCGGGTAGAGGTTGATCCCCCAGAGGTCTCGTTGTTCGGAGCCGATGTCGAGTAGATATGCCTCTTCGTCGGCGTGGAGCTCGCCCCCGATCACCATGATCCCGGTGGCGATGTCAACGACCGCCTTGACCAGGTCTCCGAACTGCTGGCCGGCGATGGCCTGAGGACAGAGAGCGCCAAAGGTCGGCGAACCAGGCGCAACGGCTCCGGGGCATCAACGGTCATGTATGGGTACTGGTCGGTGCCGGCGTTTCACCCGGCCATCATCCCAGGCGCAGCCGACGGAGTTGATCGCCCGGCGTGGGCGGGTTCGGGATCTCGCTGCGATGGCGCTGGGTCGTTCGGCTGGCCAGGTCGTAGGAGGCGAACTCGCCCGGCACCACGCAGGCGATCGATGGGGATGTCGATCACCGCCCGGCAGTCCCGGCACACCAGATGGTCGTGGTGATGGCCACGCTACTGGCGAAGCGACCTGATCGCATCGGCTACCAGATCGTGGCTAGGGTCGAGACGTGCGCAACGTGACCCGAGGAATCTTCGTCGCGATGGCCATCACGACCGGGCTGGTGGGCAGCGCCTGCAGCAAGACGACGGCCTCGTCGTTCTCCAGCACCGGCGGCAAGCTGCGGATCGTCACCACCGTGTCGCCCATCACCAGCATCACCTCCGGCGTGGTGGGCGACCTGGCCGAGGTGCGCGGCGTCATCCCCGAGGGGGCCGACTCCCACACCTTCGAGCCCCCGCCCAGCACGGCCAAGCTGCTCAGCCAGGCCGACATCATCTTCGTCAACGGCCTCAAGCTGGAGGGCCCGACGAAGGAGCTGGGCCAGAAGAACCTGAAGTCCGGCGCCGAGGTCGTGGAGCTGGGCACCCAGACCATCACCCCCAACCAGTACATCTACGACTTCTCGTTTCCCAAGGAGGGGGGCAAGCCCAACCCCCACTTGTGGACCAACCCCCCGATGGCCCGCGACTATGCCCGCATCGTGCGCGACACGATGGTCCGCCGGGGTCCCAAGAACGCCGAGGCGTACAAGGCCAACTACGACCGATTCGCGGCCAAGGCCGACGAGCTCGACGCGGCCATGAAGGCGGCCACGGCCACGGTGGCCACCCCAGAGCTGCTCACCTACCACGACGCCTACGCCTATTTCGCCGACCACTACGGGTGGAAGGTGATCGGCGCCATCCAGGTCTCCAGCTTCGAGGACCCCACCCCCAAGGAGCTGGCCGAGCTGGAGACCCAGATCAAGGCCGAGAAGGTCAAGGCCATCTTCGGCTCCGAGGTCTTCCCCTCCAAGGTGCTGGCCCAGATCGGCAAGGACACTGGCGTGCGCTACGTCGACAAGCTGCGCGACGACGACCTGCCAGGCACGCCCGGCGATGCCGATCATTCCTGGCTGGGGCTCATGCGCTTCGACTTCATCACCATGGTCTCCAACCTGGGAGGCAGCGCCGCTCCACTGGAGGCGGTCAAGGTGGACAGTGCGGCGGGCGACAAGGCGTACTACCCCCAGTGACCTGGCTACGGTCGAAGTGCTCAATGATCGACGTCGACCATGGTTGAGTCCCTCGTCCGCCTGGAGCGGGTCACCTGCGCCTACGACGGCACCCCGGTGCTGGTCAACGTCGACCTGGAGGTCGGCGCCGGCGACTTCACCGGCATCGTCGGGCCCTCGGGTTCGGGCAAGACCACCCTGCTGCGGGCGGTGATGGGCACCGTGGCCCCTGTGGCCGGGACGCTGCGGCGGCGCCCCGGGCTGCGCATCGGCTACGTGCCCCAGGTGGAGACGGTCAACTGGAGCTTCCCGGTCACCGTGTCGGAGGCCGTGCTCATGTCGCGCACCAGCGGCCGGCGCCTGCCGTGGCCCTCGGTCGCCGAGCGGGCCGAGGTGGCCGACGTCCTGGCCCGCCTGGGCATCGCCGGCCTGGGCCGCCGTCACATCCGCGAACTGTCCGGCGGCCAGCAGCAGCGGGTGTTCCTGGCCCGGGCCCTGCTGCGCCGCCCCGAGCTCCTCCTGCTCGATGAGCCGACCTCCGGGGTCGACGTGCGGACCCGCCACGACGTGCTGCACCTGTTGGCCGACCTCAACGCCGAGGGCCTGGCCGTGGTGCTCAGCACGCACGACCTCAACGGCATGGCCGCCCACCTGCCCTACCTGGTCTGCCTCAACACCGAGGTCGCCGGCCGGGGCACGCCCCGGGAGGTGCTGACCCCGGAGGTACTGGAGCGCACCTACGGGGCGCCCATGGAGGTGCTCGAACACGGGGGCATGCCGGTGGTGGTCGACCGCTACGACGAGGCCGACAACGTGCTCCGCTTCCGCCGGGGGACAGCCTCGTGAGCAGGCACGGCCTCGTGAACGGACAGCGCGAATGAGCTGGCTGACGGAGCCCCTCGCCTTCGGGTTCTTCCGCCACGGCTTGATCGTGGCCACCCTGTCCGGGGCCCTGTGTGGGCTGATCGGGGTGTACGTCACCCTGCGGGGCATGAGCTACATCGGCCACGGCCTGTCCCATGCCATCTTCGGGGGGGCGGCGGCCAGTGCCCTCATCTCGCTCAACTTCTACATCGGCGCCGGCGTGTGGGGCATGGCCTCGGCCCTGGCCATCGGCCGGGTCACCCGGCGGCGGGTCATCGGCTCCGATGCGGCCATCGGGGTCATCACCACCGCCTCCTTCGCCTTCGGCATCGCCCTCCTCGGCCTTTACGGGCAGGTGAAGAGGAGCATCGACGCCGCCCTGTTCGGCTCGGTTCTCGGCGTCTCGGTGGCCGATGTGTGGGTGGTCGCCGGGGTGACGGTGGGCACAGCCGCCATCGTGTTCTTCTTCTACCGCAAGCTGCTGTTCACCACCTTCGACCCCGAGGTGGCCGACGTGTCGGGCGTCAACACCGCCCGCATGGACGCCCTGCTGATGCTGCTGCTGTCGGCATCGATCCTGGCCACCATGAAGGTGCTGGGCGTCGTGCTCATCGCCGCCACCCTGGTCATCCCGGCCACCGTGGCCCGCATGCTGACCAACAGCTTCGCCCGCATGCTTTGGCTGTCGACGTCGATCGGGGCGGTGTGTGGATTCGTGGGCATGGTCGTCAGCTACCACCTCGACATCTCCTCGGGGGCGACCATCGTGCTGGTGGGTGCCAGCCTGTTCGCCGTGGTCTTCGCCCTGAGCGGGCGCAAGGGCCTGCGCCGGGCCGCCGGCCTCGACACCCACGACGCTCCCGTGGTCGGGCCCCAGCCCGTGGCCTCCCGGGGTGACAGACCGTGATCCCGCCCCTCTTCCTTCTGCGGAAAGACTCACGCCGGAGCGCGGCCTCGGCGGGCCTCGAGGTCGCAGCAGCGCCGCGGTGGGCCATCGCCCACGAGCTGGTCCGTCGTGTCGTGGCCGGTGCCATCGGGGGATCGAGAGGGCGGCGCGGTACCCTGGGCCCACCATGAGCAGCGAGCGCGTCGGGGCCCTGCTGGAGGCCCTGCGAGGCAAGGGAGAGCGGGTCACCACAGCCCGCCACGCCCTGCTGAGCGCGCTGGACGAGGCCGACGACCACCGCAGCGCCGATGAGCTGGCGGCCGAGGTGGCCCGAGCCCATCCCGAGGTGCACCGGGCCACCATCTACCGCACCCTGGAGACCCTGCGGCGCCTGGGCGTGGTCGAGCACACCCATCTGGGCCACGGGCCCGCCGTCTACCACCTGGCCGACCAAGTGCACCAGCACCTGGTGTGCGAGGACTGCGGAGCGGTCATCGAGGTGGCGCCCAAGGTGTTCCGACCCCTGGAGCGCACGCTCAAGCGGGACTTCGACTTCACCGTCAGCTCCCGGCACTTCGCCCTGAGCGGGCGCTGCGGGGCCTGCAGCGAGG
>JBBSIS010000176.1:0-6645 GCA_038231955.1 Acidimicrobiales bacterium
CGACGTGGCCGCGGCGTCGAAGCGACGACGTCCGATGACCTGGGCTGCGGTTGCGGTGGCCGTTGTGGTCCTGGCCGGAGTCCTCAGCGCCCTGGCGACAGCCCGGCTGGCGTTCTGGGGCCGGACCGACGTGATCACGAGCGCCGACGCAGTGTTCGTCCTCTCCGGTGACCACGGCGACCGGCTGGCGAAAGGTTTGAAGCTCATGGCGCGAGGGGTGGCTCCGACGCTGGTTCTCGACGGCGAGCCGGACTTCCAACGGGTGGCAGACATGTGCACGTCGCAACAGCCTTTCGAGGTTGTCTGCCTCCGACCGGCGCCCGACTCGACGCGCGCCGAAGCGCAAGCGGGCGCCCGGTTGGCGCGGGACCGGGGCTGGCGACAGGTAGTGGTCGTGACTTCAGCGGAGCACGCCCCCCGAGCAGGTCTGCTGTTCCGCCGATGTGTGACCGGCGAGGTCAAGATGGTGGCCACCAAACCGCCCTTGCCCACGCCACCAGGAGCCATCCGGCACGAGCGGCTGGGGCTCCTGGCTGCGCTGACTTTCCTACGCGGCTGCTGAAGAAGCGGTTCGGCGTCGCCCGTGGTTTAGGCTGGGTTCCGCCTGGCCTCGCGGAGGGTCGGGATTCCATTGGGGTGACAGGGGCACGCAAACGTGGCATTGATGACAACGGCGGGAGCACCGGGGATGACTCTTCGCGACTATCTCGGAATCCTGCGCCGGCGCCGGCTGATCATCCTGTTGGCCGTCGTCGTCGTCGTCAGCACCGCCGTTGTCGTGTCGCGGGCACAGAAGCCGATCTACGAGGCCAGCGCCCGCCTTCTCCTTCAGCCCAACCAGACCCTCTTCGACGTGCTGTCCGGCAACGCATCGGTTTCCGGGGGCATCGACACGCAGATGGAGATCATCACCAGCGAGCCGGTGCAGGAGCGGGTCCGCCAGAGCTTGGGATTCGATGCCGTCGCCAGCGTGACGCAACGGGGCGGCACCAATGTCGTTGAGATCACCGCCAGAAGCAAGGTTCCAGCGGACGCGGCCACAATCGCCAACGCATATACCAAGGCGTACATCGACCTCACGCGCGAACAGGCCGTGAACGGCCTGCTCGATGCGGCCAAGCAGATCCAACAGAAGGTCGACGTGCTTCAGAAGCAGATCGACGAGCTGGGTGCGGCCGCCAGCGCCGCGGCCATCGCCAACCAGCGGCCGGGCAGCCCTGTGGTCCTGGCCCCCTCGACCCCTGAGCGCGACTCCCTCATCAGCCAGCAGGGAACGTTCAAGCAGAAGCTCGACCAGCTCCAGGTCGACACGGCTCTCAAGAACGGTGGAGCGCAGGTGGTTGCACCGGCGAGGGCCACAACGTCGCCCGTCAGTCCCCGACCGCGGCGTGACGCGCTGATGGGCCTCGTCGCCGGCCTCGTGCTCGGGCTCGTTGCCGCGTTCGTCCTCGACCACCTCGACGACTCACTCAAGATCGGCGCCGACCTGGAGCGGGCCGCCACCGGTGTGTCTCTGCTGGGCGTGATCCCGGCCGTGGCGTGGAAGAGCAAGGGGGAGGCGAAGGTGGTGTCGATCACCGAACCGACTTCGTCCGCCGCCGAGGCGTACCGGACCCTGCGAACGTCGATCACCTTCCTTGGGCTCGACCGGTCACTGGGGGTCGTCCAGGTGACCAGTCCCAACCCGGCCGAGGGAAAGACCACCACGCTGGTCAATCTCGCCATCGCCATGGCCAACGCCGGCCAGCGGGTGATCGTGATCGATTGCGACCTCCGTCGGCCGCGGGTCCACGAGTTCTTCGGGGTCGACAACGAGACGGGATTCACCTCGGTGTTGCTCGGCGCCTCGCCGCTGTCGGCCGCACTGCACGATGTCAACCCGCGTATCCGGGTGCTGACCGCCGGGCCGCGGCCGACCAATCCGTCCGAGCTGCTGGGGTCGAACCGGGCCGCCGACGTCCTGGCTTCCGCCCGGGCCCAGGCCGATTTCGTGCTGGTCGACTGTCCCCCGATCCTGCCGGTCACCGACGCCGCCGTCCTGTCCGCCAAGGTCGACGGCACCGTACTCATCGCCAAGGCCGGATCCACCTCCTCGAAGGACGTCGCCCACGCCCTCGATATGCTCCGACGGGTCAAGGCACCGGTCATGGGCGTAGTTCTCAATGGCGCCACCGGCGTCGGCGGTTACGGCTACCGGTACCAGTACCAGTACACGGCTGCCGAGGTCAAGGCGTATAGCAACGGCAACGGGAACGGAAAAGGCAGCGAGAACGGCGGCCGAAGGCCGAAGAAGGGCGTTCGTTACCCTTCATGACGGTCCCGGACCAGCGGGGTTAAGCGCGTGCCTGCCAACTCTGCATTGCGCAAGATGGTCAAAGGGCCTTTGGGCCGATTCCAGGGCACCTCGGCGTACCGGTGGCTGCAGGTCGGCGCCATGGCATGGGACATCCGCTCCGGGGGGTGGACCGAACCCGAGCTCGACCTCATCCGCTACGCCGTCGCACCCGGCGACGTCGTCCTCGATGTGGGCGCCAACTTCGGGCTGTGGACGTACCACCTGTCCCGGTCGGTCGGGCCCGCAGGCCGCGTGCTGGCCTTCGAGCCCATTCCGTTCACCTACGGCTGCCTGCGGATCATGCGCACGGTGCTCCGCTTCAAGAATGCCGAGCTTCACCCCGTCGGCTGCGGCGAACGACGGGAGCGGGTCACGTTTCACGCGCCCCTGCAGGCCTCTGGAGGAATCGCCGCCGGCCTTGTGCACCTCGGGAACCGCCACGACGACGCCGACCGACCGGGAAGCGCCGAGCAGATCCGCTGGTCGGGCACCACCGATATCGACGCGGACATCGTCGCCCTCGATGAGCTCCTTCCTCCGCTCGAGCGTCTGACCTTCATGAAGGTCGACATCGAGGGCGCCGAACTCTTTGCCCTGCGAGGAGCCCGGCGGCTGATCGACGAGCACGTTCCTGTCGTCGTGTGCGAGATCAATCCCTGGTACCTGGAGGGGTTCGGCCTCGGCGTCGCCGACCTGACGTCGTTCTTCTTCGACCGTGGGTACCGGCTGTTCCGCTACCGGCAGGATTCCCCGAGCTCCCTTGAGGAGCTGCGGGACCCCGCCGACGTCATCGAGGACAACTACGTCTTCGTCCCGCCGACCCGGCTCGAGCGGTTCGCTCCCCTGCTGGCGCCCGACCTGCACAGGGAGCAGCTCAGCGAATGACCAAGAGCCTCGTCACCGGCGGCGCCGGCTTCATCGGCGCCCACCTCGCCACCGCGCTGCTCGACCAGGGCGACGAGGTCGTCGTGGTCGACGACATGAGCGGCGGCTTCGAGTCGAACGTCGATCCGCGCGCCACCCTCGTCGAGGGCTCGGTCACCGACCACGTGCTCGTCGACGAGCTCTTCGGCGCCCACGGCTTCGCTCGGGTGTACCACCTCGCCGCCTACGCCGCCGAGGGCCTGAGCCACTTCATCAAGCGCTTCAACTACACAAACAACGTGATCGGCAGCGTCAACCTGATCAACGCGTCCGTGAACCACGGCGTCGACTGTTTCGTGTTCACCTCGTCGATCGCCGTCTACGGCGGCGGCCAGGTTCCCATGGTGGAATCACTGCGGCCCGAGCCGGAGGACAGCTACGGCATCGCCAAATTCGCGGTCGAGCAGGAGCTGGCTGTTTCCAAGCGCATGTTCGACCTCGACTACGTGGTCTTCCGCCCCCACAACGTCTACGGCGAGCTGCAGAACATCGGCGACCGCTACCGCAACGTCCTCGGCATCTTCATCAACCAGATCATGAAGGGCGAGCCGCTCTCGATCTTCGGCGACGGCGAGCAGACGCGGGCCTTCACCTACGTGGGCGACGTCATCCCCGCCCTCGTCGCCGCGCCCACCGCCGACGGCGCCCGCAACCAGACGTTCAACGTCGGCGCCGACGTGCCGTACACCGTCAACCAACTGGCCGACGCCGTCCGATCGGCCATGGGCGTGCCCGACCACCCCGTCGTCCATCACCCGGCCCGCAACGAGGTGGTCGACGCCTTCTCGGACCACACCAAGGTCCGGTCGGTCTTCGGCGCCGGCGCCGGTCCGGCCACCGACCTCGACACGGGCATCGCCAGGATGGTGGCCTGGGCCCGGGAACGGGGTCCGATCAAGCCCACCGACTTCTCGGCCATCGAGATCGAGAAAAACCTGCCTCTAAGCTGGCGTTCGATCACAGTGTGATAGTTGTATGATTCGACTGTGACGACGGATCGGCTTTCCGCAACGATCGATGCCGAGCTCCTTGCCGAGGTTCGTGATCGTGTCGGCCCTCGCGGCGTGAGCGCCTTCGTCAACCAGGCGCTACGCCATGAACTCGACCGGGTGGAGTTGCGGGCATTTCTCGACGAGCTGGCCGCGGAGCTCGGCCCACCCGACGAGGTCCTGGTCGCCGAGGCCGAGGCCTCGCTTGACCGGCTGGCTACGAGCCATCGCAGCCGAGGTCGCCGTGCCCCGTCCGCGTAGCTCGACGGTTCCCCCGCCGCCCATCGCCATCCTCGACAGCGAGGCCCTTTCGGTGCTGGCCAGTCCTCGCGAACACTCGTCCAGCGCTCGCCGGGCCCAAGCGGTTCTCGAGGCGGTCGAGCGACGAGGAGGCACTGCCCGCGTCCCGGCGCCCGTGCTTTGCGAAGTGGCGCGAACTCGCGCCCGGACCGCCGCCGTTTCCCGCGTGCTTCGACGCGCTCGGGTCGTACCGACCGACCGGGCAATCGCCGTGGACGCCGGCCGGCTGCTCGAGACACTCCAGCTCGACTCGTGTCATGCGGTCGATGCCCTTGTCATGGCAACAGCGGCGGCCCTCGGGAATGCCGTCGTCCTCACCGGCGACCCAGACGACCTCGTTCCCCTCGCTTCCCTCGTCCAGGCCGTGACCATCCATTCCCTCCGTTGATCGCCCGTCGAGCGATTTGCCTGTTTGCACCGTGGTTCGACGTCGTACTCGGCTGGGGCGGTCAGGCGTGAAGGCGCTGTTCGTCGTCCCCTACCCGCTCGACACAGCGCCCGGGCAGCGATTCCGCTTCGAGCAGTGGCTGCGGCTGCTGCCCGACGGCGCTATCACCGCCGACGTGCGGCCCCTCCTCAGCGACACTGCGTTCGGTCAGCTGTACCGGGGTGGGGCCACGGCGACGAAGGCGGCCGGCGTGCTGGCCGGGCTGGCTCGGCGGGTGCGCGACCTGACCGCCGCAGGTCACTACGACGTGGCGTTCGTCTACCGGGAGGCGTTCGCCCTCGGCCCTCCCGTCGTCGAGATGCTGCTCGAGCGGCGGGTACCGGTGGTGTACGACTTCGACGACGCCATCTTCCTGGGCGACACCAGCGCCGCCAACCGGTCGATGGCCCGGCTCAAATGGCCCCAGAAGGTCGGCCGCATCGTCGCCGGGGCGGCCATGACCACCGTCGGCAACGACTGGCTGGCCGCCTACGCCCGCCAATCCTCTGATCGGGTCACGGTAATTCCCACCACGATCGACACCGAGGCCTACCAGCCCCGGGAGCGCACCGCCGGCGAGCGGGTGCGACTGGGCTGGAGCGGGAGCCCGACGACCGCCCAGCACCTGCACACCGTCGACGGCGCCCTTCGCCGCGTCCTTGCGGAGCTGCCGGTGGAGCTGGTCGTAGTCGGCGACGCCACGTACACCCTGCCGGGCGCCAACGGATCGTCCGCTCGGGTCTCGGCCAAGGCGTGGTCGGCCGCCACCGAGATCGACGACGTGTCGAGCTTCGACATCGGCCTCATGCCCCTCCCCGACGACCAGTGGAGCCAGGGCAAGTGCGGCCTGAAGGCGCTCCAGTACCTGGCCCTCGGGGTGCCGACCATCACGTCGCCTGTCGGCGTAAACCCCGACATCATCTCCTCCGGCGACAACGGCCTGCTGGCGTCGACCGAGGACCAGTGGGTCGAGGCGGTCAGCCGACTGGTCGCCGACGCGCCCCTGCGCCGGCGCCTGGGCGACGCCGGCCGCCAGACCGTGGTCGAGCGTTACTCGGGCCGGCGTTGGGCGCCGCGGTTCCTCGAGGTGCTCGAGCAGGCCGCCTCAGCCCGTCCCGGCTGACACACGGGACAGCAGGAGGTTGTACTGGCGGGTCTCGCCTCCAACCGGACGGAGGACCGGCCGGGCGAGAAGCCGACCTTCTTCGGCCACCCGGGAGGCCCGGTACTGCGGGCCAGCGGTGGCGATGAGCCAGTCGACGAAATCGACCGGAACGTATTCCGGCGACACTTCGACGAGGATGTGGCCGACCCGCCCTTCCGCGATGAGACGCTCCGCCCCGTGGAGCACCTGTGCATCAAAGCCCTCTACATCAATCTTCAGGACGTCGACGTTGCGAACGCCTAGCTCCTCCAGCACGTCGTCGAGCGTGCGCATCTCCACCTCCGCCTCGCGGAACACGCCGGGATTCTCAGCGAAGGCGGCGAAGTCCACCAGCGTCGCATGCAGCCTGTTTCCGGCGTCGCCGATGTTGCGCAGCGTCACCGTAGCGGCGTGATCACCGAGTGCGACCCGGTGCAGCCGCACGTTTGCCGGGAGGTCGGCCAGGGACGGCCAGCAGACGAGATTTGGCTCGAAGGCCTCGACCCGACCCTCCGGCCCCAGGATC